>JAKSKB010000020.1 GCA_024401975.1 Bacteroidales bacterium | reverse complement strand
AATGTCGGGCAGTTCATACGCTCTCACCCGCACCCCCAATACAACAAATATCTTGATGAGGCCGAATTCGAGAAATTCACCATTGATGACGGCAATATCGTTTGGGGAGAAGATTGGGATATGATTTTCCCCATTGAGCAGTTGCACTCAGGCGCAATTGCGTAAGTGCCTCTTTTATTACGGAACCAACAAACTGTCAATCAGCCTTTGGAGATATCTTTCTCTTTTTACATATTCACCCATTGTATTCGGTATTTACTGCAAATGTACAATAAAATCCGAAAACAAATATGGAAAGTTGCGAGAAAAGTTTATGGGCACGTTTTTCGCAAAGGTGGCGCTCGACCGGTATTTTACCGTAGTTCCGGAGAAATCGGGGCAACCGGGTAGGATTTATGATTAGTAAGTCTTATCTTTGTGAGCGTCAGGCCGTATATTTGTCGCTTTGAAAAATATCGTTTACAAATTATGAAGAAAAGAATCATTATTTCAGCACTATGCCTTGCGTGCGCTTTCGCCGCAACGGCGAAGGAAGAAATCCTGAAATCCCCCGATGGCAGGATAACTGTGAATTTCAGCGCTTTCCTGTACAGCGTGACAGTGGATGGCGATACCGTCATAGAACCGTCTCCGCTTTCGATGACCCTCACCGACGGCACCGTTTACGGAGGTGACGCCCGTCTTCGCGGAGTAGTCAGGGAATCTGTGAACAGGACACTCCCGACACACGTGTACAAGAGGGCTTCCGTGACGGACAGGTACAATCAGATGACTCTCAAATACAAGGATTTCAATCTGGTTTTCAGGGCGTATGACGAAGGAGTGGCATACCGCTTCGTGTCAAAATCGTCCGTGAAGTTCGACGTAAGGTCTGAATGCGCCGATTTTCGTTTTCCAGGTAATTGGAAGGCCTATGTCCCTTACTGCAACAGGGACGAGGGGACAGCTCTCGAAGAACAGCTAGCCTGCTCATTCGAGAACACCTACGAATATGTCTCTCTCAAGGATTGGGACCGGACACGCGCGGCTTTCCTGCCCATAGTGGTGGAGTCGCCCTGCGGCTACAAGATTGCCATCACTGAGGCGGATCTCTTCAACTATCCCGGTCTATGCATCCAGAACACGGAAGGTGCGACCGCCCTCACCGGTGTCCACGCGCGTTATCCCAAGGATGTGGAGCAGGGCGGACACAACAATCTGCAGGGCGTGGTGCTCAGCCGGGAGGATTTCATCGCGAAAGATTGTGAGCCGGGAGCGGCTTTTCCCTGGAGGGTGATACAGATTGCCCGTGAGGACAAGGAACTTGCCGGAAGCGATATGGTATGGAAACTCGCACGCCCTGCGGAGGAGGGCGACTGGAGTTGGGTGAAGCCGGGCAAAGTGGCCTGGGACTGGTGGAATGACTGGAACATTTACGGAGTCGATTTCAAGTCCGGCATCAACAACGACACTTACAAGTATTACATAGATTTCGCCTCGGATAACGGCATAGGATATGTCATACTTGATGAAGGGTGGGCTGTCAACCTGCAGGCCGACCTGATGCAGGTTATACCTGAAATCGACCTCGTGGAACTTTGCGCCTATGCGGAGAAGAAAGGCGTGGATCTCATACTCTGGGCCGGCTATCTCGCGGCGGACAAGGATATGGACAACGTGTTCCGCCACTATTCGCAGATGGGTGTCAAGGGATTCAAGGTGGATTTCATGGACCGCGATGACCAGGAGGTGGTGAACTTCTACACAAGATGCGCGGAGACGGCTGCCAGATACAAGCTGATGGTGGATTTCCACGGGGCATACAAACCGACGGGGCTTCAGCGCACATATCCCAACGTAGTCAATTTCGAGGGCGTTCACGGCCTCGAACAGTTGAAGTGGGAAGATAGCGACAAGCAGGTGGTGTATGACGTCACTATTCCTTTCATAAGGATGATGGCGGGTCCGATGGACTACACCCAGGGAGCGATGCGCAATGCCGCGCGGGACAACTTGCATCCTGTAGGCAACGAACCTATGAGTCTTGGTACGCGCTGCCGCCAACTCGCGGAATATGTCATTTTCGATGCTCCTTTCACAATGCTTTGCGACAGTCCGTCCAACTATATTCGCGAGCCCGAGTGCACGGGATTCATATCTGCCATCCCTACCGTGTGGGACGAGACCGTCGCTCTCGACGGGCGCATTGCGGAATACATCCTGATGGCGCGTCGCAGCGGGCACGTATGGTATGCAGGCGCAATGACCGATTGGGAGGAGCGGGATATGAAACTTGACCTGTCTTTCCTCCCTTCCGGAAGATATAAGGTGAAAATCTACAGGGACGGCATCAACGCTGACCGTGCTGCCCGTGATTTCGCCATAGAAGAGCGGGTCGTATCGTCGGAAGAGACAATCAATATACATATGGCTCCCGGTGGAGGCTGGGCGGCCTCGTTTGAACCGGTTTCCGAATAAGGGACAGCCGAATGCCGATAGTCAGCAATGGTTTCAGCACAGGTTCTTGCATTGATATGGAAAAAATCAGATGTCTGATAGCAGGTGGCGGTCCTGCCGGTTACACAGCCGCCATTTATGCCGCCAGGGCCAATCTGTCACCGGTCCTGTATGAAGGGATGGCGCCCGGAGGACAGTTGACAACCACGACTGTGGTTGAGAATTTTCCTGGTTTCCCGGACGGAGTCGAAGCGACTGCCCTTATGGATTCGATGCGTGCGCAGGCTCTGCGTTTCGGCGCGGACATACGTCGCGGTTCTCTCACTTCGGTTGATTTTTCCGTCCGGCCTTTCCGGGTGACCGTGGATGGGGGGATTGATATTTGCGCCGATTCCCTCATAATAGCGACAGGGGCCACTGCCAGATATCTTGGTCTGCCGTCCGAACAGCGTTTTCTCGGTATGGGAGTGTCCGCCTGTGCCACTTGCGACGGATTCTTTTACCGCAAGAAAGACGTGGCGGTCGTGGGCGGGGGAGACACGGCCTGCGAGGAGGCCACATATCTTGCCGGTCTCTGCAGGAAAGTGTATATGATAGTGAGGAGGGACGTGTTCCGCGCGTCCGAGGCAATGCAGAACCGCGTGGCTTCGATGCCCAACATAGAGGTGCTGTGGAATTGCAATACGGAGGAAGTGCTCGGTGACGAATCCGGTGTGACGGGTGCCAGACTGCGCCGCAAGGATGGCAGTGTTTTTGATATCAAAGTGGACGGTTTCTTCCTTGCAATCGGACATCATCCCGTGTCGGACCTTTTTGCCGGCCGGCTTGAACTTGATGACGAGGGCTACATTGTGACTGACGGCAAATCCACGCGCACGAGCGTGGAGGGCGTGTTTGCAGCCGGAGATGTGCAGGACCCCAGATACAGGCAGGCAGTCAATGCGGCTGCGGCCGGATGCAGGGCCGCTCTCGATGCAAAGGAATATCTGAACGGATTGAAGTGATTTTATGAAGAACTCCATACTATATCTGACGATTGCGTTGGCGGCAGTTTCCGCCGTTTCCTGCAAGTCGCAATTCACCAAACTGCTCGCCAGTTATGATGAAAATCTCAAGTATCAGAAGGCTTTCGAATATTTCGATGCGGAAAAATACGCCAAGGCCGCGCAACTTTTCGAATCCGTGTCCATCTCGTCCGGTGGTACGGCCCGCGAAGACACCGTTCTATATTACTGGGGCTTGAGCAACTACAAGTCGAATGACTTCGTCACGGCGGAGACCAATTTCTCCAATTTCGTCACGATGTTTCCCTCCAGCCCGTTTGTGGATGAAGCGGCTTTTTACCGCATAGATTGTATGTACAAGGCTACTTTGCGTTACGAACTTGACCAGAAGCCAACTCACGCCGCCCTGGAAGCCATCAACGAATATCTGGTTTCAGGAAGAGAATCCGCTTATCGGGAAGAATGCGAAAAAATGATAACGGATCTCAACGGGAGACTCGACAGGAAGGCATACGAATCTGCAAAACTTTATTACAAGATGGAGGATTATCTTGCGGCGCGCACGGCGTTGAAGAACGTGCTGAAAGACAATTCCGACAATATATACAGGGAGGATATACTGTATTATACCTGTATGTCGTCGTACAAGTTCTCGAAGATGAGCATCTCGGAGAAGCAGAAGGACCGTTATATGGAGTTCGTGGATGATTATCTCAATTTCATAGGCGAGTTCCCCGAATCGATTTACCGTAAGGAAATCGATGCGATGTATCACAAATCCCTCAAGGAATTGGGCCGCTATTCCGGGACGGAAGACGATTTGGAGAAAAAGGAGAAGGATTTCGAGAGGGAGCGAAAGATTCTTCTCCGCAATCAGGAAGCGGCCGCAGAGAAAAAGAAATGAAAATTTTGAAACTTCCCGGAGAATTCGGGAAGTATTTTATTTATAAGGACATTTTTGATTATGGATAAGAAGATTCCCAACAACACCGTCACGCGTGACGTAAAGTATCTTGCGGAGCCTACGGGTAACATTTACGAGTCAGTGGTCATACTCTATAAGCGGGCCAACCAGATAGCTCTCGCGGAGAAAAAAGAACTTAACAAGAAGCTTGAGGATTTCAGAAACGAGAGGGACACGATGGAAGAAGTGTTCGAAAACAAGGAGCAGATTGAAATCTCCAGATATTATGAGCGCCAGCCCAAACCCGACCTTGTTGCCATTGCGGAGTTCGAGGCGGGCGAAATTTCGTACAGGAAGGCGCACGAGGAGGAATAATCCTTCACTGCTTTGACAGTCCTGTATGCTCAGTTCCCTGCACATACGCAACTATATCCTGATAGATGCGCTTGACGTCACCTTCCCTGACGGTCTCGTAATAATAACCGGGCAGACCGGTGCCGGAAAGTCAATCATCCTCGGTGCATTGTCCCTCCTTATGGGAGGTAAGGCGGATGCGTCCGTCATATCGGCAGGAAATGGGAACTGTATGGTCGAGGGGGAATTTGACCTGTCTTCGGAAAAAGTGCGGGAGGTGCTCGAGCTCAATGATATCGACTGGGATGGAGGACACCTCATAATCCGCCGGACAATCTCTTCCGTCGGCCGTTCCCGTTCGTTCATAAATGATGTGCCGGTGTCTGTCGGCGTGCTTTCGGAGATTTCCTCGATGCTCATAGACATACATTCCCAGCACCAGAGTCTTATGCTTTCCGACAAGACGTATCAACTTTCGGTGCTCGATGCCTTTGCAGGGAACGGCGCGCTGCTCGCTTCCTGTCGGGAAAAGTGGAAACGGCTTCACGACCTGCGGTCTGAACTCGAAGATAGGAAGACCCGCCTTGCGAGTTTGCTTTCCGAGCGTGAATACAACAGCGCCTCCCTTTCCGGGCTTGTTGCTGCTGGACTGCGTGACGGTGAACTCACCGAACTCGAAGAGGAACAGAGGACCTTGGCCAATGCGGAAGAGATAAAGTCATTGCTGACGGGGGCACGCGAACTGTTGAACCCGTCCAACGACGTGAGCAGCCCTGTGTCCTCATCGTTGAAGGAAGCGGAGCGCTGTCTGTCCAAGGCCGGCCCATTCCTCCCGGCGGCAGAAAATCTCGTTTCCAGACTCGAATCGGCCAGAATAGAGATAGATGATGTTCTCGGTGAGGTGGAAACGCTCGATTCCTCCGTGCTTGTCTCGGAAGAAAGGCTTGCCCTCGTGGAGGACAGGATGTCTCTGTTGTATGAACTTATGCGTCGTCACGGCGTTTCTTCCGAGGCGGAACTTATCGCGGTCAGAGATTCGTTGGCCCGGACGGTGGATGACACAACCGGACTCGAGGAGTCCATAAAAGAGACTGAAAAGGAACTTTCCCGGACACAGTTCCTTTACGAACAGGTGTGCGCAGAGCTTTCCGCATCGCGTGCAAAAGCGGCTCCGGGACTTGCTGCATCCATTCTTGACAAACTGCATTATCTTGAACTTGACAGGGCTCTGTTTGATATAAGGCTCATCTCCTGCAACGGAGGCGCGACGGGGGCTGATACCGTTGTTTTCCTTTTCGATGCGGCCGGTAAGTCTCTTGCAGACGTGGCGAAATGCGCGTCAGGAGGTGAAATATCCAGGATAATGTTGAGCATCAAGGCAATTATGGCGGGTCTGCAGGATATGCCCGTGCTGGTATTCGACGAGATTGATACAGGAGTTTCCGGCAGCGTGGCCGACCGGATGGGATCTGTTATCTGCCGTATGGCCGGGGGAATGCAGGTGTTTGCCATAACCCACCTGCCTCAGGTGGCGGCGAAGGGACGCGCGCATTTTCTGGTGTCAAAGACCGCAGGGGACAAAGGCGATGTCTCATCTATAAAAGAACTCTCCCCGGAGGAGAGAGTTATGGAAATCGCCCGGATGCTCAGCGGTGCGCAGGTTACTCCGGAAGCCGTAGCCAATGCCCGCACCCTATTGGGTTAGCGGAGCAGCCTTACCTGATAATCTTTTTCGAAAACAACCCTGCGGACCGCCGTGTTGACCAGTCCGGCCGCCGCGTCTTTGCGCTCAAAGCGGATGTCTGTCTGGAATCCGGAATATCTTCCGTTTTCGAGTCTGTTGATCCAGTCGGATCTGAAAGTATCTCTGGTCGAGATGAGATACGAGCAGATGTCATATCCCTGATAGGCGAAAGGACCCGGTTCGCAGTTGAAAAGAGCCCTGTATGCGAGCAGGAAATTTTTGAGCCCGTTCACGTCATAGTCTATGAAATAGGTGGAGGACATATGCAGGTTGACGTTGTGAAATGCTTCCGGCTCTATGGTCTCGAAGCTGCGCAGTTTAGAAGTCCCGTAAAGAGTGACTTCCATTCCGCGGTGGGTCATGAGGCTGAGGTTGCGGACGGCGTCATTGCAGAATGCCTCGTTTTCCGATGCCATAAGCGCCCTGATGTGACCGGCTCCTGATGAAATTTTCTCTATGCGTTCTATGATGCCTCTTCCCTGGAGTATGTCATAAGATATCGTACTGTACGGTACGCCCCGTTTTTTCAGACCTTTCTCATAGACGGTGCTGTCAGCGCCGGCTTCCTTGAACACGAGTACCGCATCCGTCGGAGAGTACTCTTCGGCGAGCCAGTCCAGGGCATCCTCATGCTGCTCTTTTACGTTGACGGGTACTTGGATGAAATGTCTGCAGTCGTCAGCCATCCCGGCGGCCTTCTGGTCAAGAGGGGAGACCACGAAACTGTGCGGGGACACTATGCGGAGCACTGAACCGGCCTGCTCCGGATTTACGGGCCCAAGTACGAAATCGTACTTCGAGAAATCTTCGCGCTGGAACCTTTCTCCGTCCGCATTGTAGTCGAACACTTCCAACTCGGTCCTTACGCCGTGTTCCCCCAGGGTTCTGACTGCCATAAGGACTCCGCTGTAGAAGTCGAAAAGGGATCCCGTACGGCCTTCACCGGTGAAGGGTAACACAAGGGCCATATGTGTGACCGGACTGCCGTTGAGTGACGCGAATCCTTTCCATTCAGCAGGGCCTGCCGCAGTGTCTCTGACGGGTTCCGCGCTGCGGACCGTATCGTGTGCGGTCACGACAGGGAAAGCCGAGACAATCGCTTCGACGGCGGAAACCGGCGCCTCTGCCTTGTAGGACTTGTCCGGTATGCGGAATCTTTTCTTCTTTCTGGCTTCGCTTTCCGATTTCAACCCGTTGAAGGACAGTATGTCTTCCACGCTCACTTCGAAGCGTTCAGCCACTTCGTCGAGCGATTCAAACCATTTCAGGACGTACTCCGTCCCATTTCCACCGGGTGCGGAAAATTTCTGCTCCTGCGCTCTCATCGTGCGCGGGAACAGAAGCAATGCCGTAAGCAACAGTATGTTGACTACTTGTCTGATTTCTCTTTTTCTTTAACGTATTCGCTGTTGAGCCCCTCGATGATGGCATCCGTGACGTCGAGAGCGCTGTCAGCCGACACTATAGGAGCCGGAAGGATTCCTCCTGTCGTGGAGAATACCATGGCGTAACCCTTGTTTTCGCGGAATTTGTCCACATAAGTGTTGATGGCGTCACCGATTTTGTTCATCATCACTGCTTCCTCTTCCTGAATCTCCTGCTGCTTCTGGGCCACGTAATTCTGATATGAATTCTGGCGCTCCTGAAGTTTCTGCCCTTGGACCTCGGCCGTGGAACGGGTCATAAGGCCCTTGTCAATCTTGTCCTGGAATGCTTCCATATCCTTCTGGAGCTGTGACCCCCTTCGGTTTATGTCTTCGCTTATGCTTTGAGCCTTGGTCTCCACGACGCTGCGCAGGTCATTGGCCATATCGTACTCTGATGCCACGCGGTCTATGTCAAAGAACACGATGGAACTTTCGGAAGGTTCTGCCTGAGGGGTGTCCTGCGGGGCGCATTTGCCTGCCGGTTTGACAATCATCGTGATGGCGAGCGCGATTACGCCCGCGAGGGCGACTGCGCTGAGAATGAATGGTGCTTTTTTCATTGTATGAATGTATTGATATTATCGATGTGTCTATCTTGCAAAGATAATCAAAAATTCCGGATTTCCGACAGATAACTTCCTATAGTGGCTTCAAGCCCGGAATAAAGAGAATCGCAGATGAGTGCGTGTCCTATGGAAACTTCATCGGTCCAGGGTATGGTGCGTATGAAAAAATTGAGGTTGTCGAGGTTGAGGTCGTGTCCCGCATTGAGGCCCAGACCGCATTCCCGCGCAGCCGTAGCCGCTTCGAGATATGGCGCCACCGCCTTTTCTGGACTGGAGGCATATCCTTCCGAGTATGTCGCAGTGTAGAGTTCAATCCTGTCGGCGCCGCATTCCGCTGCGGCAACGGCCTGACGGGGGTCAGGGTCGATGAATATGGATGTCCTTATCCCAAGGCTTGAGAATTTCCGGCAGACGGCGTTCAGAAAATCCATATTTCCCCTTACGTCCCATCCGGCATTGGATGTGATGGCGTCAGCAGCGTCGGGGACCAGCGTCACCTGGTCGGGTCTTACTTCGCACACGAGGTCGATGAAGGCCGGTATCGGATTGCCTTCTATGTTGAATTCCGTAGTGAGCAAGGGCCTGAGCGTCCGCACGTCGCTGTACCGGATGTGCCTTTCATCAGGTCGGGGATGTACAGTGATGCCTTCCGCACCGAAACGTTCGCAGTCCAGGGCGGCTTTGACAGGATCCGGAACGTCCCCCCCACGCGAGTTGCGGAGGGTGGCGATTTTGTTGATGTTTACGCTTAACCTTGTCATAACACGCAAAAATAATGTAAAATCGCAAAATATGGTTAAATTTGAGTGCTAAAATGCAAACTTATGAAACTCGCTCTGTATATGCCGCAGGAGGACGGGCGCTTGTCCGGATTCCTTCACGAACTCAAGGATTTCGATGTCTATGAAGTCTCTTCGTCGGAAGATCTCAGAAGGGACACCGATATGCTTTTGAGTGCCGGAGGAGACGGGACATTCCTCTCAGCCGCCAGGATAGTGGCAGGGAGGGGCATTCCGGTCTTGGGAGTCAATTTCGGAAGGATGGGTTTTCTCTCGGAATACGCTCCTTCGGACGTGATTGACGCGCTTCGCAAGGGGCAGTACGCTGTCGAAGAAAGGGAAATGCTTCAGGTGCAAGTGAACGGGGGTGAACCTATGACGGCTCTCAATGAAGTGTGCGTGAGCCGTTGCGGCGCGGCGATGCTGGGAGTGGATGCCGTTCTTGACGGCCAGTCCCTTCCGACATATTGGGCAGACGGACTTCTTGTGGCGACGAGTTCGGGTTCGACAGCGTATTCGCTCAGTGTCGGAGGCCCCATCTGTCATCCGGAAGCAAAGGTGCTGATTATCTCGCCTGTCGCCCCACATAACCTCAATGCGCGTCCGCTGATAGTGCCTTCGTCCGCTGTCATAAGTCTGTCCCTGAGGTGCCGTGACAGTACGGCCGCCCTCGCTCTGGACAATCGTCATTTTACGGTAGGAGCGGACGTCAGACTTGACATTTCGCTGGCACAGTTTTCGCTTGGGAGGGTCAGACTTTCCAAAAGCGATTTCATCGGAGCCCTCAGGAGCAAACTTTTTTGGGGTGAGGACGTAAGGAATGAAACGTAAGTGAACAATGAATGATTTGAAAAAAATCCCCCTGCACGTTGCAATGATAATGGATGGCAACGGGCGCTGGGCCGCTGCGAAAGGCAAGGATAGGGTGGAAGGACATATAGAAGGTGTTCGCAGCATACGTGTGATAACGGAAGAAGCCGTGAAATATGGAATCCGGTATGTTTCTTTCTTCGCTTTCTCGGAAGAGAACTGGGCTCGCCCCGAGGGAGAAGTCTCCGCGCTTATGAATCTTATGCTGAAGTCGGTGCAGGAGGAAGTCGAAACTCTTGTGCGGAACAACGTGCGTTTCAAGGCCATCGGCAACAGAGAACGTCTTCCGCTTCCGCTTCAGACGGCAATCGGTGACCTTGAGAAGATGACTGAATTCAATACAGCCCTCACGATGTCGGTGTTCCTGAGTTACAGCGGCAAGTGGGACATAAGTCAAGCCGCCCTGAAAATGGCTGCCGCCGGAGACGATGATCTGGAAAAATATCTGTCCACCCGTGGTATGCCGGACCCCGACCTTATCATACGCACCTCTGGAGAGCAGCGTATCAGCAATTTTCTCCTCTGGCAGGCCGCTTACTCGGAATTCGTCTTTACCGATACCCTGTGGCCCGATTTCCGGGAAGACGGATTCAGGGCGGCATTGGAGGAATATGCCGGTCGCGACCGCAGATATGGGAAAGTCAATTATTAATTGTTATATTTGCAGGTTGTAACGAATCTTGGTTAAATGAAACGTCGCAAGCTCACTCTTTCCGTGATACTGACGGTCCTGCTGTGCATCCCCGTTGCGTCGAAGGGGGGCGGGTATGTCGTCGATTACGGCAATCCGAGAAAATTTCAGGTCGCCGGGGTTCGGGTGGAAGGCAATCACCATTTCAGCGAGCAGCAGATCGTCCGGTTATCCGGTCTGCACGAGGGGATGGAAGTGACTGTTCCGGGTACCGAGTTTTCTTCCATAGTATCCAGACTGTGGGCACAGAGGTTCTTTGAGGACATTGCAGTAGCCGTTGACAGCATTGACGCATCAGGAGATTCAGCCTATTTCAAGATATGTATCAAGGAAAGGCCCCGTGTGTCCAGGTGGACTTTTTCCGGAATAAAGAAGGGCGAGCAAAAGGACCTGCAGGACAAACTTTCGTTGCGGCGCGGCGGAGAGTTCTCGGAATATGTGGAGGACGTGTCCACCAGGATCATCAAGGCATATTTTGCAGAAAAGGGTTTCCTCAAGACGGAAGTTGACATCCAGACGTCGAAGGATTCCATCATCAACAATGCCATACGCGTCAATTTCGCCAGTGACAAAGGACCCAAGATAAAGATACGTGACATCAACTTCATCGGTTATTCCGGCATAAAGGAAATAAAGTTGGCCAAGGCAATGAAGAAGACCAAATCCAACAAGATATACAACTTCTTCAGCAGCAAGAAATTCAACGAGAAAGAATACCCCAACGACAAGAAAGAACTCATTTCCGCTTTCAACGAAGCGGGATACCGTGACGCCAGGATTGTCAAGGATTCCATATATTATGTCACCGACAAACGGCTGGGCATAGATTTCTACATAGATCAGGGACAGAAGTATTATTTCAGGGACATCACCTGGACAGGTAATTCGGTTTATGGCACCGATATGCTGAACGGAATACTCGGAGTCAGCAAAGGGGACGTGTATGACGTGGTGAATATGCAGCACAAACTCTACGGAGGCGGTAAGCAGACTGACTATGACGTGCGCAAACTCTACACGGACAACGGGTATCTGTTCTTCAACATCAATCCCGTGGAACTCAATATCGACGGTGATTCCGTGGATGTGGAGATACGCATTTCCGAGGGGAAACCGGCCACGTTGAACAACATCATCATCAATGGCAACGACCTCACCAACGAGCGTGTGGTGCGCCGCCAGTTGTTTACCCGTCCCGGATACCTTTATTCCCAGTCCGATTTCG
Organism: Bacteroidales bacterium; assembly: GCA_024401975.1. Taxonomy (GTDB): domain Bacteria; phylum Bacteroidota; class Bacteroidia; order Bacteroidales; family UBA932; genus Cryptobacteroides. The sequence continues at coordinate 16,642 of JAKSKB010000020.1, read as the reverse complement.
AACGTTCCATAAGGGAGATATCTTCGCTCGGACAATTCGACCCTGAATCCATAATGGATCCTGCGACGGGATTTTCGGTCATCCCCAACCAGTTGAACAATACGGTGGACCTCGTGTACAACGTAACCGAAAAGCCTTCCAGTACGCTCGAACTTTCCGGAGGCTGGGGAGGAAACACCTTCGTGGCATCAGTCGGGGTGAGTTTCAACAACTTCTCCACCCGCCGTTTCTTCGACAAGTCCGCGTGGCGACCTGTTCCTCTCGGCGATGCGCAGATTCTGTCGTTCCGTTTCCAGACCAACGGCACGTACTATACGTCGCTGTCGGCAAGTTTCACGGAACCGTGGCTGTTCGGAAAGAAGCCTACATCGCTGAACGTTGCGGCATATTATTCGAAGCAGACCGATTCCTATCTGGCCCTTAACATATTGAGCAACGACCGCCAGTTCGAGGTGTTCGGCTTCTCGTCTTCCATCGGAAAACGGCTGAAGTGGCCCGACAACTATTTCGTCCTGTACAACGGTCTCAGCTGGCAGACATACAAACTCACGAACTGGTTTTCCAATTATTTCATATTCGACAACGGTATTTCACACAATCTCAGCTATACGATCTCTCTCTCTCGAAACTCGACTGACCAGCAGATATATCCGCGAAGCGGTTCCAATTTCAACTTGTCGCTGCAGCTGACACCTCCGTATTCGCTGATGAGACATAGGGACTGGGGCAACGTCGACAGCAAGGGCAATCCGGCTTACGTGGAAAACCCTCGTTCAATAGACTACAACACGTGGACCGCCGCCCACAGGTACAACTGGATTGAATACCACAAGTGGAAGTTCTCGGGAGAGATATACACCAAACTGTTCGGTGATTTCGACCTTGTCCTTATGACGAGGGCTCAGTTCGGGTATCTCGGCAACTACAACTCCAATCTCGGCTATTCTCCTTTCGAGGGATTCCTTGTCGGAGGTGACGGAATGTCGGGGTACAATACCTACGGTTCCGAAATCATATCTCTCCGCGGTTATCAGAACTATTCCCTGACGCCGTATCAGATTTCAGCATACAACTCCAACGGTTACGCGTATGCGGGTAACGTGTATGACAAATTTACCATTGAACTCCGTTATCCGGTGATACTTCAGCCGCAATCCACCATATATGTTCTCGGTTTTCTCGAAGGAGGAAACTGCTGGGCTGACATAGCGGATTTCAACCCGTTCAGAATAAAAAGGTCGGCCGGCGCCGGAGTCCGCATATTCCTGCCTATGGTAGGACTGCTCGGTGTTGACTGGGGATACGGCTTTGATGACACCCAATCGGGAAAGAGTCAGTTCCATTTCGTGATAGGACAGCAATTCTAATGCATTTAAGAGATTATCAATAAACAAACACGCATTTTTATGAAAAAACTTTTTTTAGTCGCCGCAATGGCGCTTGTAACCTTTGCAGGTTTCGCACAGCCTAAATTCGCACACGTTGACATTCAGGAGGTCACTCTGCTGATGCCGGAATCGGATGCCGCCAGGGATGCCATAAACGCTTCCCAGAAAGAGGCGCAGGAGACTATGCAGGCGATGTATGAGGAATACCAGTCAAAAGTTCAGAAGTACCAGCAGAACAGAGAGACCTGGAATCAGACCATACGCGAGAGCAAGGAAAAGGAACTTGCTGACATAGAGCAGAGAATCAACGAATTCCAGCAGAACATCCAGCAGGAACTCCAGAGCCAGCAGCAGAATTTGATGGCGCCCATACAGAAAAAGGCCAACGAGGCGATTGCACAGATAGCGAAGGAGGGAGGCTATGTCTATGTGTTCGACATCAACGGTCCGGTTTACATTGACGACAAGCAGAGCGTGAATATCACTCCCGCCGTGCGCAAGGCCGTGGGCATACCGGAGGGCAGGACAATAGAATCACTTTACGAAGAACTTCAGGCCCAGCAACAGGCCCAGCAGCAGGCTCAGCAGTAAACCAAGGACATACGTCATTATGCAACACAAAGTAATCGATACTGAAGATGTTGTCATAAGATTCGCGGGAGATTCCGGTGACGGTATGCAGCTCACCGGATCTCTTTTTGCAGATATGTCTGCAATATATGGCAACGGACTCTCGACTTTCCCGGACTATCCGGCTGAGATTAGGGCGCCGCACGGAACGGTGTCAGGCGTGTCGGGATTTCAGGTTCACATAGGGAGCGGGAAGGTCAATACGCCGGGCGATTTCTGCGATATGCTCGTGGCGATGAATCCCGCTGCCCTTATGGCAAACGCGAAGTGGTGCAAACGCAACGCGATGATACTTGTCGATGACGACGCTTTCGACGATGAGGGTATGAAAAAGGCCGGATTCGTCACGGACAACCCTTTCGAGGAACTGCACGTCGAGGACAGGACACTGCTCATAGCTCCCATCACGACACTTACGGAAGAAAGCCTCAAGGACAGCGGAATGGACATCAAGGCCATAAGGAAGTGCAAGAACATGTTCACACTCGGTATGGCCTGCTACATTTACAACAGACCTCTGGAGTACATATACCAGTACCTTGAAAAGAAATTCTCCAAGAAGCATCCAGAGGTCATAGCGCCGAACCGGAAGGTTCTTTCCGACGGGTATAATTACGCTTCCAACGTACAGGCGATTGCGGATACTTATGCAGTGGAGCCGTCAGGAGACCTTGAAAAGGGAACCTACAGGAATATAACGGGCAATCAGGCCACGGCCTGGGGGCTGCTTGCGGCTTCAGAGAAATCGGGGCTTCCGCTTTTCTGCGGTTCCTATCCCATTACTCCTGCGACGGGCATACTCGAGGAACTCGCCATTCACAAGAACCTCGGGGCGCGCACCGTTCAGGCGGAAGATGAAATAGCGGGCATCTGTACGGCCATAGGGGCCTCCTACGCGGGGAATCTTGCCGTTACGACGACTTCAGGACCGGGGCTCTCGCTCAAGTCGGAAGCGCTTGGACTGGCGGTTATCACGGAACTGCCGCTTGTGGTCGTGGACGTGCAGCGTGCAGGTCCTTCCACCGGCATTCCCACGAAGACGGAGCAGACTGATCTGGCACAGGCGCTCTACGGGCGCAACGGAGAGTGCCCTCTGCCGGTGGTGGCGGCGCATTCCCCGGCGGACTGCTTCGATGCGGCCTTCAATGCCGCTAAAATCGCTCTTGAGCATATGACCCCTGTCATATTGCTCTCTGAGGGATTTATTGGTAACGGAAGTGAACCCTGGCGCATCCCGCAGATGAAGGACTATACTGCCATTCGGGTTCCATTTGCTACGGAGGATGATTTGCGTGATGGAAAGTTCCGTCCTTTCGAGCGTGACGTGGAGACTCTTGTCCGCCGTTGGGCTGTTCCCGGGCGGAAGGGTTTCGAGCATAGGGTAGGCGGTCTCGAGAAGAACCACGCCGGTTCCATCTCGTCTGACCCGGACAACCATGCGCTTATGGTAGAGGAAAGGAGGAGAAAGGTTGAGAAAATCGCGGATTTCATTCCGGCTCTCAAGGTGGAAGGGGCGAAGTCCGGGAAACTGCTTGTGGTCGGATGGGGCGGCACTTACGGGCACATACTCTCCGCCGTTCGAGAAATCAACTCGGCTTCCGTTCAGGTTGGCTTCGCTCATTTTGATTATATCAATCCGCTTCCGCGCAATACGCGGGAAATATTCGCCGCCTATGACAGGATACTCGTGTGCGAGTTGAATTCCGGGCAGTTTGCCGACTGGCTTGAAAGCAGGATTCCGTCGGCTGACATTGCAAGGTTCGGGAAGGTCCAGGGGCAGCCGTTTCTGGTCAGCGAACTCGTTTCCGCCATAAAGAATGAAATGAAGTGATATGGAGAATCTGACATTCAAGGATTTTAAAAGCGACCAGGAAGTCCGCTGGTGTCCCGGATGCGGGGATCACGCTATCCTGGCTGCACTTCAGAGGACTCTTCCCAAAGTGAGCGGAGACCTCGGATATGACAGGGAGAAATTCGTGGTGGTGTCCGGTATCGGATGCTCTTCGCGTCTTCCTTATTATATGAACACTTACGGCTTCCACAGCATACACGGTCGTGCGACAGCCATATCGACCGGCATCAAAGTGGCGAATCCCGAACTGAGCGTCTGGCAGGCCTGCGGGGACGGGGACGCGCTTGCGATAGGGGGAAACCATTTCATTCACGCCATACGACGCAACGTGGACATCAACGTGATGCTGTTTAACAATCGTATATACGGGCTGACAAAGGGGCAGTATTCTCCTACGTCGAAACTGGGCGCCATCACCAAGACGTCTCCATACGGCACGGTGGAGCATCCGTTCAATCCCGGAAGTCTCGTGCTGGGAGCGAAGGGAACTTTCTTTGCCCGCAGTCTTGACGTGGAACTCGCTCTCAACTCTGAGATAATGTCCGCCGCGGCGCTTCACAAAGGTTGTTCCGTGATGGAGTTCCTTACCAACTGCGTCATCTTCAATGACGGAGCACACAAGAGCCTTTCGGATCCCGCCCTGAAGGCGGAGCACACAATAGTGCTGCGTCACGGGGAAAAGATGCTTTTCGGGAAGGACAAGGGAAAGGGACTCGTCTATGAAAACGGTGCCATCAAGTCCGTGACCATAGGTGAGGACGGCTATACCATAGACGACATACTGGTCCACGATGCCCATTGCCAGAATCCCGTCCTTCATATGGCTCTTGTAGATATGAAGGAACCGGACTGTCCCGTGGCGCTCGGAATCATACGCGACGTCGCGGATATCAGCTATGATGACGAAGTCAGGAAACAGGTGGAGAAGGTGGCTGCTTCGGCGAAAATCCATTCTGTGGACGAGTTGCTGCGCAGCGGTTCCACCTGGGAAGTGAAATGACAGGCGACCTGTTCCGGACGAGTAAGTTTGACCTGATATAATTCGTTATTCTCAATAATATTGTCTAAATTTGCGGCGCGAATTCAGACAATATTTTTTTTGTATATCATGTCCAATAGCAAATTTAACGCAAAGTATTGTGTGCTTCTGCCTATAGTGCTGATAGTCACAATTTTCCTGTGGTGCGCCCCGACATCTTTCTTCGGAAGTCTCGGTGACGTGCTGACTGTTACGCAGCAGCGCACGATTGCCATTTTCGCTTTCGCCGCACTTATGTGGATTTTCGAGATTGTGCCCAACTGGGTAACGTCCCTTATGGTCATCGTGGGCTCACTGCTGACGATATCCAACAAGAGCATAGGATTTCTGATGTCCAAGGCCATTGACCCCGCTACCGGTGAGGCCTTGCTCAACGAAGCCGGCAAACCCGTCTTCAACGAGGGTCTGTTCGTGCCTTACACGGAGTTGATGCGCTCATTCGCCGATCCTGTGGTAATGCTCTTTCTGGGCGGCTTCGTACTGGCAATCGTGGCCTCGAAATATGGTATGGACGTGACTATGGCGCGCATACTCCTCAAGCCTTTCGGCCGGAAGCCCAAGTTCGTGCTGCTCGGAGTGCTCATCGTGATTTCCATCTTCTCGATGTTTATGAGCAATACCGCTACTGCCGCGATGTTCCTGGCATTCCTCGCTCCGGTATTCGCATCGCTTCCCGACACAGATGCCAAGGGTAAGATAGGCATCGCTCTGGCGATTCCTATTGCTGCCAACGTGGGCGGTATCGGCACTCCCATCGGAACCCCTCCCAACGCAACTGCAGTGGGTAACCTTGACTCTCTGGCAGGCATAACCATAGGTTTCAGCGAATGGGCTTTCCGTATGATTCCCTTCGTTGTCGTGATGATACTCATCGCCTGGGCGCTCCTCACCTTCTTCTATCCTTTCAAATCAAAGGAAATCGTGCTTGAAATCAAGAAAGACGACCATAAGAAGACTTACAAGGATTATGTGGCGTGGATTACGTTCGGCGTTACGATATTGCTCTGGATGACCGAGCAGATTCACGGCATCAGTTCCAATATCGTCGCCCTCATTCCCCTGTGTGTCTATACGGCGACAGGTGTGTTCGGCAAGGAGGATATCAAGGAAATCAACTGGGACGTTCTCTGGTTGGTTGCCGGAGGCTTCGCTTTGGGTTATGCTCTTGACAAGACAGGCCTTGCGAAAGCTCTCATTACCTCAATCGACTTCAATGCAATGAGCATCGTGGTTGTGTTCATAGTTGCCGGTCTGATATGCTACCTGCTTTCCAACTTTATCAGCAACTCCGCCACGGCAGCTCTCCTCATTCCCATTATGATAGCAATCGGCAAAGGTCTGCTCGAGAGCGGCAACTCCGAGATTTTCCAGGCTTTCGGCGGGCAGCAGGGCCTGTCAGTGTTCGTCGCTGTCTGCGCGTCCGTTGCAATGTGTCTGCCCATATCCACTCCTCCGAATGCCATCGCTTCAGCGACAGGTCTCGTGGAGACTAAGGATATGACCAAGGTGGGGCTCATTGTAGGAATTATAGGACTCGTCTTAGGATTCTTCTGGGTTACGAAACTGTTCCCTTTTGCCTGATTTGAAATGAAGAGAGTCAAAATATTTCTTGCAACCGTGGCGCTGGTCGCCACGGTTGTTTGTGCCAATGCGCAGGAAAAGAGGGAGAGTCCCGTCAAGGAACACCTTCAGAACCATTTCAAGTTCTACGGTTTCATCCGCAACTATTTCGCTTTCGATACCCGTGAAAGTTTTGCGGGGTCGGGCGATCTTTATTATTGGCTTCCCAAGGATCAGCTGCTGAATGCCGACGGCGAGGATATGAACGCCCAAAACCAATTCCGTTTCCTTTCGCTCACGACCCGCGCCGGCGTGGACGTATCGGGATACAGAATCAACAATCTTGATTTCGGAGCCAAAATAGAGACCGACTTCTACGCGGGTCTTACAGGCTCGACCGGTACCGCCCAACTTCGTCTGCGCCAGGCTTACCTGACAATGAAATGGACCAGCCCCGACAATCCCGGATGCTCCATTCAGCTGAAAGCCGGTCAGGCCTGGCATCCTATGGCAGCCGACCTTCCCGACATTTTCAGCCTTGAGAGCGGTGCTCCTTTCGGCCCCTTCAGCCGTACCCCTCAGGTGACTGCCGATTTCAACCTTGGCAGTCACGTGACCCTCACCGCTTCCGCCCTCTGGCAGATGCAGTATTGTTCGATGGGGCCTTCTGCGTTTGACAATGCAGGCGTACCTACGGCGGTAGCCTCATCCGCCGACTATATCAAATACGGCTGCACCCCCGAGTTCTATTTCGGCGTGAACTGCAAGACCGGCGGTTTCCTCGGCCGCATCGGAATGGACGTGCTCAGCATTGCTCCGCGTCACACGGCCAATGTCGGCGGGAAGACAGTGAAAGTGAAGGACAGATACAGCGCAGTGTCGCCTTTCCTGTACCTTCAGTACAGCAAGGACCTCCTCAAGCTGAAACTCAAGACCACCTACGGCAACGGAGGCGAGCATTTCAACCTGATGAGCGGATATGCAGTATCAAGCACGGATGATGCGAGAAAATGGGAGTACACTCCCATACGCAACTCCGCCACCTGGTTTACCGCTTCATACGGCAAGAAATTTGTCGGAGCGGTACTCCTTGGCTACTCCAGAAACTTCGGTACATCCAAAGAAATCGTTGGCCCGGCGTATGTCTTTTTCCAGAAGAACGGAACGGCCAATTTCAATCAGATGTACCGGATTCAGCCCGAATTCACATATAATCTGGGCAAGTTCACGGTGGGTCTGGAGTATATGCTGACAAGCGTTCAGTACGGTGATGCCGGGACAATGGACAAGTATGCTCTCGCGAAGGGAAATCTCCACTGGATTACCAATCACCGCGTTCAGGCCATGCTGAAGTTCGCGTTCTAGCCCGGCAGCGTCATTTGACCCTTATCTTGCGGCCAATACGCAGAGTTGTCTTTGGTGTAATGCCGTTCAGTTTGCAGATGGCGCTGACTGTAGTGCCGTTGTTGGCGGCTATCCTTCCGAGCGTGTCTCCCTTCTTGATGGTGTGATATCTGGCCGCTTTCAGTTCAGCCTCGAGTCTTTCGGCTTCGAGACGGTCAGCTTCATCGGCGGCGGCTATCTCGTCCTCCTCGTCATCGGTTTCCGGGGTGAACTTGCTATCAGGGAACAGCATCTTCTTTTTCAGTACCAGAATGTGGTGGTGGAGTGTCTTGCTGTTGAAGTCTATCATCCATTCAGGGTCAATCGCGTAACCCTTGTACCTTACTTCATAGTGGATATGGGGTCCCGTTGAGCGTCCCGTGTTCCCCGTCAGACCTATGACCTGTCCCCCCTGCACCCAGTCACCTTCGTTGAACTTGCGCTCCGCAAGGTGTCCGTACAGGGTTTCAAGCCCGTTTTCGTGTCTTATCACAATCAGATTGCCATAGCCTTTGTAGTACTTGGACATACGCACCTTGCCATCGAATGTGGCATATACGGGAGTGCCTTTCGGTTGCGCAATGTCCACGCCCCTGTGGTAGCGCCCGTGTCTCCTCCCATATCTGGACGTGATGCGGCAGACACTGTCGCCCGGAAAGTGATAGCATCCCGCTGAATCCACGAGCCACAGTATCTCTTTGATGGGCAGATTCGAATATTCGAGATGATACGGGTCTACTCCGGTATTGTTCCAGTTGGTGCGGAAAACGTCTTCCTTCAAGACGTTCTCCGCATTCTTTACGTATTTCCAGGTGTTGTCCGCATAGAGGACAATCATCGCATTCGGATTGGCTGTGGGTATGGTGTCCAGTGTAGCGCAGTCGGATTTCGGACAGGCGGACTCCACGGGAGCCATCGCCGGACGTGGGACAAGCCGTTCAGCGCGGCTCAGCGTCATCGGCTCAGGAGAACCGGCGAAGAGAGGTGCGCATACGGATGTCACGCGTACGACCGCCACGCACATCAGGACAGCGAGCCGTTTCATCATTTTGCGAGTACGGCTCCGAATTTTTTCGTAAGAGTCTCCGTGGCGAGTGCGACTTTCTCTTTCAGGAGGGCATCGCTGGTGGCTTCGCAGATGAATCTGAGGTACGGTTCCGTGTTGGACGGGCGGATGTTGAACCACCAATCCTTGAATTCCACCCTGTATCCGTCGAAATCCATCGAGGCTTCAGCATTGTCGGTGGCACACAGAGCATCGCGCACGCCGTCCATCGCTGCGGGCTTGTCCTCCACCCTGAAGTTGATTTCACCCGAATTGCGGTAGCAGGACATGGAGTCCAGCACTTCGGACAGGGTCTTCCCTCCTTTCTTGAGGTCCGAGACGATGCGCAGGACTATGATTGAGGCCAGCAGCCCGCTGTCCGAGTAGAAGAAGTCCTTGAAGTAATAGTGTCCTGCGAGTTCTCCTCCCCACAGGCCGTCGATTTCGCGGAGTTTTGAAGCGGCGTATGCGCGTCCCACCTTCCAGGTACGCACTTCCACTCCTCTGGCTTTGAGATTTTCAGCCACGGCTTTGGAAGAACGGATTTCCTGGAGGACTGTAGGGTCCTTTGCGCCTCTTTCGTCCATGAAGTACCTTGCCATAAGCGCTATGACCAGATCCGGAGCGACGAATCTGGCCTTGTCATCCACAAACATCACCCTGTCCGCATCGCCGTCATAGATTACGCCGATGTCAGATCCTTTCGCTTCTACAAGCTGCCTGAGCGGTTCTACGTTCTTCGTGACCAGAGGGTTGGGGTCGTGGTTGGGGAAACGGCCGTCTATGGTGTCGAAGATATAGTCGAAACCGTCTCCGAACATCTCGCGGGCAAACAGACAGGCCATTCCATTGGAAAGGTCGAAGGTGACCTTGATGTTGGAATAATCCCCCTTGAACTTGCGCATGAATGCCATATAGTCGTCGTGGATGTCAAGTTCGTGCACTTTACCGCGCTTCGCGGACACGGGGGTGGGCTTGCCTTCGTCAATCCATTTCTGGATTTGACCGAGTCCTGTATCGAGGCCGACAGGAAGGGCGTTTTCGCGGGAAACTTTCATTCCGTTGTACTGGGCGGGGTTGTGTGATGCCGTAATCTGGACCGAAGCCTTGTAACCGTAGTTCGCCGTCGCGAAATAGACCATAGGCGTGGATGACAGGCCGAGGTCGAATGCATCGGCTCCCGCATCGTTTATTCCTTTGACCAGAGCATCGCGAATCTCTTTTGAGGACACGCGGCAGTCCCGTCCGACGACCACTTTGTCCGCACTCAGAAGTTCAGGAATGAAATAACCGACTTTGTACGCGGTCTCGCTGTCGAAATCGACGCCGTAGATGCCGCGGATGTCATAAGCGTGAAATGCTCCCATAGCGTTATCTTATTTTAGAATTGTATCTTGTCCTTGTCTTGCCGTTTGCGATGTTCTGCAGTTTCCTGCTTATAATTTTCTTGCGTATCGGCGCCACCAGATCCGTGAACAGTTCTCCGTCCAGATGCGACATCTCGTGCTGCACCATCCGACAGGCGAATTTGTCCAGACGCTCCGTGACCTTGTCGAAATTCTCGTCATAGTATTCCACGGAGACAGAATCCGGCCTGGACACATCCGCATAGATGCCCGGGACGCTGAGGCAGCCCTCGTTGTATTCGCACAGGCGTTTGCTTTCCTCCGTGATTACCGGGTTTATCATTACGCGTCTGAATCCTTTGAGGTAGTCATACACGTCTGTCATTACGTCCCCGTCCACGACAAGCACCCTGAGACTCACTCCAATCTGCGGAGCCGCAAGTCCGCAGCCTTCCGATGCGGCGAGTGTCTCCTTCAAGTCCGCAATGAGGGACGCAAGACCCTCTCTGTCATTGAGGTCGGCTTCCTGCGCTCTTTTCCTGAGCACCTCCGAGCCGTATAAGTAAATAGGTCGTATCATTTTCTTGTCCTGTCCAGATAACTTTGAAGAATGATGGCTGCCGAGATTTTGTCCACGTTCATCTTGTTCCGCCTCTCCTTCGCTTTCATCCCTCCGTCTATCATCGCCCTGTGTGCTAGGACAGACGTGAATCGCTCGTCTTCCAGGCTCACTTCCACTTCCGGGAATGCGGCTTTCAACCCGGGGAGGAAAGCATTTACGTCAGCTGCGGCTTCGGAAGGTTTCCCGTTCATATTCGTCGGATATCCCACCACGAAACGAACTATGGTCTCTTCGGCGGCATATTTTTTAAGATATTCTATTATATTTGCAGTAAGTACGGTTTCAAGGGGAGACGCGAAAATTCCGAGCGGGTCGCTTACAGCGATGCCGGTTCGTTTTTTGCCGAAATCTATGCCTATCAGTCTCTCCATATGCCGCAAATTTAACTTAAAAGAATGTCAAGACAAAAAAAAGCTGCCACAGATAAGGCATACAATGTCGATATCATCGAAAAAAATACCGGAAACACTCTGTTTTCAAGGGAGTTTACAAAAAAAACGGCCGTGGTCTGCCTGTCTGGGGCAGCGGTCATTCTGATTGCAGTCATATACTTGCTGATAGCGTTCACTCCGATAAGGGTGACCATCCCCGGCTATCCCGATGCTACCACCCGCAATGAAGCGGTCATCAATGCCATACGCATCGATTCGCTCGAGACCATCATAAGCAGGTGGGAGTTCTATGCGGAAAATCTCAGCCGAGTGGTGGATGGAAAGGAACCGCTCAATCTCGATACATTGATTGTCCGGGAGCGCGAAGCTGTCCCCGAGGAGGAAATTGCCAGACTCTCTTCAAGAGATTCGCTGTTCCGCAGCAGCATCGGAGCATCCGAACCTTTCGAAGTCAGCGGCCGCAAGCGGGAGCTTGACATCGACGGCGTTCAGTTTTTCACTCCCCTCAAGGGTGTGGTGTCCAGGGGTTACGAGCCGGTAATACATCCGTACATCGACATCACCGCCCCCTCCGGTTCTATGGTGAAGTCCGTCCTTGACGGGACTGTGGTGTTTGCCGAGTGGAGCGATGAATACGGGTACACCATCATAATCCAGCACGAAGGGGGCATAATCTCAGTCTGCCGGCACAACAGGAAACTCCTCAGAAAGGCAGGGGACAAGGTCGCCGCCGGTGCCCCGATATCCCTTGTGGGCAGCACGGGGGCACACATTTCAGGGGATCACCTGCACTTCGAACTGTGGCATAGGGGAGAACTTGTGGATCCGACAAGATACATCAGTTTCTGAGCGATGAGAAGACGGATAGCCATATTGGGCTCTACAGGTTCCATAGGACGTCAGACGCTGGATGTCATAAGACAGCATCCCGATGTCTTCGAAGTGACGCTCCTGGTCGCCAACAACAGTGTAGCCCTTCTCTGTGAGCAAGCGCTGTCCTTCGATGCGGCAAGCGTGGTCATTTGCAATGAGAGGCTCTACGACGAGACCGCCTCCGCACTTCAGGACAAAGGGATAAAGGTGTTCGCCGGAATGGATTCGGTCTGTGAACTGGTTGCTGCCGACAACGTGGACATAGTGGTGGCCGCGATGGTGGGATTCAGCGGACTGAGGCCGACACTGGCCGCCATTGAAGCCGGCAAGATAACAGCTGTCGCCAACAAGGAGACTCTTGTAGCCGCCGGAGCCATAGTGACTGCGGAAGCGAAGCGCTTCAACGCGCCTGTTCTTCCGGTCGATTCGGAACATTCGGCCATTTTCCAGTGTCTTCTTTCCGCGCAGGGCAACAGACTTTCAAAGATTCACCTTACAGCATCCGGGGGGCCGTTCAGGAACTGGGACAGGGACAGAATCGCCTCTGCCACGAGAGAGGATGCGCTGAGACATCCCAACTGGAATATGGGCGCCAAGATAACGGTGGATTCGGCTACGATGATGAACAAGGGCTTCGAGGTCATCGAAGCGCGCTGGCTGTTCGGGGTGGACGCGGAAAGAATCAATGTCGTGGTGCATCCGGAGTCCCTTGTCCATTCGATGGTGGAATTCGAGGACGGCGCAATCATCGCGCAGCTGGGATGTCCCGATATGCGGCAGCCCATACAGTTCGCGATGTCTTTCCCCGAGAGGCTCCCTCTTGACAGCGGAAGACTTGATTTCGCAGCCGTGGGAAGACTTACTTTCGAGGCTCCGGATACCGCGCGTTTTCCTGCTCTCGGTCTGGCCTATGATGCGCTCGCCCGCGGCGGAAACGCTCCCTGCGCCCTGAATGCCGCCAATGAGGTGGCTGTGGCGGCATTCCTCGCCGGAAAGATAGGATTCTACGGGATTACCGATATATGTTCGAGATGTCTCGACGGATTGGATTTCATATCCGAACCGACTCTTGACGACATATTCGCAACAAATGACGAGACGGCCAGAAAAGCGGAGGAAATGATATGACAGTTCTTATGAAAATACTTCAGTTGGCACTGGTACTTTCAATACTTATTGTATTCCACGAGTTGGGCCACTTCCTTTTCGCGCGGCTTTTCGGGATTAGGGTGGACAAGTTCTACCTTTTCTTCGACGTCGGAGGCAGGGCTCTGTTCCGTTTCCGCAGGGGAGATACCGAATATGGAATCGGATGGCTGCCTTTAGGCGGCTATTGCAAGATAAGCGGGATGATTGACGAGTCGATGGATACCGGCTATCTCAAGAACGAGCCGCAGCCGTGGGAGTTCCGCAGCAAGCCTGCCTGGCAGCGACTTCTGGTGATGGCGGGCGGCGTGCTTTTCAATTTCATTCTCGCGATACTGGTATTCAGCGGCATAATGGCGGTGAACGGGGAGACCTCCTTGCCCAACGAAGGCAACTGCATATTCGTGAACGGACTTTCGTATGAAATGGGTTTCCGCAACGGGGACAGGATACTCTCATATGACGGCAGTCCCGTGGAAAATTTCTATGAACTTCAACCCGAACTGGTAAGGAGGAGGGTGCGTAGAGTGGAAGTGCTCCGCGGTGGCGATACTCTGAACCTGTACATCGACAGATCGATGATCGGCAGGATACTCGACTCTCCCGGAATGTTCGAATTGGCTATGCCGTTCGTCATCGATTCCGTCCCTCCGTCTTCCGTCAATTCAGGTGCGGACATCAGGAAAGGGGACAGGGTGCTGCGCATCGGGGACAGCGGGATTACATTCCTCCAGGACGCATCACCTCTGCTTGAAGGACTTGCCGGCTCCGACGTGAACCTGTCTGTGCTTCGCGGGGGCGACACTCTGTCTGTTCAGGCATCGGTGGATTCTTCCGGGAAGATGGGTGTTTATCTTGCGGGGCCGTCGTTTAGCCGCAGGACCTATTCGCTGGCGGAATCTTTCCCGGCAGGGTGGTCCTACGCTTGGAAGACAGTCAGGAACTACTTGAGTGACCTCAGGCTCGTGGCTACGCCCGGTACCGGAGCATACAGATCGGTGGGAAGTTTCATAGCCATAGGCCAGGCTATGCCGTCAAGTTGGAACTGGATGGAATTCTTCTATATGCTCGGTCTTATGTCCATAATGCTCGGTGTTATGAATCTGCTTCCCATTCCCGGTCTTGACGGTGGCCATATAGTGTTTACCCTGTATGAAATGTTGACGGGGCGGAAGCCGTCGGACAAGTTTATGATGGCGGCGCAGGCTGTGGGGATGGTTCTGTTGCTGCTGCTTATGCTGCTTGCTTTCGGAAACGACATAGGCAGGCTCGTAAAATGATATTCAAGTTTTTTGCGATATGAAAAAAATTGTAAAAATGATTGCCGCTGCCGCATCTGCGGCTATTGCGCTGGTCTCTTGCGGCGGCAGTCCGGCTTCATTGCTTCCGTCGGTCAGCGGAAAAGCCGGCGAGGTGCTGCTCGTGATAGACAAGGACTTCTGGGAAGGCGCTTCCGGCAATGCCATGCGGGACCTTCTGGCGTGCGACTGCCCGTATCTGTTCATGAGCGAACCTCTGTACGACCTCACGAACGTTACCCCGGCTTTCTTCAATGATCTTTTCAAGGTTCATCGCAACATTATCCTGATGGACATATCGGCGGACGTGCAGAATGAGGGCTTGGCTTTCAAGAAAGACGTGTGGGCCCACCCCCAGTGCGTGATACAGATATCGGCCGCTACGGAGCAGCGTGCGGTGGAACTGGTGGGAGAAAATGGTGGCAGAATCGCCGAATTCATCGAACAGGCCGAGCGTGACAGGGTCATAGCGAATACCAGACTTTACGAAGAGGCTGACATAGCACGCCGGATATTGGAGGCCTTTGACGGATCGCCGCATTTCCCTATGGGTTATACGCTCAAGAAGATTACTTCCGATTTCGTATGGGTCGCCGATGAGAAGCAGGACGTTATGCAGGGAGTGTTCGTGTACAGATATCCCGCTGCCGGAGACGAGTCGGACTTCGAGATGGAAAATATCATAGCGCACCGCAACGCCACGCTCAAGGAGAACGTTCCGGGTATGTTCGACGGCACCTATATGACGACTGCCGATTTCGTCGCGCCTACGGTTTCATTCGCCCGGTACAAGGGCGTTGATTTCGCCAGGACCCGCGGGTACTGGGAGGTGTATAGGGACTATATGGGCGGACCGTTCGTGGCGCACAACTTCTATTCTCCTGACGGGAAATACGTGATGGTTGCCGAGGCTTTCGTCTATGCCCCCAAATATGACAAGAGACAGTATCTGAGACAGGTGGAATCACTGCTTTATTCCTTTGACTGGAAGGATGAGGAAAAGTGAGGCTCCGTTTTGAAAAATATTTTGTGTTGTTAAAAATTTTACATAAATTTGCTGCCCCTTTGGTGGGTTCGTATAACGGTTAGTACTCGGGATTTTCATTCCCGCAATAGGAGTTCGATTCTCCTACCCACTACCAAATATTAAAAATAAGACAAAATGGCAAACATAGCATCTGCTGAGAAGGCCAATCGCCAGAGCGAAAGGCACAGATTGCATAACAGGTATTATGCAAAGACGACAAGAAACGCCATCAGGGCGTTGAGAAACACAACTGACAAGAAAGCTGCCGAGGCTGACGCTCCTAAGGTTTTCGCAATGATTGACAAACTTGCAAAGATTGGTTTCATTCATAAGAACAAGGCATCCAATCTCAAGAGCGGGCTTCAGGTTTTCATCAACAAACTTGCATAGCATAAAATGATTCAGGCCGTGTTCAAGCGGCCTGTAATATTCATATTCGAGAAGTAGCGCAGTTGGTAGCGCACTACGTTCGGGACGTAGGGGTCGGGCGTTCGAGTCGCCTCTTCTCGACAGAAAGGGAGATTCCGATGAGGAGTCTCCTTTTTCTGTGCATGTGTCTTTGGGAAGCAAGACGGATCAGGAGAGGTTGCGGCATAAAGAAATGATGGCCTGTCATTTCTCTTCACTCATGGTGTGCACGGCAGTTCCGTGACCGTGCACGATTTTCCTCTGAAATGTTGCGAAATCAAAGAAATCGTGGTATTTTTGAACCTGCGTAGACTGAATTTATTGTTTTAATCCATAACGATATGACAAATCCATTTTCACTTGAAGGGAAGAATGCCTGGATTACTGGCGCTTCCTATGGTATCGGTTTTAACATTGCCAAGGCCTTTGTGGCTGCCGGTATCAAGAACATCATCTTCAACGATATCAATGAGGCTGCCCTTGAGAGGGGACTCAACAATTATAAGGAAGCCGGCATCTCCAAGGCAACAGGCTACGTCTGCGACGGCACCCGGGAAGGCGAGGTGAAGGCTCTTGTTGCGAGGAGCCACGAAGAAGTGGGCCAGATCGACGTCCTCGTCAACAATGCCGGCA
>JAKSKB010000002.1 GCA_024401975.1 Bacteroidales bacterium | reverse complement strand
AGTATCCACTTCAATGCTCACGGAAATGGCTCACAATGGACGAAAACATCCGGTTGGTCCATTTATACATCCAAAGGCCAAACGGCCGCTGATGAGTTCGCAGAACGGATTGCTGAGGCGGCCAAGATCAATCTTCCATCAATGAGAATGCGATGCGATTTGCAGGACGGAGATTTTGACTATGAAGAGGATTTCTACATACTCAGAAAGACCCTCTGCCCCTGCGTCCTATCTGAAAATGGTTTTATGACCAATGAGAAAGAATGTCGCTGGCTCCAGACGGAGGAAGCACTGTCAGCAATCGTGGAGACGCACGTGGAAGGGATTGTGAACTATTTGAGAGAATGAGAAAAAATAGTTGTAACTTCGCAATGTTCAATGGCAAGCAATGCTACAGGCTTTATTGAAAAATAAATTGAAGGATTCTTATATAGATCCGACATTTAAACCATCAGAGGATTCACTAACGTCATCAGTGTTAGGATTACTGCAATTTCTTCCTGATGGTGAGTTCTGGAATTTGTTGCGCAAGAGTTGTGGTCGGAATTCTATACTAACACAGGATATAGGCAAAATTGAGAAATTCTTATTCTGGGCGCAATTAGATGCAGAAGGAACGAGCAATTCTTTGTATGTGGAACCGGATGTGCTAATAGTATCTAATAAATATGCCGTAATTATTGAAGCAAAAAAAACTGATGAATGGGGGCAGCATGAAGACCAATGGGAGAATCAAATCAGATCAGTTCTGAATACTTATCCGGAGAGTAACAGAAAAATTATGTTAATTGCGTTGGGAGGTAATGACTCGATGAAGGATAGAGTATGTACGGTCAATAAAAAGAAAATTAACGTATATACGGCAAGTTGGTTTAATCTTTTAAACGCAATAATAGATGCTCGTGAAAAAATCTTATCTTCTTATGGTGAGAATGATGATTTATCGAAATTGAGGATATTGACAAGTGCTATTGATGCTATGGCCAAACATAATTATCTAAAATTGAGATGGCTTGCATCATTAAACGTAGTTGACATAGATATAGAAAGTAAGAAAGTTTTTAAAGATGGATTTGAATTTGATAATACTCCATTGATGAACAAACTTTTTCCTTCTATAAAAGAAATTAACAAATATAATTTTGACGCAATATGGATGCTGAGAAAATGAAAATGGAAGAAGCACTTTGTAATGTCCGAAAAGCCTATCGACTTGTATACGAATATCAATCCAGAATAATGGATTTGATGGTATGTATTCAACATCATATGGGTTTTCCTTATGTTCAAGGGAAAAAATTATTTTCCGACCCCATCTCTCCTCATAGGAATACATATTTTGATTTGTTTACAGGTATGTGGGCGTGGGATTTTATGTATGGCTATATGACGGAATACTATTTTGGAGAAATAAATGCCGAAGATGGAGGAACATATGCTTTAAGTGTCATTCATTACAGTGATACTGGTTTCTTTGATTCAAAGAGTGAGGAAAAATCCAAAACAGAAAGTTTTATATCAGAGGAAAGATCCTCTTCAAAATTGCTCTTTTACTTTGAATATTTACCCCAAAAAGCAAAGGAATGGATATGGAATGTTTCGGAATTGGCTGAAGAGAAATCATTTGCGACATCAAAGCATAAAAAAACTTGCTTGGAGGTAAAGCCCGGACAAAAACAAATTTTGTATTCTTTTGATATTTGCGACTTTATTGATGAAAAGAGTACACTTCAAGCGTTGAATAAATTTATTTCTTATTGTAAGCAGAACGGATTCAACGACCTTGAAATAGTATAATCATTGAATCTTGAATTATAAGATTTTTACCAAACCATCCCTCATAAGCAAATGATTAGGCTACGTGCTACCGATGCAGGAAGCTCCGGGCAATAGCAGTCCTCGCGGCGGTCGTTGCTATTGTTTCAATAGTTCTCCAGTTTCCCGAAATCACTCCAATTCGGTGACATTTTACAGTTGTGGCAGTCACGGATGAAGTTCCTCAGTGCCGTCTCGGCCTGTTTAGGGCGGCCTGTGTTCCTGTAGTGCTGGATGCGGTCGAGCTTGATGCGACGGTAGTTTTCCGGAAATGACTGGAAATTCAGCCACGCCTGCCTGTCCTCTTTGATTGCATCGATTGCCCAGTCTTCGAATACGAAATTCTTCGGGTCGAGGTCGGGGATGACGGCAAGTCCGGCCGGGGTCATTTCGCCGATTTTGATAAGTCTGCGGCAACGCTCAATGTTCTGCTCACACCAGTTGCAGCCTTTTCTTCTCGGGGTGAAATGTTGAACGGGTTTCCCATCGTCTATGCGTTTCTGCGTGCTGTCAATCCATCCGAAACACAATGCCACTTCCACAGCATCGACGTACCTGATGACGCCCGGGTACTCTGCATTCGCACGGTTCACACGAATCCAGAAATCCTTTGCCGTATCGTGGTTGCCAAGATACCATTGATACAGTTCAGCGCGGGTGCCGATGTCGAGAAGATTGGTGACTTCCATAGAATATTTCTATTTCGCTTGTGACATCAAAGGTAGCAATCATTTCCGGGAATATCTTAAATTTGCATTCATAGCAAGCAAAGAATGAAGACTTTCGCCGCCATAGATTTTGAAACTGCCAATGAATGTCCCACCAGCGTCTGCTCGGTGGGAGTTGTGATTGTGCGGGACGGCGAGATTGTCGACAAGTTCTATTCGCTTATTCATCCGGAGCCGGAATATTACAAATGGTTCTGTCAGCAGGTCCACGGATTATGTGAGGCCGATACAGATGATGCGCCGGTATTTCCGTATGTTTGGGATGAGATTGCACCAAGAATCGAAGGATTGCCGCTTGTGGCGCATAATGCCAGGTTCGATGAAGGATGCCTGAAAGCTGTATTCAGAGTGTATCAGATGGATTACCCGGATTATCGGTTCTATGATACTTTGGCCGCTTCGAGACGGCATTTCGGCTGTTCACTGCCGAATCACCAGTTGCAGACAGTGGCCGAAGCCTGTGGTTACGACCTCACCAATCACCATCACGCACTGGCCGATGCCGAAGCCTGTGCCGCCATCGCACTCCGGATTCTGTAGATAATATTCGGTCATCTGGACAAAAAGTAGGATGACTTGACCTCTAATTTCCCCTTTTCCTAAGGATTTTATGTTCCAGTTGACCCGAGAAGAGTCTATGGTTTAAAATGCTAAGTAAATTGTGGAGATGGGCGGACTCGAACCGCCGTCCAAACACCGCACCGGGCAACTTTCTACATGCTTATTCCTTCTTTGGTTTTCGACCGTGGACTGGGGAAGGACACCCTGTCCGCGGCTTATCCTTCAAGTCTTGGCGGGATTTAAAGGAGTCCTCCCGTGCATCCGGTTTCGGATGATACCCCGATACCCTTTCATAACCGGCCTAAAGAAAGGCGGGATATACGTCAGCGCGACATCCTTGGCCGCCCCGATTGATGCTCAATCTGATGCAGATTAGCAAGCGTATGAATAGTTGTAGTTGCCTACTGTTGTTTGAAGGCTGAGATTATAGGGCAAACCTCCCACGCCCTGCATGCTTATTGTCCGACATCAATGCTGTCAAAACCAAAACATCCCCAATCGGTACAAATATAGTGCAAATCTTCCTATTTCTCCAACTCTTCTATTATATCCTTTGATTCGTAACTGAATTTTATGACTTTCCCTTCCGGTGAGATGAGGAACATCGAAGGGATGGCGCATACCCCGTACATCTCGCTGGGCGAGTTGTCGCGACCTCCGGTGAAAATGACGGGCCAGGAGACTCCCAGCTCTTCCATCGCCTTGCGGGTGTCTTCCACGCTCTTTTCCCATACGGCAATGCCTATGATGTTGCACTTGTCGGGATTGGCGCGCACGTATTCTCCGAGAGGGCCTGATATTTCAGCACGGCAGGGTGGACACCAGGATGCCCAGAAATCAACGATGAGCGGCTTCCCAAGTGCTACCATTCCGCTTATGCTCAATTCTTTTCCAGTGGCGGCGTCGGGGCCCTTGATGTCTATGAAGTCCTTCGACATAAGCGAGGACTTGACTGCGTTCAGCTTCATTATGCGCTGAATCTGGGAGTTGTTGCTGATGAGAGTGTCCGCTTCAGCATAAAGTCCGGCGAGGTCGTAAGTCTCAGGTTCGTAAACCATTTCCTTGAAAATGAAGAGACCTAGGCTGTCGGCCCTGTGTCTGTTATAATATTTGAGATTCAACTCCGCGAGGAGTTCTTCCGCATTTTCGCCTTCGGCGATGCTTTCATATTCGGCCCTGTATTCTTCCAAAGCCTCCGAAAATGACTGCTTCTGTCCGCATCCGCAGCAAAGCGTGACCGCCGCCGCGGCGACAAGTAACAAACGTTTCATAATGCCTTTACCGAAATTTTGCCAAAGATAATGATTTCCGCGGATTGCCGATGAAGAAAATTTTGATTAATTTGCGGATTGAAACAACAAACTTCCTGTTATATGAAAAGAATCGTTTTAACTGTCGTACTGCTCGCCTCGCTGTTTGCGGCGAAGGCACAACCGGGCTATGTCCCGTCGGAAGAAAACCTTGAGGCCCGGAAGGAATTCAGCGAGGCCCGCTTTGGCATTTTCATCCATTGGGGCATCTATTCGATGCTTGGTGATGGGGAATGGGTAATGAACAACAGAGATATTTCTTACGAAGAGTACAAGAACCTCGCCGGAGGTTTCTATCCTTCGAAGTTCGATGCGGAACAATGGGTGAAGGCCTTCAAAGGCGCAGGCGCAAAGTATATGACCGTGACGTCCCGGCATCACGACGGATTCTCGATGTTCAAGACGGAGCAGAGCGGCTATAACGTGGTTGACGGCACACCTTTCGGAAGGGACGTGATAGGCGAGCTCTACGAAGCCTGCGAGAAAGAGGGGATCAAACTCCATCTGTATTATTCGCAGCTGGACTGGGGCAGGAACGACTATTATCCGAGAGGAAACACCGGCCACGAATCGGGACGGCCGGATTCAGGCGACTGGAATGAGTACAAGGATTTTATGTATGCGCAGCTCACGGAACTTCTTACCAGATATCCCAACATAGGCGCGATATGGTATGACGGGATGTGGGACAAGCAGCCCGAAGACAGGCAGGAATGGAAGTCAATGTGGGATCTGGACCGTCAGTACGAACTCATCCACAGCTTGAGCCCTTCGTGTCTCGTGGCTTCGAACCATCACAGCGCACCGTTCGAAGGGGAGGATTTCCAGATTTTCGAAAGGGACGTACCGGGTGAGAACAAGTCCGGATTCTCTGCAGGGCAGAAGATTACGTCCCTTCCGCTTGAGACTTGTGACATATTGGGCGCGTCCTGGGGTTACGACATCTGCAAGGACGGCGATTACAAGCCTCTGTCGGAGATAGTCGGTCTCATAGCGAGAAGCGCGGGGAAGGGCGCGAACCTCCTTCTCAACATAGGTCCCCGTCCTGACGGGAGCATACCGGAAAAGGGTCTTGAACTGCTGGAGAAGATAGGCGTGTGGATGGATAGGTACGGCGAGACCATATACGCAACCCAGGGCGGTTGCATCCCGGAGCAGTCCTGGGGTGTTACGACTCAGAAGGCCGATGTCCTCTATGTCCACGTTCTCAATCACGAAGATACCATATTTCTCCCCCTGACCGGCAACAAACTCGTCAGCGCGGGACTTTTCGACGGAAGCGGGCCCGTGAAGGCGTCGCAATATAAGGAGGGCATAGTGCTGACTCTTCCGAAGCCGGCGGAGGACACTCCAGATATGATTGTCGAACTACGTTTCAAGAACAATCTCTAATTATCGCGAAGTATGACAGATGCACGGCATATCGCAAGGTCGTTTCTGCCCTTCGCCATTCTGGCTTTCTGTTTCGGAAGCTGTCGCGCAGGCCGCAATGCTTTCCCCGCCGGGGAGAGTGCCAGTGACCTTGTCTATGACAGACTCGCGCAGGTGTGGGACGAGGCTGTACCTCTGGGTAATGCCGAACTGGGCCAGCTGGTCTGGCAGCACGGGGACAACCTGAGATTCTCCCTTGACCATTACGACCTCTGGGATCTGCGTCCCACGGAGGAATTTCTTGACAGCACCAGATTTCGCTACAAATGGCTTCAGGAGCGTGTCCGTGAGGGTGATACGCAGGCGATATGGGATGTGTTCGACAGAACCTACAGTGAGGTGGCGGCTCCCGCGAAAATCTCTTGCGCGGCATTGGAATTTCCGTCATCTTCGTTGGGAAAGGTCGTTTCGGTGAGACTGCTGCTCAATGACGCGCTCTGCCGCGTGGTATGGGACAGCGGAGCAATGCTCGAGACTTTCGTGGACGCTTCGGCGCCGGTGGGATGGTTCGTGTTCAGAGGCGTGAAAGATGAGGATTTCCGTCCCTGCCTGATTCCCCCGAAGTATTCCGAACATTCGGACGGTGACGATGCCGGAGTTCATACGAACGAACTGATGGCTCTGGGCTACGGGCAGGGGCCGGTGGAGGAAGACGACGGGAGTATGGTCTATCATCAGAAGGGCTGGGGCGATTTCAGTTATGACGTCGCCCTCAGATGGAAACGCAGGGGAGACGCTTTGTCGGGCGTATGGAGCGTGAGCACAAGCATAAAAGGCAACGATGCCGTACGGCAGGTGGACAAGGCGATGATGCGCGGGCCTGAAAAGGATTTCAGAAGCCATTCCGCATTCTGGCAACAGTTCCGGACCGCTTCTTCGGTCAGCGTTCCGGACTCAGTCATCCAGCGTCAGTATGACAGCGAAATCTACAAACTCGGCTCCACGAGTCGGAAGGGCTCCAGACCCATTTCGCTTCAGGCCGTATGGACGGCCGACAACGGACTTCTTCCTCCATGGAAAGGGGATTATCACAATGACCTCAACACCCAGTTGAGTTACTGGCCCGTTTACACAGGCAATCATCTTTCGGAAGGAGAGGCTTTCCTCGATTTTCTTTGGGACAACAGGGAGGCATTCAGGGAGTTTGCGCGTGACTTCTTCGAGGTGGACGGTCTGCTCGTACCGGGAGTCTGCACGTTGGACGGGCGTCCGATGGGAGGATGGCCCCAGTATTCGCTCTCGCCCACGACGGCGGCCTGGGTGGCCCAGCATTTCTATCTGCATTGGAAGTATTCGGCCGATGACAAGTTTCTGGAGGAAAGAGCTTATCCGTTCGTGTCCGAGGTGGCCACGGCACTCAAGCAGCTTTCGTATATAGACGAGACCGGACACAGGGTGTTGCCATTGAGTACCAGCCCCGAGATTTACAACAATTCTCTGAAAGCCTGGTTCCGCGTGATGACCAACTATGACCTCGCACTGATGCGCTTTATCTTCGGGGCGGCATCGGAGATGGCCGGGGCGCTCGGATTTGCTGACGATGCTTCGGAATGGGCCTCCCGCCTGGCGGAAATGCAGCCTTTTGATATCTGTGATGACGCGCTCACCTTCGCTCCAGGCTTTCCCTACAATGAATCACACCGTCATTTCTCGCACGCACTGTCCATCTTCCCGCTCGCTCTCATTGACTGGAACGACGGTGAGGAATCGCAGCGCATAATCAAGGGGACTCTGGATTGCATAGACCGCAACGGTACGGACTGGTGGACAGGGTACAGTTATTCCTGGCTGGCGAACCTCAAAGCCCGCGCCAGAGACGGAGAGGGCGCGGCGGAGGCGTTGCGCATATTTGCACAGTGCTTCTGTCTCCCTAACACTTTTCACGCCAACGGTGACCAGACCTGCAGCGGCAAGTCGCAATTCACCTACAGACCGTTCACCCTTGAGGGCAATTTCGCTTTCGCTTCAGGGGTGCAGCAGATGCTTCTCCAGAGCCAGGACGGTACCATAAGGGTTTTCCCCGCCATACCGTCCTCGTGGAAGGATGTGAGTTTCAACAGACTCCGCGCCCGCGGCGCTTTCATAGTGTCTGCAGATATGGCGGAGGGTGAGGTCCGGCGAATAGAGGTGTTTTCCGAAAAGGGAGGTGAACTCTCCATCGCGCTGCCGGGACAGGCGGAGCCGTTTGTGAAGCAGACTTTACCGGGCGAGACCTTCGTGTGGCACCCCTGAGCGAGCCGGTCGTATAATTCAGATGAATAGTTCCCTGAGGACCTTCAGGGACTTTATACAGACATCGGACTCGGTGTGATAAGACAGGTAACGGAGCAGTATGCCGGCTATCTCGTTCCTGTCCTTTCCGGTAAGAGGAAGGGCGAGCGCTTCGGCAAGGGTTCCTTCGCATAGGATTTTCAATTCGTCCCCGTATCTTTCATCGAAGGGTGCGAGCTCTCCTGCCGAAGGAGCGAATCCGAGTATTCCGGCCAGTTCCACCAGAAAACGTAGATGAAAACTGGCGTATCCACGCTCAAGCGAGTCAAGGCACAATATGCTCTTGCGGCACCACAGGTACAGCCCGTTGTCCGATTGGCCCTCTTTCAGGAAACGGAACAGGACTTCGCTTATGAAAAGGGTCATGGCGTTTCTGGCGATGCTCCCTCTTATGCCGGACAATGGCTCTGCCGCCTTGATGTTGCGAATCCTCCACAGGTCAGACCTCTTGTTTTCGATGACTTCGGCTTCTATGATATTGAGAGGTAGGAAAAGGGATATCGGGGACGTTTTACCCGTGCTGACTATGAAACTTCTGCGCCCCCATTTTCCGCTGAGGCAGTGGACGACCGCGGCGGAGTCCTTTATTTTCGTCAGGTTCAGTACAATCAGTTCTGCGGTGTGCGTCATTTCCTTCTATCCGTTCTCTTTCAGCCAGCGGGCCAGGGCCCTTAGCGACCGGCCTCTGTGTGAGATGAGGTTCTTTCCTTCGTGGACCTCCCCGAAAGTGCTCCCGTCCAGTTCGTCGGGGATGAATACGGAATCGTAGCCGAATCCTTCGTTTCCCCGCCTTTCCGTGGCGATACGGCCTTCCACTTTCCCTTCGAAGGTGTGGGTCCCGCCCTTGTGGATGAGTGTCACCACGCATCTGAATCTTGCAGTGCGCGGCTCTCCCGGGTGTTTTCCCAACTCCGCGAGAAGTTTGTCTATGTTGGCTTCGAAATCGTGCCCGTCCGTCGCGTATCTGGCAGAATGCACTCCCGGAGCCCCTCCGAGGGCATCCACTTCCAGCCCCGTGTCATCTGCGAAACAGTCGCGCCCGCATTTTTCGAAGACATACCGCGCCTTTTGCAAGGAATTTGCTTCAAGAGTGTCTCCGGTTTCAGGGATTTCTTCAGTGATGCCAAGGTCGGCGGGACAAAGCAACCGGTAACCTTCGCCGAGTATTTCCGAGGCTTCGCGGAGTTTTCCTTTGTTTGATGTTGCAAATATAAGTTCCATACTTTTACAAAGGTATAAATTTTATTATTTTTGTGAGTTATGAATATGAAAATCAGATTTGTCATTGCGTTCGCGGCAGCCGTGTCGCTGTCCGTTCCGCTTTCCTCGCAGTCGCAGAGTTTCAGGTTAGGCAAATGGACCGAAATACAAAACGCTCTCATCAAGGAATTGAATGCGTCGTACGTTGATTCGCTTCCGATTGACAGGATTGAGCGGGCCGGTGTGGATGCCATGCTCGAAAGTCTGGACCCGTACACCGTCTATATCCCGGAAGAGGAGAACGATGATATGCAGATGATGCTTGCCAAGACTTACGGAGGCATCGGTGCCATCATATATAAGCCGGATCTGGCCGGTAACGTCATCATCAACGAGCCGTATGAAAATTCTCCGGCTGCACGCGCTTCGCTTCAATGCGGGGATGAAATTCTAGAAATAGACGGTTCGACGACACACGGACTCACCAGCAAGGAGTGCAGCGAGAGAATGAAGGGCAAGCCGGGGACTGATGTCGTGTTCAAGGTGAAGAAGCTCAGGAGCGGGGACACGGTGGAAATCAGTGTCACCAGGGAGCGTATACATCTGCCCGACATAGAATATGCTGCGATGGTGGATGACACCACAGGCTACATACTCCAGAGCGGATTCACGGAGAACGTGTCCAAGGACTTGCGCGAGGCGGTGATTGACCTCAAGTCGAAGGGAATGAAGCGTCTGATACTCGACCTTCGCGACAACGGGGGCGGTCTTCTCAATGAGGCCGTCGGCATTGTCTCTTTGTTCGTGCCGCGGGGATCCGTCGTCGTGACTTCCCGTGGAAAGGACGGAGAGAGTGTGATGAAGACGGTGAACGAGCCGGTTGATACGGAACTTCCTCTCATAGTGATGGTCAATTCTTCTACCGCGTCATCGTCAGAAATCGTATCCGGAGCCTTGCAGGATTATGACAGGGCGGTGATAGTGGGGAAGAGGACCTACGGCAAGGGACTTGTACAGGGAATGCGTCCCCTTCCATACAACGGCGTGCTCAAGGTGACGACGGCCAAGTACTACACTCCGAGCGGGCGTTGCGTGCAGGCAATCGATTATGCGCATCGCAACGAAGACGGCAGTGTAGGGCATATCCCTGATACCCTCACACACGAATTCCGTACTGTGGGAGGCAGGATAGTGAGGGACGGCGGAGGCATCACGCCCGACATTGAGATAAAGTCGCACAGATACAGCCGCATAGTCTATGCCCTTGTGGGATATGGAATAATTGAGCAGTACACGCTCAAGTTCGTGGCCGGTCACGCAACCATTCCGGCTCTGGACGATTTTCATTTCTCCGATGCCGATTTCGAGGATTTCATCGCTTTCGCAAAGGAAAAGGATTTTGATTCGCGTTCGGGGGCCCGCACCTTTTTCGACGAAATGAAGCAGGAATTGGAGGAAGACGGTTTCGCCGAGTCGATGAAAGCGCAACTGGATGCGCTGAAAGAGGCCCTGGATATGGATAAGGAGCAGATGCTCCGTCTCAACAAGCGGGACATAATCTCTCTTCTGGAGGAAGAGATTGCTGTCCGCTATTATTTCCAGAAGGCTGGCATCAAGGTGCGCTTGCGCTATGACGATGCGCTTAGGGAAGCGATGGGATGCCGTTCGACAGTTCAAACAGACAGACAACTATAACAATATATAACACGATGAAAAAAAATCATTTTTCCCTGATTCTGGCGCTTGTCGCTCTTGTCGGCTGCAACGAACCGCAGTGGACCCCGCTTTTCAACGGGAAGGACCTTCTGGGATGGCATCAGCTCGGAGGTGACGGCATCTTTGCGGTGGAAGACGGTTGCATCACGGGAACGTATCATCTTGATACGGGCAAAGGTCACGCTTTCCTGTGCACGGATGACACGTATTCCGATTTCATACTCGAGTTCGAGTACAAATCCGAGGGCGTAAATTCGGGAGTGCAGTTCCGTGCCTCGCAGGACGGCGAATCCCTAGATGCCTATCATTTCGAGATAGAGAGTGACCCCTTGCGCGGCTTTGGCGGAGGAATCCACGACGACAAGCTCAATTGGATATATCCTCTGACGTTCAACGCTCCGGCGCGCTATGCACAGAAATACGACGGATGGAACAAGGGACGCATCGAAGTGTCGGGGAATCGTATCGTGACCTTCGTCAACGGAATCGAGTGCGCCGACGTTATCTCGGACTTGTATGACGAGGGCTCCATAGCACTTCAGGTCCATCAGGTTATGGATGAATCGTGGGATGGGAAAAAGGTGTATTTCAAGAATATACGTATCTGCACCGAAGATGTGGACGCTCACCTTTCCGAGACGCGTACGTCCGTGCACCAGCTGAACCGTATGACCAACACGCTTTCTGAAAGGCAGAAGGAAGAAGGGTGGAAACTCCTTTTCGACGGAAAGACAACCGAAGGGTGGCGGAGCGCGAGGGGTGATAGTTTCCCCAAGGAAGGCTGGAGTCTTGAAAACGGTATGCTCAGAGTATGGGAGAATGGAGGAGCCGAGTCCACTCACGGCGGAGACATCATCACCGTG
The DNA here is from genome assembly GCA_024401975.1 of Bacteroidales bacterium. Classification (GTDB taxonomy): domain Bacteria; phylum Bacteroidota; class Bacteroidia; order Bacteroidales; family UBA932; genus Cryptobacteroides. Next base: position 45,601 of record JAKSKB010000002.1, on the reverse strand, counting down.
GACCAGTACGGGAATTTCTGGCTCTCCGTGGATTTCCGTATCACTGAAGGAGCCAACAGCGGCATCAAGTATTTCGTACGCCCCGATTTATATGACGCCGGTTCGGATGCTTCGGCCATAGGGTGTGAATTTCAGATTCTCGATGACCTTCATCACCCGGACGCCAAATTGGGCACTGCGGGCAACCGCACTCTGGGCTCCTTGTATGACCTCATCACTTCCGACAAGAGCGACGCCTGGTATCAGGCAGGAAAGTGGAATACGGCCTGGGTGAAAGTGGAGGGCGACCACGTCGAACACTGGCTCAATGGTGTAAAGGTGGTGGAGTATGAACGCAATACTCAAGAATTCAATGCCTTGGTAGCTTGCAGCAAATACAGGAACTGGAAAAATTTCGGCAATCATCCCAAGGGACACATTCTTCTTCAGGAGCACGGCAACGAAGTTTTCTATCGCAACATTCTCATCAAGGAATTGCCGCTCTCCGGCCACGCGACAGGGAAGACTGCAGAGGCTCCCGCAGATGACGGGAAAGGATGGAAGACTCTCTTCGACGGTACGGGCCTTGACGCCTGGAGAAGCGTGAGTGATGAATCTTTCCCCGAGAGCGGATGGGCTGTGGAGGATGGCGTACTTGTTGCCAATCCGGAGGGCTCGCAGCGCGGCGGTGATATCATTACGGTGGACAGATTCAAGGATTTCTGGCTCTCCGTGGATTTCAAACTGACGGAAGGAGCCAACGGCGGCATAAAGTATTTCATCAACCCCGGCACCTATGACGACCCTTCAATCGGATGCGAATTTCAGGTACTGGATGACACGAAACACCACGATGCTCTGCTCGGAGTGGCCGGGAATCGTACAGCCGGCTCGCTTTACGACCTTATCCGGGCAGACAAGCCGGAAGGTCTGTTCCACCTGTATGACTGGAACACTGCGTGGGTGATTGTCAGAGGTAATCACGTCGAGCATTGGCTGAACGGGACCAGGGTGGTGGAATATGAGCGCAATACTCAGGAATTCAATGCTCTTGTAAAGTATAGCAAGTTTTCCGAACGGGAAGGCTTCGGTAACTTCGAAAGCGGGCACATCCTTCTGCAGGACCACTCTGACAGGGTATATTATCGTAATATTAAAATTAAGGAACTATAAATGTCGATGAACAAGTTTTTTTACGGATTTGCGGCCACCGCTTTTGTGGCGCTTGCGGCTGTCTCCTGCTGCGTTTCGGCTGACGGCAATGTCGGGAAACGTGCAGCCGCTCTGGATGACACGGCCTGGAACAGTTCTAAATGGATTTCGGTAGTGGACGCTCCGGAGAGCTGAATTTTCAGGTGATGACCGATACGGTCGAAGACGGAAGTCGGGCGGCGGATGGCGCCAACTGGTTTCTCGTGACCGTCCGCAACGGCCGGAAAGTCTCATCGGCGAAGTGGATGACCACAGCACTCGGAGTGTATGACATCTACGTCAACGGCAAAATTGTCGGGGATGAGATTCTCAAACCCGGTTTCACCCATTGCGAGAAGACTAAGATTTCCTTTACCTACGACGTTACAGATGCCATAAGCAAACGGGCGGGCGATGAAAACGTATTCTCCGCGCAGGTCACTCCCGGCTGGTGGGCGGACAAGATTTCGACGCCGGGCGGCCACGCCGGAATGGTAGGTCTCAAGTGCGCGTTCCGCAGCGTGTTGGAACTTACTTATGCCGATGGCAGCAAGGAACTCATAGGCACTGACACTGACCGTTGGCTGGCCGGAATAGCCGGTCCGGTACGGCATTCCGCCATTTTTGACGGAGAAGAGTATGATGCGCGTGTCAATCAGGGTTACGAGACCCCGGAACTGCTTTCCGCTCCCGAGGAAAATACCGAATTCTGCGGTGAAATTGTACCTTCGGATGGGGCTGAAATATATTTTCGCGATGACATAGCCCTTTTGCCCGTGCAGGCTTATATATGGGAGGGAGTCGAGAACGGGCGCGAAGGTGAGTACGGACGCGTGAAGGTGAAAAAGGAATTCGCCCCAGGAGAACCTCTGACGGTGAAACCAGGGGAGACTCTTGTAGTGGATTTCGGGCAAAACTGTGCCGGTGTGCCTTCATTCGTGTTCCGCGCTGCGGAAGGAACCAGGATGACCTGTCTTCCCGGTGAACTTCTCAATGACGGCAACGGTTCGGAAGAGCGCGGGATGGACGGTCCGGAAGGGAGTGTTCACCGCCGCAATCTCCGCATTCCCGACGAGGGTATGCGTCTCGAATACACTTTCGCCGCTCAGAAGGGGAATGTGTCTTTCCGCCCGAGGCTCACTTTCTTCGGATACCGGCTGGTATCCGTCACATCAACGGACGAACTTGTCATAGAGGATATCAAATCCGTGCCCGTGACGTCCATATCCGCAGAAATGGAGAGCGGCACTCTCACTACCGGAAACGAACTGGTCAACAAGCTGATATCCAATACAGTATGGGGGCAGCGCTCCAATTACCTCTCTGTTCCGACAGATTGTCCCCAGCGCAACGAACGTCTGGGATGGATGGCCGACACGCAGGTGTTCGCGGAGACGGGCACCTTCTTCGCCAACACATCCCGCTTCTTTCACAAATGGATGCGTGACGTGCGGGACAGCCAAAACCCGATCGGGGCGTATCCCGGAGTGGCACCGTTTGCTCAATACGGTGCGAATGAAGGAGATATGATGCGTTTGGGATGGGCCGATGCGGGCATCATCGTTCCGTGGACCGTATGGAAGCAGTTCGACGACGCTTCAATTGTCGACGAGTGCTGGGCTTCTATGGAACGCTATATGTCTCTTGTCAACGGCAGCAAATACGACCACAACGTTCTCAAGGAACTCAACAGCAATTACCAATGGGCCGACTGGCTCAGTTACGAGCCTCTGGAAAGTTGTAGCGGGAGTGCCTTCGATGGAGACAACGGCCCCCGCCGTGAAGCTGTGGAGTATTGGAACTACCTGAGCGCGTCCTATTGGGCTATCGATGCCGCAATGATGCGTGATATGGCCCGTGCCACCGGGCGTGATGCCGTGAAATACGAAAAGATGGCCAATGAGGCCGTGGAATATCTCCGCAAGCGTTTCCTGACGGAAGACGGTCGTTTCAAGACAAAGATACTCAACACTATGCAGACACCGGCGCTTTTCGCATTGAGAAATTCGCTCGTGGAGGGCAAAGCCAAGGAGAATATGATTTCCGGACTGCGCGCCAATTTTGCCGCCCACGGCAGCTGTCTCCAGACAGGTTTTCTGGGCACCTCCATCCTTATGTCCACTCTCACGGAAAACGGTATGGCTGACATAGCGTACGAACTTCTTTTCCAGCGCAAGAATCCCAGTTGGATTTATTCCATTGACAACGGAGCCACCACGATATGGGAGCGGTGGAACAGCTATACTCTCGAGGAGGGCCTTGCGTCAAGTGGGATGAACAGTTTCAACCACTACGCTTACGGGGCAGTCTGCGAATGGATATGGGAGACCGCCGCCGGCATTGCCGCAGACGTGGACAAGCCCGGATTCAGACACATCATAATGAAGCCTGTCCCGGATAGAAGACTCGGCTTCCTCGATGCGGAATACCGTTCCGCGGCCGGCATTGTCAGAAGTTCGTGGAAATACGAAGGGGACAAGTGGATATGGAACGTGACAATCCCTGAAGGCGCGTCGGCTTCCATTACCCTGCCGGGGGAAACAGAATCTGCGGAATACGCTGCGGGGACTTATACTTTCGAGAAATAGACTATATCGAGCCGCATATTATGAAGACCATCCCTGTCATCATCACGAACAGCGAGATGGTCTTCCTTCGTATGTTGTGTTCATTGAACAGCACCGCTCCGCAGGCGAACGTGACTATGACACTGCCGCGACGGAGCATTGAAATGACCGAAAGAAGCGCGTCAGCGCGGTGCACGGCGGAGAAATACAGAAAATCCGCTACCGTTATGAGTGCGGCTATGACGGGAATCCACCAGTCCCACTTGAAAGCGTGCGCATTCTCCTTTCCGCGAAGAGGACGGAGGACGACGGTTATGGCGAGCAGCGCGGTGATATAGACGTTGCACCAACTTTGGACGAAGAGGGGCTCCATAAAAGAGAGGATGTGCTTGTCGTAGAGCGCGCTTGCCACTCCCGTCAGTACGGAGACGGCCATAAGGAGCACACCCCTGTCTGTGCTCCAGTCGATGCCTTCCTGCCTGCTTGCCTTGCTCAGCATAAACATTGATAATGCCGCAAGCGTGCATCCTGTCCATTGCGCTGCGTTGAGCGTCTCGGAGAAAATGATGATGGAGAATAGAAGCACCAGCACGGGCCTGAATGCCTTGATGGTGGACACGGTGGTAAGCGGCAGTGTCTTCAGTGCGGCGAGTCCGCTGATCCAGGATGCTGTCACAAGGACGGCCTTCAGCACAAGCATCAGATGCCAGGAGACGGGACCTCCGCTCAGGAAAGGGGACAGAAAAAGAGCAGTGAACGCTGTGGCGTACAGGAGCACGTTGAGAACGTCATTCCTGCGCAGGGCCATCTTCTTTGCCACGTCATAGAGACCCAGCAGCACGGCCGAGCCTATCGCCATCCATATCCACATAATCCTCAGAGTGTCTGTCCGCCGATGAATTCCCTCATTATGGAGGTGGGAGGTACCGCAGCTATTTCCGCAGGCTTGAGAGCCGTCACCCTGTCAAGCAGGTCAATTACCTCGCGGGCCCTTTCATAGACGGGTGAGGATTCGGCTATGCTTTCGAGAAGCGGTGCAGCATAGTATTTCAGAAGTGGAATGTCATAGAGCGTGGTGGAATTGAACACGGTCTCCGCATTTCCCTCGAAAGGGAAAATGTTCTTTTCTTCGCCTGCTCTGACGCTTGGCCATCTCATCAAGGTGTCTTCCGGGGAAATGCCTCTGGTGCGGTTGTCCCTGACTATGCGGCGAAGGAGTCTCTTGGTCGCAGTGGTGCCGTGCACCTTCTCCCCTCCGGGCAGTGAAGTGAGGGCGGAGATGTAGATGGTGAAAATATTGCTTCTGTCGATGGCGGGGGTCAGTGCCGGATTGAGCGCGTGTATGCCTTCCATCATCAGGATATCGTTCTTTTCAAGTGTCATCGTTCTGCCGCTCGGCACCTTGCGGCCCTTTATGAAATCGTATTTCGGCAATTCAACCGTCTTTCCGGCGAGAAGCTGGCCTAGTTGTCTGCCAAGCAGGTCGATGTCCATCGCACCGAGGGCCTCGAAATCGTATTCCCCGTTCTCGTCCTTGGGGGTGTCCTCCCTGTTGACGAAGTAGTTGTCCAACTCTATGACTTTGGGCGTGAGCCCCACGACGCGGCATTGCTGCGCTATCCTGAGCGCGCTGGAAGTCTTTCCGCTCGACGATGGCCCCGACATCATCACAATCCTGTGACTGTCCCGGTTCCAGTAAATCTGGTTGGCTATCCCGGCATATTGGCGCTCCTGTCTGGCTTCGCAGAGGTTGATGAGTTCGATTCCGCGTCCCGCCTTTATGGCTGTGTCCAGATCTTCGAGATTGGTGATGTTCATAGCCAGGCACCACGCGCGGTATTCCTGTATGGCTGCTTCGATTCTTGTCATTGCAATATGTCTTTCAGATAAATTCCGGTAATGGATTCGGGGTCGTCCGCGACTGTTTCGGGGGTTCCTTCAGAGATTATCCTGCCCCCCGCTCCACCGCCTTCCGGCCCCATATCGATGATGTAGTCCACCGATTTGAGTATGTCTAGGTTGTGCTCGATGATTATGACGGTATTGCCCTGGTCCACGAGTCTCCGGAGGACACCGAGCAGTACGTTTATGTCTTCAAAATGAAGGCCTGTGGTCGGTTCGTCGAGGATGTAGAGGGTGCTTCCCGTGGCTTTGCGGAACAGCTCCGCCGCCAGTTTCATACGCTGACTCTCTCCACCGGACAGGGTGACAGAGGACTGTCCGAGTCTGACGTATCCGAGCCCCACATCAACCAACGCCCCGAGTTTCTGCGCTATTTTCGGCACGGGTCTGAAGAATTCGTATGCTTCGGAAATAGACATTTCCAGTACGTCGCTTATGTTCTTTCCCTTGTATCTGACCTCAAGCGTGTCTTCCTTGTAACGCTTGCCACGGCAGGCTTCGCACACTACGTTGATCGAAGGGAGGAAATTCATTTCCACCAACTTGATGCCCGCACCCTTGCATTCTTCGCATCTGCCCCCCTTGACGTTGAACGAGAACCTTCCGGCTTCGAATCCGCGGACCTTGGAATCAGGCGTATTTTCGAACAGTTCGCGTATGTCGGAAAACACTCCGGTGAAGGTGGCGGGGTTGCTGCGGGGCGAACGGCCGATGGGACTCTGGTCTATCTCTATGAGTTTGTCTATATGCTCCACGCCTTCAATGGAGTCGAAAGGAAGGGGCTTGAGCTCGGATCGGTATAGTCTGTTCTTGATGGCAGGCATAAGCGTGTCGCTGATTAGGGACGATTTTCCGCTGCCGCTGACCCCGCTTATGCCTATGAAAGTGCCGAGGGGGAAAATGGCGTCTATGCCCTTGAGATTGTTGCCGCGTGCTCCTCGGAGAATCAGTCGTTTCCCATTCCCCTTCCCGCGGAAGACTGGCACTGGTATGCTTTTCCTTCCTTCCAAATAGTCGAGGGTGACGGACTCGGGCTTCGTCTTCCCTTCAGTGACGCCTCCGGCGGGGCCGTTGTAGCATATACTCCCGCCCAATTCCCCGGCACCGGGACCGACGTCTATTATCCAGTCGGCGGAGTTCATCGTTTCGGCATCGTGTTCCACCACTATCACCGAATTTCCTTCATCACGGAGCGTTTTGAGGGACGATATGAGTTTCCTGTTGTCCCGCTGATGCAGTCCGATTGAAGGTTCGTCCAGGATATAGAGGACGTTCACGAGTTTCGAACCGATTTGGGTGGCCAGCCTTATCCTCTGGCTCTCTCCTCCGGAAAGGGAGGCCGTAGGTCTGTCGAGGGTCAGGTAGTCCAGCCCGACTCCGATTAGGAAATTCACCCTTTCAGTAAGTTCCTTGAGTATGTCCACCGCTATGATTTTCTGCCTCTTGTCCAATTTATAGCGAAGTCCTTCCAGCCACGGAAGGAGGTCTCTGAATTCCATCGAGGATACTTCCCGTATGGTACGGCCGTCTATCTTGAAGTAGGTGGCGTATTCACTGAGCCTGCTTCCTCCGCAGACGGGACAGGTAATCCTGTCTGCTATCTCATCTGTCACACCGGAGTACGAGACCATTTCCGACAGGGCGCCTTCTCCTATGCGGAACATTTCGTCCGAACCGTATATGAGTAGCGATACGACTTCGTCGGGCAGGTCTTCGATGGGTTCGTAGAGAGAGAATCCGTATTTCCTGGAGATGGAGCGGATGACGTCGAATCTCTTGTTCTCCCTGATTTTGCCCAAAGGCTTTATGCCTCCGTCCGCTATGCTCTTTTTCTTGTCGGGGATGATGGTGTCGGGATTGATATCCACAATCATTCCGAGCCCCTTGCAGTGCGGGCAGTAGCCTTCCGGAGAATTGAAAGAGAAGGAGTGCGGTGCCGGTTCCTGGAGGGAGACTCCGCTTTCCGAGTCCACCAGATGTCTGGAATAGTGATGAATCTCGCCCGTCTCATTGTCGATTATCGCTATGGAACCCTTTCCTGTATCCATAGCCGAAGATACGGAGTCCGCGATTCTCCTCCCGTCCCCATCCCCGGGCTTGAGCCTGTCGACGACAAGTTCTATGAAATGCGGTTTGTAACGGTCCAGCGATTCGATGTCGGCGAGGTTCTCCACCTTTCCGTCTATGCGTATCAGGGTGTAGCCCTTTTTGCGCATCTGTTCGAACAGCTCCCGGTAGTGGCCTTTTCTGCCACGGACGAGAGGGGCAAGCAGGAGACATTTCCTCCCCTTGAAGGTCTCCATTATCAGTGAGACTATCTGTTCGCGGGAGTATCTGACCATTTCCCTGCCTGTGGCAGGCGAGTATGCTTTGGCCACTCTCGCGTAGAGCAGACGAAGGAAATCATACACTTCGGTGATGGTCCCGACCGTGGAGCGGGGGTTGCGGCCCGTCGTTTTCTGCTCTATGGCTATGACGGGGCTCAGACCGTCTATGCTCTCCACCTGAGGCTTTTCCAATATGCCTACGAAATGCTTTGCATAGGGTGAGAGCGTGTTCATATAGCGCCTCTGGCCTTCTGCATATATGGTGTCGAATGCGAGGGACGATTTGCCGCTGCCGCTCAGCCCCGTTATGACCACGAGCCGGTTCCGCGGAATATCCACGTCGACGTTTTTGAGGTTGTTGGCTTTCGCTCCGCAAATCCGTATCAAATCACCGTCAGACATCTCTACTGAACAATGTTTCCGTCCACTGCCCCCGTTTCGGGGTCGATTTCGTTGAACGGCTGGAGAAACGGATTGTTAACTCTCTCGAATCCTATGGTGGTACCCGCACCGTGTCCCGGATGCACCTTTACGTCCCCGTCGAGGAGCATCAGCTTTTCCATTATCGCCACGATTTCCTTGTCGTAGTCTCCGAAGCTGTGGCTCGTCTTTCCGATGGAACCGGCGAAGAGCGTATCTCCACTGAACAAGTGTTTCCCGTCGGCGCAATAGTAGCAGACGCTTCCAGGCGAATGTCCTGGAGTCTCGATGACTTCAAGTCCGATGCCGCCTATGTCCAGACGGTCGCCTTCCTTAACCGGGATGGTGTCCCACGAAGTGTCTGGTGCTGGCATATTGCATCCTGCCGCGAACGGTTCGGCATTGTCGATGACAATCTGTTCGTCCGGGTGCATATAGACGGGGATGCCGTAGCGCTCCACACAGTCCCTGACCCCATAGATGTGGTCGAAATGTGCGTGGGTCAGCAGAACGGCGAGGGGCTTGATGCCTTTCTCTTCGATGAAAGCGAATACCTTGTCCCGCTTGTCTTTCTGGAATCCGGGGTCGAGTATGAAACCGTTCCCGCCGTTGTTCCATACTATGGTCGTCCGTTCGAACAGGGGGTTGACGTGGAATATTTTTATGTCAATCATTTCTTCATATTTTGAAAGGCCGGGAATACCCGCAAGTCTTCAGCTTATGGGATAACTGTCCAGCCGTTTCCAACCGCTAAGGTAGGAATAATTCGTGGATTATCCTTGATTTTCAATATATCTATGTAATGTTTTCAATTTGAGTGCGCCAGCGTCGGAAAGACGATTTCATGTCAAAATCGGTTTAATAATGCGGAATCAAGAAAAGTTATGTTAAATTTGTGATATGTACATCGGTATATCAGGAAACATAGGAAGCGGAAAGACAACTCTGACACGTATGCTCTCCGAGCATTACGGGTGGACTCCCAGGTACGAATCCGTCACATACAATCCGTATCTCGAGGATTATTACAATGACATTACCCGCTGGTCGTTCAATCTGGAAACTTATTTTCTCGCCAGGCGCTTCCGCGACCTTATGGAGATGGAGGCTTCGAAGGACATCGTGGTCCAGGATCGGACTCTTTTCGAGGGGGTGAACATCTTTGTGGCCAACAACAGGGATCTCGGCAATCTTTCCGAGAGGGATTATGACACCTATATGCAGTTGTACGAACTCCTGGTGGCGAGAGCGCGTTATCCTGACCTGCTTATCTACCTGCGCTGTGCAGTGCCGCGTCTGGTCGAACGGATACGCAGGCGCGGGCGGGAGTATGAGCAGGGTATGAATCTCGAATATCTTTCAGGGCTCAACGAGAGGTACGAGAAGTGGGTAGCGGAGTATCCGGGCCGTATTCTGGTGATAGACGGGGACCGCTATGACTTCGAGAACCGACAGGAGGACTTCGCTGCGATAACGGCTCTCATCGACGCGCGGATATACGGATTGTTCAAATAAAGTTCAATAATATGGCAAAATACTATATCGCTGTTGATATGGGCGCGACAAGCGGCCGTGTCATCCTTGCAACTGTAGCGGACCGCAGCATCGAGCTTCAGACCGTTCATCGTTTCAAGACGCCCCTGCTTGAAATGGGAGGGAAATATTACTGGAACATTTATGCGATTTACGAGGAAATCGTGAGCGGACTGACCAGAATAGGCGGGGCGGGGCTCAGGATAGAATCGATAGGCATAGACACATGGGGGGTGGATTTCGCCTGTGTCGCAGACGACGGTACGGTCAGTCTTCCGCGTTCGTACCGCGACCCATACACGGCGGATATTCCCGGACGCTTTTTCAAGAAGATGCCCCGCGAGGAACTTTATATGGCCACGGGCATACAGATAATGAATTTCAACACGGTATTCCAGCTTTTTGCCCAGCATAGGGAAGGGTGCAGCGCTCTCGAGAATGCGGACAAAATACTCTTTATGCCGGATGCTCTGGCTTATATGCTTACCGGGAAGAAGGTGTGCGAATATACCTCGCTGTCAACTTCCGCATTTATGAATCCCTTCAAAAAACGGCCTGAACGCAGCATTCTCAGGAAGTGCCACGTCTGCCGAAGACGTTTCCCCAAAGTGGTGATGCCGGGGACGCGCATAGGGAAACTTACAGAGGAACTGGCCGGGAAGACAGGGCTCGGCGGCGTGCCTGTCATAGCCGTGGCCGGTCACGACACGGCTTCGGCCATAGCGGCCGTACCAGCCATAGGAAAGAATTTTGCCTATCTGAGCAGCGGTACTTGGAGTCTTATGGGCATAGAAACGGACTCGCCGGTGATAAACGGAGAGATGTTGCTCTGCAACTTTACCAATGAGGGGGGAGTAGGAGGCGCAAATTGCCTGCTGAAGAACATAACCGGTATGTGGCTTCTGGAGCAGTGCCTCTCCCAATGGCGCGCGGAGGGGCGCGAATATACTTATGAACGCGTTCAGGAGATGGCATCGGCTTGCCCGAAATGCCACCGGCTCATAGACCCGGATGACCCTTCCTTCGCAGCTCCGCAGAATATGCCGTCTGCCATCGGGGCGTATTGCCGTTCGCACTCTGTCCCCGTTCCGGAGGATGACGCACAGATGGTCAGACTCATATATGACTCCCTTGCGGCGAAATATGCCCTGACACTGAAGCTGCTCAAGCAGATCTCCCCGTTCAGCATAGAAACATTGCACATCATAGGCGGCGGTTCACAGAACAGGCTGCTCAATCAGCTCACGGCAGACGCCTGCGGGATACCGGTAATTGCCGGACCGGCTGAAGCTACGGCTCTGGGCAACGTGATGGTGCAGGCGGGGTTGTCCCGCAAAGAAATAGCTGCATCGGTCGAAACGGAAACTTATATGCCGGCCTGATTTGACATTTTCACCCTAAAATGATATATTTGCGTTGTATGTCTTAATACTGTAATCCAATGCTACTATCCAAGGAAATAGCGGTTGACATCAATATCGCGGCTTGTAAGTTGAAGCAATATTCGGCGGTTGTACTGCGCAAGAGCGGAATCAATCTGACCCCCGAACAGCTCCTTCTGACTGACTTGCTGTGGAATCACGGGCCGATGTCGCAGCAGAAGGTGGCCGATCTCCTGCACAAGGACAAGAATTCGGTCACGAAATTCGTGGATGCATTGGAGAAAAAAGGGCTTGTGGTGCGCCAGCGCGACACTCAGGACAGGCGTTCCAATACTCTTGTACTCACCGCCAGTGCGCAGGCTATGAAGAAGGAGGTCAAGGAGGCGGGCATATCGATGCTTGAAAATCTGCTTGACGGCATAGGGGAGGAGGAACTGAGGAATTTCCTTTCCACTCTTGACAAGCTCTGTGAAAATATGGAGAAAAACAGTTAAACCATAAAGATATGAACCTTAAAGAAGACAGATACTCCCGCTTTTATCTTGTGCAGGAGATGATGGGTGCCGTTGACACGGTCAGGAACTTCGACCCTGCCTGCTCGAAGAAAGTGGCGGAGTCCGCCGCGGAATGCGGACATCTTCTCCTTTCGGGAGAGGGCTCCAGCCGTATAATGCCTGCCAAGAACGCCATACGCAAGGCTATGACCTGGGGAATCAGGGAATCGGTGCATACGGACGGAGCGCATCAGAGTTGCGAATACAAGCTTGACGACTACGCAGTCGTACTCGCATCCAATTCCGGACGCACGAAGGAGACGCTTATGCTTGCAAATCAGTTGAAGGCTTCCGGCAATGGACGCCGTTTCGGAGTGACTGCCAACGAAGGAACTCCTCTCGAGGCGGCCTGCGCTTCCACGCACGTGCTGAGGTGCGGTTGGGAAAATGCAGTGGCGGCCACCAAGAGCGTGGTGGAGCAGGTGCTTTACAATGAGTCGATAATCCGCAATCTGGCCGGGCGCGATATGGATGTCAGGACCCTTGCGGGCAAGTTGGAGGAGGCGTTGACCCTCAAGGTGAACCCGAAGATAGTGGAATGGGCTTGTGCGGCGCCCACCATTTATTTCGCCGGAATGAATGACGGCGTGGCTGAGGAATTGACGCTCAAGACCAACGAGATTACCCGCCGCAAAAGCGATTTCCTTGAGGGAACTTATGCCCTTCACGGTCCGGAGGAGGTGATGCAGGATGGTGACATAGTATTCGTGGTTGAGCCCATAGAATCCGAATACGAGAAATACAAGGCCGTGTTCGGCGGAGCCAACGTGAACGTTGTGGCCATATCTCCCGTACAGACTCCTTTTACCACGGTTGTCGTACCTGATGCGGGTGACCTTCAGAGCTACGTGGACCTCTGCGCCGGCTGGAATGTCCTGGTGGAAATCGGACTGGCCCTCGGCATTGACCTTGACAAGCCCAACCGCGCGCGCAAAGTGGGCAATGAGATGTAATTCACGACGGTATGCGGTATCTTGTCAATGACAGCACCGACCCGTATTTCAATATGTCGTTCGATGAGTGGTGTCTTGAGCGCCTGCAGTCGGACGACGTCGTTTTTTATCTGTGGCGCAACCGTTCTTCGGTGATAATAGGCGTCAACCAGAACCAGAATGCGGAGGTGAATCTGCCTTATCTCAGGGCTCACGGCATTGACCTCGTGCGCCGGTCCACCGGTGGCGGAGCCGTCTATCACGACCTGCAGAATCTCAATTACAGTTTCGTCGGTCCCGCCACCGTGACGGACGGGAGTATCGTCCTTGGAGTCGCTGATGCACTCCGGGGCCTTGGGGTGAAGGCGGAGGTAGGTGGACGTAATGACATCTTCGTGGACGGAAGAAAAGTATCAGGTTATGCCAGGCGCCTGTGGCGTGACCGCGCCATAATACACGGCACGCTGATGTACGACGTCGATATCGACACTCTCACGAAGGCTTTGGACACGCCCGGCAGCAAGTTGCACCGCAAAGGGGTGGCTTCCGTGCGCAGCCGTGTGGCCAATCTCCGCGAACTGCTGCCCGGGTTCCGGTCTATGGATGAGTTGCAGTCTTATCTGCAGGAATTCTTTTCCGGCGGAGATGACAGGATAGAATTGTCACAAAAACAAATCGCGGAAGTCAGTGACATCCGCGATTCGAAATATGCCGACCCTAAATGGATATACGGGACCTGGGACCTATGATTGTATGGGTTTGTACTTGGGCACGAGAATCTTCATCATAATCCAGCTGAACAGGTAGGCAAGGCCACAGAAAGTGAACATTATCAGATATCCCGCTTCTATGCCCTGGCTGCCGAGCAGACTCCATCCTCCTCGTTCGCTGGCGTCAAACAGCATTCCGGCTCCCTTCTGGATGAAGAAACTTCCGAGTCCTCCGGCCATTCCGCCTATGCCGGTGACGGTGGCGATGGTGGATTTCGGGAACATGTCACCCACTGTGGAGAATATGTTGGCGCTCCAGGCCTGATGAGCTGCCGCCGCGATACCTATGAGCACGACGGGAATCCAGTATGAAACGTGCGCCAGAGGAAGCGTGGCAAGTGCTACCAGCGGGAAGAATGCGAATATGAGCATCGCCTTCATACGTCCAGCATAAGGGTTCATCTTCTGCTTGTCGATGAATACGGTGGGAAGGTATCCTCCGAATATGGATAACATTACAATCAGGTACAGGGCTCCGATTGCAATCTGAAATCTCGGTTCTGTCGAGTTCATTCCGTACACGTTCTTAAGGAAAGAAGGCATCCAGAACAGATAGAACCACCACACGCCGTCGGGGAGGAGCTTTCCGAAAGCGAATGCCCAGGTCTGGCGGTAGGTGAAGCATTTCCAGAGGGAGATGCTCTTTTCGCGTTTCGCCGCTTCCGCGGCAGCCGCTTTCTCCGCTTCCTCCGCAGCCTTGTCCTGCTCGATATAGGACAGTTCGGCGGCATTGACGTGCGGATTTCTGTCGGGTTTCTTGTACAGGAAGGTCCAGAATCCCATCCAGACGAATCCGAGGGCTCCTATGATGATGAACGCGAGTTCCCAGCCGTATCTTGCCGCGAGAACCGGGATGGTGAACGGCGCTATGAGAGCGCCTACCGTAGAACCGGCGTTGAATATGGACGTCGCGAACGCGCGATCCTTTTTCGGGAAGTATTCGGCTGTGGCCTTTATCGCCGCAGGGAAGTTCCCGGCCTCACCAAGCGCGAGAATGCATCGCGCTATTATGAACATAGTCATACTGATGGTAGCTATCTTTGCTACTGTATCGGCTGCGGTGACGGCGGCCATTGCCTGCGCGCCTTCGATTCCGACAAATTTCTGTGTCAGTACTCCGCAGACGGCGTGAATGCAGGCGCCGAATGACCAGATGCCAATGCTCCAGAGGTATCCTTTTTTCGTTCCCAACTTGTCGATGAAGGAACCTGCGAACAGCATTGCCACCGCATAGAACAGCGAGAAAATGCCGGTAATCGTACCATAGTGGTTGTTGCTCCAATGGAATTCGGGACGTATGAAGTCTTCGAAGGTGAGAGACAACACCTGTCTGTCCATATAGTTCACTGTGGTGGCGAAAAATAGGAGGACGCATATTATCCACCTGTAATTTGTTTTTTTAGCGGTTTGACTCATGGTATAGTGATATTGTTTCTAAAGTTTCCCTGCATAATTCACTGATTCGTTCCCATTGTCCGGACGAGATGACTTCCTTGGGGAACAGGTTGGAGCCTATGCCGACGCAACTGACCCCCGCCTTGAACCACGTTTCAAGATTCTCTTTTTCGGGCTTTACGCCGCCGGTAACCATCAGGCGGCTCCAGGGCATGGGTGCCAGCAGGCCTTTGACAAACCGGGGACCTAGCACGTCGCCGGGGAACAGTTTGCATATGCCGCATCCGGCCCTCTGGGCGCGCCCCACTTCCGAGACGGTGCCGCAGCCGGGGATATATTCCACATTGTGCCATCTGCACACGCGCTGCACTCCGGGGACATATTGGGGGCCGACGATGAATGATGCTCCCAGACTGATGAACTTTCTTGCATCTTTTGCGAACGATATGCTTCCGGCACCGAGTATCATACCCGGCAGTCCGGCCGCAAAATCGGCCAGTTCTCCGAACACTTCCTCGGCCTTGTCTCCGCGGTTGGTGAATTCGAAAGCTCTCACACCGCCTTCATAACAGGCCTGCATTACCCGCTTGCCCGTCTCTGCGTCCCGGTTGTAGAAAACAGGAACCAGGCCTGTGGAGCACAGAACCTCCTCCACTTGCGATTTTGAGATTTTTTTCATAAAAGTCATCTCTGTACTCGTCCGTTGCCGTTTCCTGCGACAAGGGACAGAACTTCTTCTTCACTGACCAGATTGAAATCCCCGTTCACCGTATGTTTCAGCGCGGATGCCGCCACTGCGAATTCAAGTGCCGCGGCACTGTCGCCGTCATATTTGAGCATCCCGTGGATAAGGCCTCCGGCGAACGAGTCTCCACCCCCGACACGGTCGGTTACGGGGTCTATGTCGTAGCATTTCGAAAGGTAAAATTCTTTCCCGTCATATATGAGAGCCTTCCAGCCGTTGCGTGAAGCCGAATAGGATTCGCGCAAAGTGGAAACGACGTAGCGGAATCCGAATTCTTCCTTCATCTTCCGGAATATGCCTTCGTATCCCTCCGCTTCGGTTCTGCCTCCTTCCACGTCGGCATCCGGCTTGAATCCGAGGCACAGATGGGCATCTTCCTCATTGCCTATGCACACGTCCACGTACTGCATCAGGGGCCGCATCACCGATATGGCCTTTTCTGATGACCAAAGTTTCTTCCTGAAGTTGAGGTCCACGGATATGGTGAGTCCGTGGCGCCTGGCGGCTTCGCAGGCGAATCTGGTCAGTTCGGCGGCTCTGTCGGAGATTGCCGGGGTGATGCCCGACCAGTGGAACCAGTCGGCTCCCTCCATTATGGAATCAAAGTCGAAATCTTCCGGGCGGGCTTCCGCCATAGCCGAATGGGCGCGGTCATAGATTACTTTGGACGGCCTCATCGAACTGCCTGTTTCGGCATAATAAAGTCCTATGCGGTCGCCTCCGCGACAAATGAAATCGGTGCGGACGCCGTATCTACGCAATGCGTTGAGTGCAATCTGACCTATCTCGTGGGAAGGAAGTCTGGTAACATAGAATGAGTCGTGTCCGTAGTTTGCCAGGCTTACCGCCACGTTGGCTTCGCCTCCTCCGGGGATGATTCGGAAACTGTCAGCCTGTATGAAGCGTCCGCAGCCTTCGGGACTGAGGCGGAGCATTATTTCTCCCAGTGTAATGATTCTGGACATCTGTTATTTCCTTTTTATCCTGAGGGCGTCCATAAGAAGATCCTCCATTACCTTGTATGCTTCCACTGTGGGGTGTACGCCATCCTTCGAGTAGTTTTCGGGCATCTTCACGGCGCCTTCCGGTATGAGAGATGCGGCATAGTCGATGTAGATGATGCGATGGCTGGCGGCGTAGGCCTTGAGACCTTCGTTAATCCAGAGCACGTCTTCCGTGGGATTGCCTGCTTCGGACCTCCAGGGGATGGCATCCGTCTTGAACAGGGAGCAGAACACGGGCTTTATCCCGTTGGCTCTTGCAATCTCCGCCATCGATATTATGTTGCCGAGAGTGTTCTCTTTCGATATCCTGCCCTGATTTAGGGCGATGTCGTTGATTCCGGCGAGTATCACGACATATTTCGGGTGGAGGTCGATGACATCACGGCGGAAACGTACCAGCATCTGGCTTGTCACCTGTCCGGAGATTCCGCGGCCGATGAAAGTGCCATCCTCGAAGAAGGATCCGTCCTTGGAAAACCATCCGTCCGTGATGGAGTCTCCCATAAGTACGGCGAGCGGGGATTCCGCGACTTCCGCGTTTGCTTCACCATATCTGCCGAAATCGGCCCAGTCCCTGTCGAGGTCGTTCTGTGCGGGTGCTGCGATACAGATGCAGGACAGCAGAGCGATTGAAAATGCAAGTCTTTTTGTCATATCCTAGAAATTAAAATAATTCTTTGCGTTGCGGTATGAGATGTCTCCTACCATTTTGTGGATGAACGGCAACTCTTCCTTTGGCAATTTGCCTTCCTCTATATCCTTCCCCAGCAGGTCGCACAGTATGCGGCGGAAGTACTCGTGTCGCGGGTAACTTATGAAACTGCGGGAGTCGGTAAGCATCCCGACAAATCGGCTGAGCAGTCCGAGAGAGCTCAGTGCATTCATCTGCTTGCGCATACCGTCTTCCTGGTCGAGGAACCACCATCCGGAGCCGAACTGCATCTTGCCAGGGCAACTGCCGTCGTTGAAGGTGTAGGCCATTGCCATAAGCACTTCGTTGTCCTTCGGGTTGAGGCAGTAGAGTATGGTTTTGGCGAGTTTCCCTTCGAGGGCGAGCCTGTCGAAGAAACGGTGTCCGGCCACGGCGCAGGGAAGGTCGTTTATGGCATCGTATCCCGTGTCGGGACCGAGGCGGTTGAACATCGCCGTATTGTTGTTGCGCAGAGGCCCTATATGGAACTGCTGCGCCCATCCGCTTTCTGCATCCATCACTGCCAGATCGTGGAGAATGGCGCTTATGAATTTGTCTGTATCTTCAGTTGACGGCTGTCTGCCTTTGAGCGCCTTTCCGAATATTTTTTCAATCTCCTTGCCGGTGTATTCCGCGGCGTGGAAAGTGTCCATACCGTGGTCGGACAGACGGCATCCCATCGAAGCGAAGAATTCGTGACGTTTCCTGAGCGCATCAAGCAGGTCACGGTATGTCTTTATCTCTATTCCGGCGGCCTGACCGAGAGCCGTGACGTATTTTCCGTAAGTCTCCGGGTTGTCTATGCCCATAGCCTTGTCCGGTCTCCAGGCCGGAAGGACTTTTACCCCGAAAGGATGTTCCGCTATTTCCCTGTGCCACCTGAGGTCATCAGCAGGGTCATCCGTGGTGCATACGGTTTCGACATTGAACTTCCTGATGAGCCCTTGAGTGTTGAACTCCGGCGCCTTGAGTCTGGCATTGCACTCCTCAAAGATTTCGTCGGCCGTCTCAGGGTTGAGCACCTTGTCGATGCCGAACACTCTTGCCAGTTCCAGATGCGTCCAGTGGTAGAGCGGGTTGCGCATCGAGTGTTGCAGGGTATCAGCCCATTTTCCGAATTTTTCCTTCGGGCTACGCGCACCCGTGACGTATTCCTCCGGAACTCCGTTACCTCTCATCGCGCGCCATTTGTAGTGGTCGCCTCCGAGCCACAGTTCCGTGATGTCGTTGAATCGGCAGTCTTCTGCTATCATCTGAGGAGACAGGTGGCAGTGGTAGTCGATGATGGGAAGACCCTCGGCGCTTTTGTGATACAACTTCTTCGCTGTATCAGTCGTGAGCATGAAATCTTTGTCGATGAAAGCCATATCTGATGTTTGAAAGGTTATGAGATTCTGTCATTCGTCCACGGCCAGCCCTTCGACCAGAGCGAACCATTCCTCCGCGCTCCTTATGCCCCCTTTGCTCCAGCAGCTTCCGAACCAGTATGTAAAAATCTCTCCGGATGCCTTCTTGCTGATGCAGAGGCCGTGGTCACCGGATTCTGTGAGACGGACGGCATCGGCTCCGGGAACGTATATGGACACTCCTATCATACCGTCTTCCGGCTCTGCACTCTGATCCGATGCGTGCTCCCAGATTGCATAGCTGCCGGTCCCCGTATATTCCCGCTCTATGGTATTCTGTTCCGGGTGGCGGAACACTCCGGCCGCTATCTCGAGACTGTCGGTACCGGAGAAACGGTATAGGTCCTCCACCTTGCAGAAATAGCTTCCGCTTTTCACCGTGATAGTCTTGTCAAGCGATATTCTCACACCGCAGGCCTCCCATTCGGGGTAGCGGAGGACGAACCGTATCATATCAGAGGATTTTTCCAATATCTCCCATTCGCGGTAATTGGTCGCCGGATACTGGATTTCTCCGTCAATCAGGGGGGCCGAGGCCCCTCCGCCGAGGCTTACAGCCACTTTGTAGCAGTCTTTTCCGTTCCCGTGGTCGATGTGGTAACTTTTTCCGTTTTCAAGTTCGTCCCGGTAGCGTCGGTCGGCCACGAGTTCCCCCGGAGTCTTCACCCAGATGTCTATGCCCGGGGAAGTCGGGCCACCTTCCAGGGCCTTGCCGTAGATGCGTCCGCATATAAGGTCGTTTTCGAACACGAAGTCATCCGCGCGTTCCGGTACGTAGCGTGCCATCACCTTCTCTTCCTGCCCGGAAGAACAGGAGATGAGAATGAGCGCAGCGACTGCTATGGCTGGGGCAAGTCTTCTCATCATTTCAGTCCGCTGGTAGGAACCCAATCCATATCATTGTAGTCGTCATTCTCACCGCACATCGCCCAGATGAAGGTGTAGTTGCGGGTGGCGCAGGCCGAATGGATGCTCCATTGCGGGGAGATGACGGCCTGCTCGTTGTGCATCCAGATATGCCTGGTCTCTTCGGGCTCTCCCATAAAGTGACATACCGCAGCGTCTTCGGGCAGTTCGAAATAGAAGTACACTTCCATACGGCGATCGTGAGTGTGGGCTGGCATAGTGTTCCAGGTCGAACCGGGGGCAAGTTCGGTCATACCCATCTGCAGTTGGCAGCAGGGTACCACCTCCTTGACCAGAAGTCGGTTGATGGTGCGTTCGTTGCTCTCTTCGAGGGAGCCGAGGTGCATCACCACCGCATCTTTTCGGCTGACTTGTTTCACACCTGTCTCCCTGTGGGCTGTGGCTGAACAGAAATAGAAATGTGCGGGTCTCGCCGGGTCGAGGCTGCGGAAACTGACGTGGCGGTCTCCGCGACCTATGTAGATGGCCTCCTTGAAGGGAACAGAATACTCGGTGTCTCCTACCTTGACTACACCGTCGCCGCCGACGTTGATGACACCCAGTTCCCTGCGTTGTGTGAAATATTCGGCGCGCAGTATGTCCGGTGCGGTGAGAACCAGTTCCTCTTTCACGGGAACGGCTCCTCCAGCCATTATCCTGTCGAACATCGAGTACACCATATTTATCTCATCAGGAACCATAAGCCCTTCGACGAGATACTCTTTGCGGAGTCGCTCCGTGTCATAGTACCTGGCGTCCACGTTGCTCGACGCCTGTCTTACCGTGCAGTTTATTTTTCCCATTGCAGTAACTATTGCGGTTGTTTTCCGATGTATGCCAATATTCCTCCGTCCACATAGAGTATGTGTCCGTTCACCGCGTCGGATGCGTGCGATGCCAGGAACACTGCCGGGCCGCCGAGTTCGGAAGGTTCGAGCCAGCGTCCCGCCGGGGTTTTCGCGCAGATGAAGCTGTCGAACGGATGCTTGCTTCCGTCGGGCTGCTTCTCGCGGAGCGGGGCAGTTTGCGGTGTGGCTATGTAGCCGGGTCCTATGCCGTTGCACTGGATGTTGTATTCGCCGTATTCGGAGCAGATGTTACGGGTGAGCATCTTGAGCCCGCCCTTGGCCGCCGCGTAGGCGCTGACCGTCTCGCGGCCCAGTTCGCTCATCATCGAGCAGATGTTGATGATTTTGCCTTCGTGGCGTTCCATCATTTCCGGCAGGACCGCCGAAGAAACGATGTACGGTGCCACCAGATCCACGTCGATGACCTGCTGAAACTCCTGCCTTTTCATCTCGTGCATCGGTATGCGCTTGATGATGCCTGCATTGTTGACCAGAATGTCAATCTTTCCGACTTCACGGTGTATGCGATCCACGAGAGCCTTGACGGCAGCCTCGTCCGTGACGTCGCAGACATATCCCTTCACGTTGCTTATGCCTGCTTCCCTGTAATTGGCTAGCCCACGTTGGAGGGCCTCTTCATTGATGTCGTTGAAAATGATGTTGTCGATTCCTGCAGCGACGAATGCCTTGGCTATGTTGAATCCTATGCCGTATGAAGCGCCGGTTATCCAGGCATTCCTTCCTTCCAGAGAAAATGGATTTGCCATAATGATTAAATTCTATTATGCACAAATATAGTAAAAATGAATGCAAAGGCAAAGACGTGGGTGGCATCAGGCTGTATGGCCAAGAATGGCCATCGCTTCTTCGATGTCCAGGCAGTCTTCGACCCGGAAATCCCCGGTAGCGGTTCTCCGCAGGGAGTTCAGGAACGCACCGCTGTCCAGAGCCTCGCCTATGTCGCGGGCAAGCGCACGGATGTAAGTGCCTTTGCTGCATTCCACGAGAATGTCGGCCTGAGGAAGTTTGAGACTTGAAGTGTCAATCACGTTTATCCTGTCGTTGAACTTGTTTTCTTGCGAGACGGCCTGCTCCGATTCGTGCGGACTGTCGTAAAATGCGATAAGTTCCAGTTTCGGGACATTTATCATCTGCTTTGACAGCAGTTCCTCTCCGGAGTGGTCGAATCCGGTGCCCTTTGACAGCTTGTATTCTCTACGGGCAAGTTCGTAGGCGCGTACTCCGTCTACCGATTTGGCTGAAAACAGGGGAGCGACCTGCTCCTGTTCCCCGATAAATTCTTCAAGGACCTTCGCGACGCGCTCTTTGCTGACATTCCCGACGGGATATCTGCGATCGATGTCCTTTTCCCGGTCATACGAAGGGGTTGTCGCTCCGAACAACACGCCTGCGAGGTATTCTTTGTCGTGACGTTGCAGTTCTTCGGCCGATTTGGTCGCCTTGCCGATACATACTAGAAGCACGCCTGTCGCCAGAGGGTCAAGTGTGCCGGCGTGGCCCACTTTCAGCTTTTTGTCGTGGAAATGCCGGCAGGCGGCCCATTTTATTTTACGTATGACGTCTGCCGAAGTCCATCTGTACGGTTTGTCTATGGGGAATATCAGTCCTTCCGGGTAGTCTTCGATATTGTCCGAAAGTGCCAGCCCTCTCTTTACTCGCAAGATGGACATCACACGGGAATTTTCTTTATTCTCCTTTCGTGCCGTCCTCCGGCGAATGCGGAATCAAGCCATGCCCGGACGATGCTCACGGCCATCCTGTAGGAGATGAACCGCGCCGGCATCACGAGTATGTTTGCGTCGTTGTGTTCCTTTACGAGCTTTCCGATAGCGGCGTTCCAGGCCAGCCCCGCGCGTATACCCTTATGGTGGTTTAGCGTCATCGCCATACCGTTTCCGGTACCGCACATCGCGATACCGGCATCGCATCCGCCGTTTTCAACGGCATCGGCGAGGGGATGTGCGAAATCCGCGTAATCGCAACTCTCTTGTCCGCAGGTGCCGAAATCTACCACTTCATATCCTTTCCCGTGCAGGTATCCCGCCAGTTTCGCCTTGTATTCAAAGCCTGCGTGGTCACTACAGATTCCTATTTTCATAAAAGTGTCAAAAATGATTTCCGTACGAGTGGAAAGATGTTATGCGAGTCTTCCGGTGGCATATTCCCAGCGCTTCTTTGCTTCTTCAGGGCTGATGAGCGAGATGATTTCCGCTATGCCGAGACCGCTTGCAGCACCGGTAAGCGCGAGCCTCGTGCAGTTCATCACTTTTCCCATAGGGAGTTCCTTCTCCTTTATGAGCGTCTCCAGGTCGATGCCTTCGTCTATGGCCTGTCTGCAAGCCTCGAAGGCCGGTTTCCACACGTCCTCTTTCCAAAACTTGTCCACGTCCTTTGCGAGGAAAGGTGCGGTTACTGCGTCATCGTACACCTTGGCACGCGGGTCGGCTGGCCGGTTCTGGTCAGCCTGCTTTGCACTTGTCGCGCCGGCTTTCACGCCATAGGCCTCGAATTCGGCCGGCGCTATGAAAAGGTAAGGGGCTATGCTCCAGAAATCCTCTACGAAAGTGGCGCGTTCCTTGACGAGGGTCACCACCTTCCTGACATATCCGGACGGTATGCCATGCAGTCCGTGTCTTTCAAGAACCGGGACAAACAGGCGCGCGAGTTCTTCGTCATCCTTCATCCTGAGGTATTCCCTGTTGTACCACTTCGCTTTTTCCGGATTGAATTTGGCTCCCGCCTTCTGCACTTTCTCCATTGAGAACGCTTTGATGAGTCCGTCGAGGGTGAAAAGTTCCTGTTCCGTTCCCGGGTTCCAACCGAGCATCGCAAGCATATTGATGAAGGCTTCGGGGAAGTAACCGTCTTCACGATATCCGTGCGAGGATTCCCCTTCGGGGTTTGTCCATTCCAGAGGGAACACGGGGAATCCCATCTTGTCCCCGTCGCGCTTGCTGAGCTTTCCGTTGCCCACAGGCTTGAGAAGGAGCGAAAGATGCGCGAAACGCGGACGGGTCTCCTCCCAGCCGAACGCCTTGTAGAGCATATAGTGAAGGGGGAGGGAAGGAAGCCATTCCTCACCGCGTATCACTTCCGTGATTTCCATAAGGTGATCGTCCACGATATTGGCAAGATGGTATGTCGGAAGTTCGTCGGCTCTTTTCCAGAGCACCTTGTCATCCAGCGTGTCCGTATTCACTTCGATGTGTCCGCGTATGATGTCATCCATCTTCACGACAGTGTCTTCGGGCATCTTGAAGCGTATCGTCCAGTCCGTGGTCTCCTTCAGCAGCCTTTCGGTCTCTTCCTGGGGGAGAGTCAGGGAGTTGCGTAGATGCTTTCTTGTTGACTGATTGTAGATGAAGGTCTGGCCACCGGCTTCCGCAGAGTTCCTCGCCGCTTCAAGTTCTTCGGATGAGTCGAATGCGTAGTATGCATATCCCGCATCGATGAGTTGTTCTGCATATTTGCGATATATGCTTCTTCTCTGGCTCTGACGGTAAGGGGCGTGAGGATGTCTTTCGGAGGCGGTCTCCACCACCCTGCCTTCACTGTCCACACCTTCGTCGGGGTATATGCCGCACCATCTGAGGGCTTCTATGATGTATTCTTCGGCACCGGGGACGAATCTGTGCGAATCAGTATCCTCTATCCTGAGGATGAAATCACCTCCGCGCTGCTTGGCGTACAGGTAATTGTACAACGCCGTTCTAACTCCGCCTATATGAAGAGGTCCCGTCGGTGACGGGGCGAATCTTACTCTTGTCTTCCGTTCCATTTTACACTTTTTTCTCGTTTCTCACTATACGGCGTATTGCCGGTTCGTTTTCAAGACGGCTCTTGTCGTCACCTGGCTTGACTATGAGCTCGGGTACATTCGAACCGTCGAAATGGAATGTCCTTATGTTTTCTTTCGTGTTGAATCCTATCTTGGTGTGGGGTATGTAACTGCCGGGGATGTGTACCTCTCCGCTGTTCTGGTCGGGTTTGACATACTTGAAGTCCTTGTCGATCATTATGTAGTTGCCGATGTCCTCACCAGGCCCGATGATGTCTGAAAAGTGGAGTCCGGTCACGATTGCAGTGATGACAATCTTGTCCCCGAATTCCGGGTTCTTGTCATAAATGAGGCCCTGCTTGAAGCGATTCGCCGAACCGGCCACTTTCTTGATTTCTTCGTTAATCTCCTCGTACTGGCTTGCGAGTACACCCTGGTCGTTGTAGCCCACGGTCACGTTGAGGAGAATGTCACGCGCTGACTTGAGGTCGAATTCATTGAGCAGGGGAGAATGGAACGCATTGTGGACGGCATCCTTTATCCTGTTCTCTCCCGTGCCGCAACCGCTTCCCATCAGGGCGCAACCGCTGTTGCTCATCATCTTCTTGACATCTTTGAAATCCACGTTGATATATCCCGTCCTGGCGATTATTTCAGTGATGGACTTTATGGCTGTCATAAGCACCTCGTTGGATTTCGGGAACGCATCCTGAATGAGGAGGTCACCGTAAACCTCTATGATTTTCTGGTTCTTTATCACGAGAAGGCTATCCACGTTCTTCTCCATCTCGTGTATTCCGTCTATAGCCTTCGAAAGGGATTCGTTGCCCTCGTTGTCGAAAGGTACCGTAACCACTCCCACTGTCAGGATTTTCCTGTCCTTGGCCATCTTCGCGATGACGGGAGCGGCTCCTGTGCCTGTTCCTCCTCCCATTCCCGCGGTGATGAAAACCATCTGGGTGGCATCGTCGAATATCAATCTCTCGATTTCTTCCTGACTTTCAAGAGCCGCCTTGCGCCCTTCTGAAGGGTCCGTTCCGGCGCCCAGCCCACGCCCCATCTGTATCTTGACGGGCACGTCGCTGTCCTGGAGCGCCTGCGAATCCGTATTGCAGACGATGAAGGTGCATCCTTCGAGTTTCTGGTCGTACATATAGGTGACGGCGTTGCATCCGCCTCCTCCGACACCTATAACCTTAATCATAGAACTCACGCTCTTCCAGCCGGGAGGCGTGACGTCGAGCATTGAATCAATATAGTTGTCCGTCATAACGTAGATTGTTTGTCATCTATAAAAGTTTCGAACAGGTTGCTTGCGGTGGTCTTCACTCTACTCCAAATGAGATTTTTTTTTGTTCCATCTTTCCGCGTGTCTTTCTTGTTCGGTTTCGCCTCCTTGTTGGCTGTCTCTTCTATGCCTCCGTCCCCGAACAATGTGCCGTCCTCGGAACCTCCTTCCGCAAGTTTTTTCTCTTTCGGCCCCGTTTCTGCTCCCTTCTCCTCCTCAGTCTGCCTGCGGATGACGGGGACGTCTTCGATGCAACTGCATATCATATCTTTTTTTGCGGCCATTATCATACCGATGCAAGAAGTTGCTGCCAGGCTTTTGCTGTCCAGGCATACGTCCGCTGAGAACACAGGCAGGGAATAACCCACCCTGACGTTGTAACCGGAAAGATTCTTTATCAGATTCTGGATATCGGTCATTCCGGCCGCACCACCGGTCACAACCACGCCGTTGCGAAGTTCATCGGCGTATCCGCTTTCCTGTATCTCGTAGAGCATCGCTTCGATTATCTCCTTCTGCCGGGCCTCTATGATTTCGGAAAGATATCTTAAGGGAAGTTCCTTTTCCGGATTCGCGCCGAAATAGTCGATTTTGATTATCTTCTCGCTCATATTGGCGAGTTTGTCAGGCATACAGTTGCCATATGCGAGCTTGATGTTCTCTGCCAGGATGTCGCTGAAGGCGCATTCCGACTTGATGTCCGCGGAGATGGAATTTCCTCCGAAAGGGATGGACGCGTAATGTCTGAGAATTCCTTTGCTGAACACTGAGACCGAGGTTACCCCCGCACCCATATCGATGAGCGCGACACCGTTATCCATTTCCTCCCTTGTCAGTACGATTCTGGCGGTTGTCTCGGGAGTGAAATATTTTTTCGCCACGGCCACTTCGGCATCATTGAACACCTTGTCTATGTTGTTGTAACTCCTCCTGTTTCCGATATATACCTTGAAGTTGCCTGCGAGGATGGGGCTAACCATCCCTTCCACGTCTTCTTCCATAGCCTGGGCGAGTTCATCCGTGTTGAATGACTGGGCGATGGCGCAGAAACGCATCTCCGTCTCTTCGTTTTCCACGTCGTACTCGTCCAGCGCGATATTCTTGAGATTGGTGATTTCTTCGGAAGTTATGCTGGATTCTTTGTCGCTCCGCTGAATCGTGCCGGTTGCGGTTTCTTCCTGCACGAAATATCTGGGCAGGTTCACGACGGCCTGCTTGATTTTGATGCCGAGTTCCTTTTCGGCGCCGTCCACCGCCTTCCTGAATGAATTCAGCGCTTTCATCGGATTGAGTACGGAACCGTAGCGTATGCCTTCGGCCTTCGTCTCGCCGTAATGAATGATTTCTACGTTTTCATCCTGTACCTTCGCCACGCAGATGGCGGTTTTTGAAGTGCCAAGATCAATGGCGGTCAAATATCTTTCTTTCATATCCGTTTGTTACTTCCTGCATACGATTTGTCCCTTGTATTTGAGATTGACGGTGCCGTACCTGCCCCCGTCTCCGGCCTTCGCCGGTTTTATGACGTCCATATACACGGCGAGTCTTTTCATCTTCGAAATCACGTTTTCCGGATATCCCAGTATGACTTTTTCCTCAACGTCCTTGAATTTTATCACCACGTCGCCGTTACCCTCCACCCGTATGTCTTTACCGAGTTCTTTCCAACGCTTGTCTGAAGATATGAATGAGCTCATTACAATCAGATCTTTCACCCACCGCATTTCCCTGTCATTTTCAGGAAATCCCTTGTATCCTTTCCGGTAATTTACAGGAATGGCTCCACGGATGACCGGGACGGAGAACTCGCAGTCTTTCTGGAGTGGAAACAGACAGCCGCTCTCATCGGCATAGAAACTGAAACTTTCACCTTCAAGCCTTATGGCTGGCTCCATCTGAGCTATGCTGACGTTCAGTGCTCCATCCGGTGTTACGTAGACTTCGCTTTTCTTCACGGCGACCTGCCGGTCAATCATATTTTCTATACTGAACAGATCCATGCTGTCCAGACGCTGTCCGATGTAGTGCCCGTATTCTTTTTCTATCCATTCCTTGACATCGGCCTCGGTGACGAAGTTGTAATCTTCGTCGAATGACACTCTGAGCTCGGTGCAGATTGCGGACTTCGATGCCTTGCGGCTGGAAAGATATATGATTGCGGTCAGAACCGACAGCAGCGCCGTCAGTCCGAAAATCAGTATCTTGAAAGTTCTCCTTTTCATTTTCCCTCAAAAACGGCCTTTATGGGTTCTACAAGCCTGTCGATGTCTCCGGCCCCGAAAGTTACGAGCAGGGAAGGCTTGTCAGCTTTCAGGCATTCCAGAAGTTCATCTTTCGTAACAAGTTTCTTTTCGGGAGCCGTGACCTTTTCAAGTATCATTTCCGAAGTCACCCCGGGAATCGGTTCTTCCCTTGCCGGGTAGATGTCAAGCAGGTACAGGCTGTCCGCTGCACTGAGCGATTCGGCGAATCCGTCCGCGAAATCGCGTGTCCTGGTGTAAAGGTGCGGTTGGAATATGACCGTCAGTTTCCGTTCGGGAAATGCTTCCCGTATGGATGATATGGCGGTGGAGAGTTCTTCCGGATGGTGTGCGTAATCATCTATGTATATGTTCTCCTCCGTGTTGAAGTGTACGTCCAGGCGTCTTTTCGCCCCTTGGAACGTACCTGTCGCGTGACGTATCTGTTCGGGAGCGATGCCGTAGGTGAGGCAGATTGCCGCAGCCGCTATGCTGTTCTCGACGTTAACCCATCCTATCGTGCCTACCCTGATGTCCGGGATGACTCCTTCGGGATGAACCAGATCATATATGAAGTGTCCTCTTCCGTCCTGTCTGAGGTTGGTCGCGTGGAAATCGGCCTCGGTATCCCTGAAATGATATGTCCGCAGTTTTGCGCGCGTGTCCCGGGAAGTGACCGGCAACCCCTTTTTGATGATGAGTGTCCCGCTTACCTGTGAAGCAAAAGCCCGGAATGCCTCCTGCACGTGCTCCAAATCCCCGTATATGTCCAGATGGTCAGCATCCATAGCCGTTATCAGGGCCATGTCGGGATGGAGCTGCAGGAACGAGCGGTCGAATTCGTCGGCTTCTGCGACTATGGTGGGAGTCTCGCTGACCAGCATATTGGTGCCGTAATTCTTGGATATTCCTCCCAGGAATGCCGAGCATCCTTCTCCGCTCTCCGTAAGGATGTGGGCGATGAGCGTGGAGGTCGTGGTCTTCCCGTGCGTGCCCGCAACGGCAAGGCAGGTCTGTCCTTCCGCAATCTCTCCAAGCATTCTCGAACGCTTGATGACGCGGTATCCCTTTTCTTTCACGAAAGCAAGTTCTCCGAAAGATTCCGGAATGGCCGGAGTGTAAACCACGAGTGTGCTTCCCACTTCGGAGGGCACGAGTCCGGGACAATCTTCGTAGTGTATGGCGATGCCTTCGCTTTCCAGCTGCGAAGTCAGCTCGCTGCGTGTCCTGTCATAGCCGGATACGTTGTACCCCTTGAACTTGTAGTATCTGGCGATGGCACTCATCCCGATGCCTCCTATACCTATGAAATATATGTTACTGTACATTTCCTGTCAGTTTGTAAACTTCATTTACTATAAGCGTGGACGCCTCGGTCATTGCCATAGCACCTGCATTTTTTTCCATTACAGCCAATTTGACGCTGTCTTTTGCCAGAGCGAGCGCCGTGTCCATAAGGGTTTCCGCTGCGTCGCAGTCCCTGACCATCATTGCTGCGCCTTTCCTGACCAGAGCCATTGCGTTGTGGGTCTGATGGTCTTCCGCCACGTTGGGGGAGGGAACCAGCACCGCCGCCTTGCGCGCAGCGCATATTTCCGAGATGGAACTCGCTCCGGAGCGGGAAACCGTGACGTCGGCGGCAGCATACGCGAGGTCCATTCTCTTGATGAAATCACTGTATTTTACGTTGACACAATTCTTGTGGGATGCCATAAAGGAATCGATTCCTTTCTTGTAGTATTTGCCGCACTGCCACAGCACGTCAGCGTTTTCTCCACCGGGGCAACCCTTCTCTATCCACCGGCACATCGCATCGTTGAGTGTCTTGCTCCCGAGGCTGCCGCCGATTATCAGAATGTGCCTTCTCTCCGGATTCAGCCCATAGAAACCTATGGCCTCATCCCGCATCGAAGAATTGACGGACGCCACCTCTTGTCTGATGGGATTTCCTGTAAGGACGATTCTGTCTTCAGGAAAAAATCTTTCCATCCCCTCGTATGCGACGCAGATTTTACCGGCTCTCTTCCCGAGTATCTTGTTGGTGAGACCGGCGAATCCGTTCTGCTCTTGTATGAGTGTGGGGACGCCTTTGCGCTGGGCGGCATAGAGCAGAGGAGCGGATGCATATCCGCCTACACCTATCACGACATCCGGCTTGAATCCGTCAATCAGTGACGCAGCGTCTTTCACGCTGCGTATGAGCATCCAGGGAAGCTTGATGTTGCGAAGGATATTCCCCGGCGTGAGTTTTCTTTGCAGACCTGCTATGCTCAGACCCTTTATCGTGTAGCCTGCCGCAGGCACCTTTTCCATCTCCATACGCCCTTCGGCACCGACAAACAGTATTTCGTTACCGGGATTGACCGCCTTGAGACGGTCGGCAATAGATATGGCAGGAAAGATATGACCTCCCGTGCCTCCGCCACTGATCATTGCTCTGATTTTTCCGTATTCCATAATTCCCCGTTTTGATTTATTCCTTCTCCCCGTCATCTGCCGAATTCAGCAGCGTCTCGCGCCGTGCTTCCTCTTCAAGATTCTTTTCAGCAAGGCGGCTGATGGATATTATGACGCCGAATGCTATGCAGAAGGCGAGATATGAAGTCATTCCGTGACTTATCAGCGGTAGCGTCTGACCCGTATGAATGCCGATGTGACAGTTGATGATGATGTGGAACATCGCCTGAATGACAATCATCGTGCACAATCCTGCCACTGCTATTTTTTCATAATTGCCCTTGCAGTTCTTCACTATCAGTATCCCTCTGGCCATCAGACTCACGTACAGCATAAGCACTATGATTCCGGTAATCAGACCGTATTCCTCTATTATGAAGCTGTACATATAGTCTTCATATATGACGGAAACTTTGTATTTCTGGGTGCTCTGTCCCGGTCCTTTGCCCCAGATTCCTCCGCTCTTGACCGCTATCTCCGCACCGTATGGCTGTCTGATTCTGTCAAGCGCTCTGGTGTAGGTGTCCTTGCTGCGGGGATTCTCCACCTCATCGATGTCTGCGCTCATAGATGCTCTCGACTCAACGGTGCCGAATCTGGTGAACATCTTTCCGTCCGATGCCTTGTACAGCCCGTAGCAGCCTGCCAGCAGGCCGATGGCCAGCAGACCCATAAGAATGATGGGCTTTACCCTGACTCCTCCCAGAATCATTGTGAGAAAGAGGAATATGCCCGTCATTATGGCACTTGACGTTCCTCCCGCCAGAATCATCACGCATACTGTCAAAGTGGGTAGGAAAAGGTATATCACGTCTTTCCAGAAAGGTTTTGTCAGCCAGGTGAGATTCTTGCTGGCCTTTGCCATCGCCTCCCATTTCAGAGTGTCGTGCTTGAGGTGGTCTATGGCCCAGGCAATATACATCACCATCGCGACTTTCACGACTTCGTATACGCTGAAACTTACTCCGAAAATGTTCAGTGTCCTGAAAGCGTCATTGATTTTCTGTGCCTTTATGAAACCGAGGTCCAGTTTCAGCACGAGCGGTACGAGCAGAAGGAACGAAAGCAGGAATCCCCATTTGGAGAGTAGCCTGAACGTGTGCGACTGGCCTACGAGACAGCATACGAATATCAGCAGGAGCCCCGTCGCGATGGTGAACATCTGCTTGCTCGCGAGAGCGATTCTCGACACATGTTCCTGCGCTGCAAGAGTTGACGTGGAAGAGAAAATGGTCACCAGCGACACCATACTCAGCAGGAGGGCAATCATCCAGACAATCTTGTCCCCCGGCAGCAATGATATGAATCCTTTTTCTTTGCTCATTTCCCGTTACAGCTTTCTTACCGCCTCTTTGAATCTGGCGCCCCTGTCCTCATAGTTCTTGAAAAGGTCGAAACTTGCACAGCAGGGGCTCAGCAGTACGACGTCACCCGGAGATGCGAAAGCCGCAGCCGCTTTTACTGCATCTTCAGCTGACAGTACGTCCGTCATTTTTTCTTTGCCCACTATGCTCTCGAATGCATCGTGTATCTTTACGTTGTCCACCCCCAGGCACACTATCGCTTTCACCTTGCTTCGCACAAGACTGTCCAGCACACTGTATTGATTGCCCTTGTCAGTGCCTCCCACAATCCATACGACGGGCCTTTTCTGACATTCGAGTGCATACCAGGCGGCATCGACGTTGGTCGCCTTCGAATCATTGATGTAAAGCACGTCCCTGACGCTCAGTACCG
This sequence comes from Bacteroidales bacterium, assembly GCA_024401975.1. GTDB lineage: Bacteria > Bacteroidota > Bacteroidia > Bacteroidales > UBA932 > Cryptobacteroides. The sequence goes on along the minus strand of JAKSKB010000002.1, from coordinate 13,528 downwards.
GTTCGAGTCTGTGCTCTACGGCCTTGAAACTGGAAAGACTGTCGCGGATAGTCTTGTTGTCTATGCCGGTTGCCTTTGCCGCGAGCGCGGCTGCCATCGAATTGTAGATGTTGTGTCTTCCGCCAAGGGACAGTTCGTTGAGAAATATTTCACTCTCATCTTTTTCGTACCTCAGGACAATCTTATCATCGCGCACAAATGCCCCTTGACTGACTTCGCTGCGTTGTGAGAAGGGCAACTGTTTGGCTTTCAGGACGATTTTGTCCAGATGACCTATGGTGATTTCATCATCGGAGTCGAAAATGAAACAGTCTTCCGGGCGCAGATTGCGAGTGATGCGGAACTTCGCCTTGACATAATTCTCCATCTTGTGGTCGTATCTGTCAAGGTGGTCGGGCGTGATGTTGGTGATGACAGCTATGTCAGGTCTGAAGTCATAGACGTTGTCCAGTTGGAAACTGCTGATTTCAAGCACATAGTAGTCGAAATGCTCCGTTGCGACCTGATAGGCGTAACTCTTGCCGATATTCCCGCCCAGCCCGACGTTGAGTCCGGCATTTTTCAGAAGATAGTATATCAGCGAGGTCGTCGTGGTCTTGCCGTTGGAGCCCGTGATGCATATTTTCTTTGCCGTGTCATACCTGCCCGCAAATTCTATCTCGGATATGATGTGGGTTCCCTGCCCCATGAGTTTGCGTATGAGTGGTGCCGTGGAGGGGATTCCCGGGCTCTTGACGACTTCGTCGGCATTAAGGACAAGTTCCTCGCTGTGACCTCCTTCCTCATAGGGGATGTCCCATTTACGGAGCGTGTCGGCGTACTCCTGCGCAATCTTTCCCTTGTCCGAGAGAAATACGTCGAAGCCCTTGACTTTTGCGAGGACGGCGGCTCCCACACCGCTTTCGGCTCCACCTAATATTACTATTCTTGACATATCCTATCTGATTTTCATTATCGCAAGCGTTATTATTCCGAGCAGGATCCCTATTATCCAGAATCTCGTGACTATCTTCGCTTCAGGGATGGCATGCGCCGGTGCCTTTACAAGTGCCTCTACGCCTTCTTTCTGGTAATGGTGGTGCAGGGGAGTCATCTTCCAGATTCTGCGTCCCTGTCCGTATTTCCTTTTTGTGCATTTGAAATATGCGCGTTGAAGCAGGACGGAAAGGCTTTCCATAAGGAATATTCCGCAAAGTATGGGGAGAATAAGTTCCTTGCGTATCAGGACTGCCGTGACACCGATGATGCCGCCTATGGCAAGACTTCCGGTGTCTCCCATAAATACCTGAGCAGGGTAGGCGTTGTACCACAGGAACCCTATCAGGGCTCCGACGAACGCGGCCATGAATACGGCCACTTCACCGCTTCCGGGCACGGACATTATGTTGAGGTACGTACTCTGAACCACGCTGCTGCCCAGCCAGGCCATTATGCCCAGCACGAGGCCGACTATCGCCGAAGTCCCGGCTGCGAGTCCGTCCATTCCGTCACACAGATTGGCTCCGTTGGAGCAGGCCAGTATGATGAATATTATAATTGCCATATATATGCACCAGGTGCAATATACTCCCAGCTGTCCTTTGAACGGAGACAGCCACGCGTAGTTGAATTCGTGCGCCTTCACGAATGGAATGGTCGTAATCAGTTCGTCGGTGTGGATCGCCTCCGAAAAGCAGATTATCAACGCCACTGCCAGACCGAGTATGAATTGCAGGGTGAGTTTGGACTTTTCGCTCAAGCCTCCCTTGTCGTGTTTGAAAACCTTGATGCAGTCATCGGCTAATCCTATCCCTCCGCACCATACCGTGGTGAGCAGCAGCAATCTGGTGTAGATGTTGCTGAGGTCGCACACGAGGAGAGCAGAGGAGAGGATTGCAAGGATTATGATGATTCCTCCCATAGTGGGCGTGCCCTTCTTTGAAATCTGCCCCTCCAGTCCAAGATCGCGTATGGTTTCGCCTATCTGCTTCTTGCGGAGCAGGCGTATGATGGCTCCTCCGGCGCAAAACGACACTATAAGGCTTATCAATCCTGCGAATATCGCTCTGAAAGTCAAGTAGTTGAATAGTCCCGCCCCTGGAATGTCAAAAGTCTCTGACAGGTATTTGAACAGATGGTACAGCATTATTGTCCGAGATTGTCAAAAGTTTCCTTCACTATTTCCCTCTCATCGAAATGGATGTGCTCCGTCCCGATGATTTGATACGTTTCATGCCCTTTTCCGGCCAGCAGTATGGTGGAGCCTTCCCGCGCCGTCATTATGGCGGTGCGTATGGCCTCCTTCCTGTCGGTGATGAATACAGTCTTTCTCAACCCCGTGACATCAAATCCTTTGCGAATGTCATCGATGATGCCCAAGGGATTCTCCGTACGTACGTTGTCTGAAGTGACGAATATACGGTCGGCTTTTGAGGCGGCTATTTTTGCCATTTCGGGCCGCTTTGTCCTGTCTCTGTCCCCTCCGCAGCCGAAAAGACAGACAAGTTCCCGGTCGGGACATATCGTCCGCAATGTCCCAAGCACGTTTTCAAGGGCATCGGGAGTATGCGCATAGTCAATCACCACGCTGATGTCTCCAGGGCCGCGCAAAGTCTCAAGCCTTCCCGGAGCGGGGGCGAGGGTGCTCATTACCGTGAGCGCTTCGGTGGAATCGACACCGAACACGACGGCGGTGGAATATATTGCCAGAAGGTTGTATGCATTGTGCCAGCCTATGAGTTTTGTCCATGCTTCAGTGCCGTCCATACGGAGCAGCATCCCGTCAAAACTTTGTTCCAGGACACGGCAGCAATGGTCTGCCACATTCCTGCAGGAATATGTCACCACCTTCGCTGAAGTGTTCTGTACCATCACGTTGCCGTTTCTGTCATCTATGTTGATGAGGGCTGTGGCCTTTGCGGGCAGGCGGTCGAAGAAAAGTTTCTTGCAGCGCAGGTATTCCGCAAAAGTGCCGTGGTAGTCGAGATGATCGTGCGTCAGGTTGGAGAATATGGCGACATCGAAATCGAGACCTGTCACGCGCTCCTGCTCTACGCCTATGGAACTCACCTCCATAAAGCAGAATTCGCATCCTTCTTTTACCATTTCGGCCATCAGGGAGTTGATGGTTATGGGGTCAGCGGTGGTATTCGCGGTCTCGCTCCTGCGTTTGCCCACGTAGTTGGCTATCGTCGAAAGCAGTCCGCAGCTATATCCCAGTCCGGTGAAGAAATGATAGAGAAGGGTCACGGTCGTGGTCTTGCCGTTGGTGCCCGTGATGCCGGCCAGCTTCAGCTTCTTCGACGGATGCCCGTAGAAATTGGCCGCACACAGTGCGAGGGAACGTCTGTCTGCCGATATGACTGCCGACGCTCCGGCTCTTATCGCCGCATCAGCATAGTCGTGGCCGTCAGCGGCGAATCCTCTGACGGCGATGAAGAGACTTCCCGGGCACGCCTTTCTGGAATCGCTGCATATAGTCGTGATTTCAGTTTCCGCTGTTCCTCGAAGTATTACGGCTCCGGTGCCCTCTATGATTCTTTCAAGTTGCATTTCCCGGGTTTTTCAAGAATTTTACGCCAGTACGGGTCACGCGTGTACATTCCGTCTACGACTGTCCTGATTGCTCTCGCCGGGATGCCGCCTCCCTGAAACTGTTTGGACGTGGGTTTGCTGTATATCACGCTGATGATGCTGTATTGGGGATCCTCTGCAGGGAAAAATCCCACGAAAGTACCCTGGTATTTCCTTCTACCCCGTTCATCTTTATATTCCATCTTTCCAGTGGCCTTGTTTTCCAGCAGCGCGAATGATGTTCCGGTTTTTCCTGCAACGGTGCATCTGGCGTTTTTAAGAGCTCTTCCGGTACCGTCCGAAGTAACCTGACACAGCGCCTTGGTCACGGAATCGGCCACGTTTCTGCTGCATATTGACCCGTTGAGTACACTCGCCCCGCGATTTTCGATGACACGTCCCTTGTCTTCGATGCATTCCACAAGGTAGGGCTTCATCATCCGTCCCTTGTTGGCGATGGCATTGTAGAACGTGAGGGTGTGCAGGGGAGTGATGAGAGTGCTGTATCCGAACCCCATTGACCCGAGCGTGGTGTTGCTCAGTTTTCCCTTCTTGTCCACTGTAGGGATGTAAGGTACTCCCATCCCGTCTATGTCCAGGTCATAGGCCTCCCCGAGCTTGTACATAAATATGTTGTCTATGTATTTTTTCGGATTGTCCTTGTAGTTCTGTATGGCGAGCGAAGCAAACACGTAATTGGACGAAATCATGAATCCGTCTATAATCGAAATCTGGTTGCCGAATTTATAGAGGTGGGACCAGTCATTCCAATTGAACTTGGCATCTTTCACTATGCCTTTGTTGGTGGGCATCTTCTGCGAAAGAGACTTGACGTATCCGTCATTCAGCACGGAAGTGAGCGTGACGGTCTTGAATACGGAGCCGGGCTCCCCCAAACGTCCGATGGCCACGTTCTGGCTCTCTTCAAGTCTTCTGGAGGTGCTGTCGCGGACAAGATTCACCATTGCCCGGATAGCTCCCGTGTGCACGTCCATAATCACCATACAACCTGCCTCCACCTCATTCACCGTGTCTATCTGGGCGCGCAGGGCCATATCGGCGAGGTCTTGGAGGTCGATGTCAAGGGTGGTGTGGACATCGTACCCGTCAACGGCCGGTGAAGTGCCTCTGTGCGAGACCTGCACGAGGTCGTGATTGTCGGACTGGCGTACATATTCGGTGCCGGATGTCCCATGAAGGACGTAATCGAACTTGCCCTCAAGGCCTACGTTGGTATTGCCTGCCGTGCTGTTGCTGTTGCGCACGAAACCTATTGTCCTGCGCCCGAGAGTGCCGTAAGGATATCTGCGGACCATTGTCTTCTCGGTGATGACACCGCCTTTGAATTTTCCGTCCTTCGCGAGAGGCAGTTTGTTTATGAGATCATATTGCGACTTGTCAATCTTGGAACACAGGGACAGGTATTTCTTGCCGTTCACTCTTCCCTTGCGGAGTATCTCGTAGTATTCGGCTGCGCTGCGTTTCCCCACGATTTTCGCCAATCCTTCGGCCAGGCCTTTCGCTTCTTCAAGCCATACTTCCGTGCTGTCCTTGATGGTGCAGTCTATGTGGATGTCATATATGGGGACAGTAAGCGCCAGCGGTCTGCCGTCATAGGTGAGGATTGTGCCTCGCAACGGTTCGATGGTCATCTTGCGGATATTGGCTGTGACCAGAGGCGCGATTTTCTCGCTCGGCTTCCAGATGGCCTGTATATATATCAGCCTCCCTGCCACGAACAGCGCGCCGAGCAGGCAGAACAGGTAGATTATATACAGCTTCCACGCAATGAGATTCTTTTTTTCCTCTTCAGCCATAGTCATTTGATTATCACAGCGGGGACCGTGGGTTCTCCGACTTCCGAGTTCATATCTTCAAGCATCTTCCCGACGGTGCTCCGGCGTCCGAGGGTTATGAGCTCATATTTCTTTTGCGTACAGGTGATTTCCAATTCACCGAGCAGACTCTTGTTGTCCTGCATCACCGCAAGGTTGTTCTCTACGACGATGTTCACCAGTATGGTGACGAATATCAGCATGAAGGTGAATGCTATCTGAGGGAAGAGCCTGTCCGCCTTGATGCGCAGAAGCAACTTCCCCTCATACATCGACTTGAGTATGCCGGCGACTATTTTCAGAATGTTTTTCTTTTCACTCATATCTTCTCTGCAATCCTCAGTTTTGCACTTCTCGCCCTCGTGTTGGCGGCAATCTCGCTTTCGCCAGGAAGAACAGGTTTCCTGTTCACGGCCTTCAGGGGCGGCGTCACCCTTCCGTATATGTCACTTTCCTCCTTTCCTTCCACGTTCCCGCATCTGATAAAATTCTTCACCATCCTGTCTTCGAGAGAGTGGTAAGTGATGACCGCGAGTCTCCCTCCGGATTTCAGGCAGTCTTTCGCCCCCTCCAGAAATTTCTCGAGAGACCTCATCTCCTCATTGACCTCGATGCGCAGAGCCTGATATACCCTTGCGAGATACTTGTGCTCTGCGAAGGGCGGTATTACCGCCTCAATTGCCGCATTCAGTTCCACGGTCGTCCTTATCGGCCGGACGGTTCTGGCCGCCGCTATCAATTCCGCGACCTTGTGCGATTTCTCCACTTCCCCGTACAGGCGCAACACCCTTTCCAACTCATCCTGACCGTACGAATTCACGATATCAGCTGCCGTTTTCTCCCCATCGGGATTCATTCTCATATCGAGCGGGGCATCGAACCGGAACGAAAAACCGCGTTCCGCCGTATCGAACTGGTGCGATGATACCCCAAGGTCTGCCAGGATGCCATCGAAATGCACTCCGAGTTGCATCGCGAAATTGTTGATGAAACGAAAGTTGTTCCTTATCAGGGTGAACCTCTTGTCATTCACTGCGTTGGTACAGGCTTCGGCGTCTCTGTCGAAAGCGATCAGGCGTCCTCCAGACGCGAGCCGTGACAGGATTTCGCGGCTGTGGCCCCCTCCTCCGAAAGTGGCGTCGGCGTATATCCCGTCCGCGTTGCCGACCAAAGCGGAAACGCTTTCTTCAAGCAGCACCGGAGTATGATATTCTGACATATCCGGTCCTCCTATCCTCTTTCGGAAAGTTTCCCGGCTATCGAGAGAAATTCGTCTTCAGAAAGTGACGAAGCTTCGAATGTCTCCCTCGCCCATATCTCAATCTTGTAGTCGCTGCCCGAAAAGACCACGTCTCTGGTAACTCCGATTGCATCGAGCAGTTTGCGGGAGATGGTTATACGCCCGAATTTCGGATCCGGCTCCACCACGTCGCGATTGCGCGTGAACTCCCTCCAGAATCTGGAATGCTCTTCGTTGAAGAAATTGAGACGCGACTTCACTTCTTCGGAACGGCGTTGCCATTCTTCGAAGGTGTACATCTCAAGGCAGTCCGCAAAAAGGTCTTTCTTGACCACGAATCTGGTGTCGCCTCCCGCCGGAACGGCACGCTTGAGGGGGGCCGGCAATACGAGCCGCCCCTTGTCGTCAAGCTTGGAAGGATATTCACCGATAAATGTAGTCATAGCAGGAGCAAAGATAAACATAAATTTCCAAAATATTCCACTTCATTACAATTTTTTACACAAAGTTATCAACAGAAAAAATTTTCCGTTTTTTTATGTCGCAACTGGCGAACAGTAGTAAATTTGAAGCCGATTAGAATAAACCTTTACAACTATGAAAATGTCACAACTTTGCCTTTCCGAGAGACCTCGGGAGAAGGCCGCTTCCCACGGAACAGGGACTTTGAGCGATGCAGAACTTCTGGCCGTACTGTTGCGTACGGGGACTCGCGAGATGAGTGCCGTTGAACTTTCCCAAACCATAATGAATGCTGCCGGAGGCAGTCTGGTAAAACTGTCCCAATTCGGTTTGGAAGGACTTTCAACCTTTCCCGGAGTAAAGCTCTCGAAGGCCGTGACTCTTCTTGCCGCTCTGGAACTGGGACGCAGGCTGATGGCGGAGAACTGCACGGAGAAGAAGGCTCCGGTGAGGGGCGCGGATGACGTTTACAGGTGGATGCTTCCGAAGATGAAAGGGCTCAGGCACGAGGAATGCTGGGTGCTTTTCCTCGATAAGGCACAATGCATCACCGGTGATATGAGGATGAGCATAGGAGGAGACGACTCCACTGTCATAGATGTCCGGTGTATCATACGCGAAGCTCTGTCCCGCCATGCAGGGGCACTTATACTGGCGCACAATCATCCTTCGGGGAATCCTCTTCCGGGCGAAGCGGACGTGAGGGAGACCCTCAACTTGAAAAAAGCGGCTGAGGCTGTGGCAATACCGCTTATGGATCATGTGATAATATGTGATGACTGCTATTACAGTTTCTGCGACGAGTGCGTGGGAAGGCCTTAGAACTCTTTCCTGAGCCGCGCTTTCAAGATGCCGAGTTGCTCTCTGTATTTGGCCACAGTCCTTCGGGCTACGTTGTATCCCTTGCTGGTGAGTATTTCGACCAGCCTGTCATCCGTCAGCGGATTATTCTTGTCCTCCGAGTCCACCATCTCGCGTATCACCTGCTTGATTTCTCTTGACGAAACCTCCTCTCCGCTCTTGGAGGTGAGACCTTCGGAGAAGAAGTGCTTGAGGGGGAGTATCCCGAAATGGGTGTCAATGTACTTGGAACTGACCACTCTTGAAATGGTGGATATGTCATATCCGGTAGCGGCCGCTATGTCTTTGAGAACCATAGGTTTCAGGTGGCTTTCGTCCCCGTCTTCGAAATATTCTCTCTGGAAGTCTATGATGGCGTTCATCGTTTTTTCGAGAGTGGTGTGCCGCTGGCGCAGCGCCTCCACGTACCATTTCGCGGAGTCTATCTTCTGCTTGACGAAAGTGGCAGCCTCTTTTTTCTCTCTGTCATCGGAATTGCGGGCATCTTCCAGAAGTTCGGCATACTTTCGCTTGATTCGGATTTCCGGCATCGGGAAGCGCGGCATCTCCATTTCAAGCCCGTTTTCAGTCATTCTCAGTTTGAAATCCGGTATGATTTGCTGCCTTTTGTCCATATCATCCGTTTCCATCTGCCCTCCCGGGGAAGGGTTTAGACGGAGAATCCTCTTGATTGACGCCTTCATTTCGTCTTTTGAAAGTCCCAGCCGGGACATCACCTTGTCATAGTGTCTGCCGGTGAATTCTTCAAAACATTCATCAAGGATACGGATGGCGTTCTGGGTATCTTCCGTCTTTTGAGATTCACGGAGCTGTATCAGAAGGCATTCACGAAGGTCGCGGGCTCCCACTCCAGCCGGTTCGAACTCCTGTATGACCTTCAGAAGCCTCAGGATTTCATCGGCATCGGAATAGATGTTCATCCTGAAAGCGAGGTCATCGATGAGCGAATCTATGTCGCGGCGCAGATATCCGTCATCATCCAGACTGCCGATGATGAATCCGGCGACCTCACGTTCCCTGTCGCTCATTTCCTTGAATCCGAGTTGTTCCATCAGGCTTTCGCTGAAACTTTCCTGCACGGAGAATCTCGGATAGTCGGGCACTTCGTCACGGCCCCTGTTATTGACGTTCAGGCGATAGGAGGGAATGTCCTCCTCGGCTTTGAGTTCATCGATTGAAATTTCCCGGACCTCTTCCGTCTCTTCGTTGTCGCGCTCCGCTGCCGGCTCGTCCTCAAGTACGGGATTGCTCTCCCATTCGTCCTTCACCTCCTGCATCAATTCTTGGGTAGGAGTGGCTATCATCCTGATTGTAGTAATCTGGATTGGGGAAAGCTTCTGAGTCTGCTTCTGGACGAGCCCTTGCTTAATCATTTCAGAGTGACGTATTTATGGGTTTGATGAGCAGTAACGTGTCAATCACGAAAGCGTTTTCCTTGTCAGCCACTGGGAAATTGATGTTTTCCTTTACAATGAATGCGGTGGCGAACACTTCCGCCACCTGCTCGTGAAAACGGGCAGCTTCTGATTTTGTGCGGAAATCCCCCACGGTCACCTTGAAAAACGGATTGACGAAGCTCCTATATGCCGCCACTCCCGGAAAATGCGTCTGGAACTGTTTCAGCACGGCTTCGGACTGTTCCCTTGAATCCTGTTTGTTGTCAAAGAAAATCCTTATCCTGTAACCTGTGAGCTTTTTCGAGGCATTCTCTCTGACGTGCACTTCCATTGAGTCCCTCACTCCGGGGCTTTGTCTGACAGTGACTGTGTTGGCCGGCATTGACGAAAAAACGGACTGCCCGACAAGAGTCTCGTCCACGGCATCCGCAGGACGGCAGATTATAGAATCCACCACTTCATACCCGTCGGGAATCACCAGCTCCTGGGCCTTGAGCAGCGGTGCGGCCATAACTGACGCGGTCAGCAATGCAATTATCCTTTTCATAATATATATCATTCGAAAACCGTTTCAATAGGATTTTTACTTCTCAAACCGTTCCAAAGGGATGTCAGGTATTCTTATCAGCTGCCCCTTCTTTCCTTCCTGTGCCACCCTCACCGTGATGTCCGCCCGGTAGTCGTCATAATCTCCCTCATCCAATATGTCTTTCAGCTTCAGGATGGAGAAACCTTCATAGAAATTGGCTCGGCAGTCGAGATTGAACCGGCTTTCCCCGAATCCTCCTATGCTGACAGGCTCGGCGGTGATGAACATCAGTTTCTGCTTGTCCCTGGTGTGGACGGTGATGGTCATATCCGACAACTCGACTCCTTTCCCGGTATTGTCCACCACCGTACGCAAGGTGATTCCAAAAGAAGAAAGTCCGTGCGGAGTGATGGCGACGGGATAACATTTCCTTATATCCAACTTGCGCACGTCCACGCAGGAGCTTGCGGCTGCAAGCAGAATCGCGAGCATCAGGACCTTGAGAGATCCGAGCCATTTGAATGATTTCACTGAAGGTTTCATAATAGCAAATATAATGGAATTGGGGGAAATATCCTATCTTTGCAGCCCCGAACATACAACAGTCGTGCCGAATGAAACTATACATTGAGACTTATGGTTGCCAGATGAACGTCAATGACACCGAAGTCATCTTTTCCATCCTTGCCGCGGAAGGTTATGAGCGGACGGAAGACATATCCGAAGCGGACGTGATACTGGCCAACACCTGCTCCGTCAGAGACAATGCCGAACAGCGCATACACGGGCGCATCGGACAGTTTGCGCTGAATAAGAAGGCCCGTCCAGAGGTGCTTGTCGGCATTGTGGGCTGTATGGCCGAGAGGATGAAGGAGAATCTTCTGGAATCCGGGAAGGTTGACATAGTGGCGGGCCCGGACACGTACAGGCGTCTTCCGGAGCTGATAAAAGAGGCTTCCCGCAGACCTCAGATAGACGTGACCTTGTCGCGTGAGGAGACCTATGCCGATATAGTGCCTGTGCGCACCGACACCAACGGAGTTGCGGCGTTCATCTCCATAATGCGCGGTTGCAACAACGTCTGTTCATATTGCGTAGTGCCGTACACCAGAGGAGTGGAGCGCAGCAGGGATGCCCGTTCAATAGTGCGGGAAGCCTGCGACGTCCATTCGAAGGGATACAGGGAAGTGACTCTGCTTGGGCAGAATGTGGACTCTTACAGATGGTCTGACCCGGTCACCGGGGAGGACGTGAATTTTGCACGCCTGCTTGAGATGGTGGCTCGTGTGAACCCGGACCTGAGAGTGCGTTTCGCTACGTCCAATCCGCAGGACATTTCCGATGAAGTGATACGCACTATGGCCGCTTACCCCAACATCTGCCGGCACATCCATCTTCCCGTACAGTCAGGCAGCGACAGGATACTCGAAAAGATGCGGCGGCGCTATACGGCGCAGTGGTATTTCGACAGAGTGGAATATATCCGCAGCATCATTCCGGATTGCGGCATTACCACAGACGTCATAGCCGGCTTCTGCTCGGAAACGGAGGAAGACCACAGGGCGACGCTCGATCTCTTCGAAAAAGTCGGATTCGATGCGGCATATATGTTCCAATATTCGGAAAGGCCCGGTACCATTGCGGCCCGTCATTATCCGGATGACGTCGATGCCGCGACCAAGACGCGCCGTCTCAATGAGATAATAGAACTGCAGAACAGGAAGAGCCTTGAGAATTATCGCAGAGACATAGGGAAAACGTTCGAAGTGCTGGTGGAGGGACCCTCCAGAAGAAGCTCGGAAGATCTCTGCGGGCGCACGTCCAACAACAAGATGTGCGTTTTCGCTGACAGCGTGCACAAGGCGGGCGACTATGTCAGTGTCGAGGTGGTGGACTGCACTTCCGCCACGTTGCTATGCCGTGTGAAGCCTTGACCGCTCAGATCTCTCCGCGGCCTTTGAACGCACTGGCGAGCACTGTGATGTCATCATTCTGCTCGGCTCCGGAGGTGTGTGCGGTCAAAGCATCATAAATGCTTTCCATGCACTTCTTGGAATCAGTGGACGTATTGCGGGTGGCATCGGCGAATGCCGCGAGGGCGGCTTCGTCTCCGAAAAGATTCTTGTTCCTGTCCTCCGCTTCCGTGACACCGTCGGTGTATAGAAGAACCATATCCCCGGGATGGAGCTGCATTTCTTCTCCCTTGTATGCGAACCTGCTCAGGACTCCGATGGCCAGATTGACGTTGACTTTGGCGAAGCGGACGTCCCTTTCTTTGCCCGCCCTTTTCACCATCGGAGCATTGTGGCCGGCATTGCAATATGTCATATGGCCGGTCGCAAGGTCCAGCACACCGACAAACAAGGTGCAGAACATATTGCTGGCATTTCGCTCTTCCATTGTATTGTTGATGGACCCGACTATCTCGTCCGGATTCTCACAACCATTCGTGATGTTGCGGAACAGAGAAAGGATGACCGCCATATAAAGGGCCGCCGGGACACCTTTGCCTGAAACGTCTCCAAGACAGAAGAACAGTTTTCCGTCGCGAATGAAATAATCGTACAAATCCCCTCCTACGCTCTTTGCTGACTTTTGAAAGCCGAAAACGTCCACTGTCTCGCAGTCAGGTGAATCCGAGTAACCCTTGGGAAGCATATCCAACTGTATCTCCGCCGCAACTTTCAATTCGTTCTCTATTCTCGCCTTGGTTATCACGGCGGACTGTACGTTCCTGAAAATCAGCAACAGGCTCAGAATCATCACCAGGATGCTCAGGACTGCTATGCGTGTCGTTACGTTCTTCATCCTTTTCACACCTCCGAAAACCTCGTGCTCGGGACATCGGATGGTCACCATCCAGTCCGTGCGCTCGATGGGGGCGAAATACAGCAGCATCTCCTCGTCGTTCCATCTGATTATGGCGCGCCCGGGCTGTCCTAATTCCATCTTGTCTTGGGTGTCCTTGTCTATTGTCAACTCTTCCGTTTCGTTGATGTCATACACCCTCTTCATCAGGTACGAACTGTCGGGGTGTGAGATGAAGCGGGAACGGTCATCAATCATCGTAACGCTGGCACCCGGGTAGGGAGAAATCTCATCGCATTTGGAACTGAAACTCTCGGTATCGATATCTACCGCCATCACGGCGAACAATTTTCCTGAAGTATATACGGGAATTGTGTAGGAAGCGATGACGTGGTCTACACTTGAGTCACGGAAAGGACTGACCCAGCAGGCTTTGCCGGTTTGGGCCGGTTTGGTGTACCATTCCCATTCGAAACTGTCGGTAATCATTCCGAGGTCCATATGTCTGAACTCCCCGGAAAGGCGCGTCACGTACGGTGTGAACCCGTAGATGCTTTCTACATCGGAGTAAACGTTGCGTTCAAACTCGATGGCGATGCCGCAGACGATGGGATTGGCGGCCATGAACTGCTGCATGAAACGGTAACATTCCTCCGGAGTGGGGCGGACGAAAGTCACGGGGTCTATCTCTACCGAAGAATTGCCGCTGTCATCCCGTACGCATCTGCCGAAAAGATAACTGGCGAGGGAGAAACTGGCGTCCTATATGCGTTGCAACTGACCGTCCACGTAGGCGTACAGGGAATTGATCTAGCTCTGGCCTTTGCCCGACACGTCCTTCGAG
>JAKSKB010000019.1 GCA_024401975.1 Bacteroidales bacterium | reverse complement strand
TTTTACCCCACTAGCTCCTGAAACTAGCGCGTCTACCATTTCGCCACCCGCGCAATCAAGGACTGCAAATATACAAAAATATTCTCATTATCCGCAATCACCGGCATGAAAACGTCGGATGCTATCTGAAGGGCACCCAAACTTTCATTTTGCCGGCTTCGCGATTGTCCCAGGCATAGTACGGTATGTATTCCAAACCGCCGTCCGTCTCTATGCTGACCACCCCGCCAAGCAAATCGTCTTCGAAATCAACGTCAAAAGAAGTGTCTCCGGATAAGGTCAGGGTATCGAATCCATCGGGATTGTCAACCTCTTCGATGCAATATACGAGAGGGCCTCTCTGCACTGCCCGCATCCCCTCATCTTCCTTGACACGAGGGTCGGCGGCGACCAGTTCCACAGGCATCTCCATCGAAAGAAGCACCTCGTCCCCATCCGCCCACTTGCGGGACAGTACGGCATATCCGTTATCCGACGCGAAATCCGTCGGCTTTCCGTTGATGGATACCGAGAAATCCTTGCACCAGCCCGGTATCCTCAGTCGCAGTTCCCTATCAAGCTTCCTGCGGGTGCCGACGGTTATTTTCACGTCACCGTCCCACGGATAACAAGTTTCCTGCGACAAAGTCAGGTCTCTGCCGTCAATCTTGAGAGAAGCGCTGTTGCCTATGAAAAGGTTCACCCAGATGGCATCATCGGACACACCGTATATGTAATTGCCTATTGACGGCAGGAAACGGCATATCTGGCTCGGGCAGCAGGCACATCCGAACCATTCCTGCCTGTGGTGGTCACCGAGGGATTCAAGAGGATTGACATAGAAGAACCTGTCGCCTTTGAGAGAGATGCCGGCCAGGGCACCGTTGTAAAGCGCGCGTTCCATCACGTCGGCATATCTTCCGTCACCTGTCATAAGATTCATCCGCCAGTTCCATAGCACCATCCCCACGGAAGCGCAAGTCTCGCAGTACGCCGTCAGGTTAGGAAGGGAATAATCTTCGCTGAAGCCCTCATTGCTCGCCGTCTGTCCTATACCGCCCGTGACATACATATTGCGGTTGACTACGTCATCCCACAGCAGGTCAAGTGCACCGACATATCCCGTGTCGCCTGTATATGATGCGACGTCGGCCATACCACAATAGAGATACATCGACCGCACCGCATGGCCGCTGATTTCGGACATCTGACGCACGGGAATTTCATCCTGATAATATGCAGCGTTCCACGGTATCCCGTCATTGGCGCCGAAACCCCGTCCGCGCTCTTCGAGGAGCCAGTACGCGAAATCGAGGTATTTGCGTTCGCCCGTAGTCTCATACAACTTTACCAGCGCAAGTTCAATCTCTTCGTGTCCCGGCACCCAATCCTTCTTACCGGGGCCGAACTGCGTCATCATATGGGCAACCATCTTTTCGCACACGTCAAGCAGTTTCCGCTTGCCGGTAGCATTGTAGTAAGCGACACCTGCCTCAATCATATGTCCGGCACAGTACATCTCGTGCTTGTCCATCACAGTCCAACGTCGGTCAAGCCCCGTCAAGGTATAGAAAGTGTTGATGTATCCGTCAGGCTGCTGAGCAGCCGCGAACTTGTCAATCCATTCGTCGCATTTAGCTTCGAGCTGCGGATCCGGACTGTTGCTCAAAGAATACGCCATCCCTTCAAGAGCCTTGTAAACGTCTGAATCATCGAAGAAAATCCCCGAATGCTCACCTTCCCCTTTCGCAGCGTTCTCAAAGTTGCGCATACGGCCTGTCTTGTTCTCAATCTGGTCGATGCACACGGCCATCGTCACCTCCTTGTGGCTTTCAAGCCGCGGAGACCAGAAACTGTCGGAAATTCTTACATCGGAAAAATTGACCGGAGTGATTTTCTTTCCGCCGTGCAACTGCGTCGAGTTGCGGTCGCAGGAACAGAGAAGCGCAAGCGCTGAAGCGATTATCGGAACAAAAATTTTCATTTGAGATAGAATTTTTGTGAATATACGAAAATTTCCGTTATCAATACCTGCCATCCGGCAGCAGTTTCAAAAAACAACGTGATAATAATTCGTTTCCGGCCACGGTTCCGTCCCGTAACTGACGGAAGTCGAGGTGTAATCCACTTTGAGACTTATATCACACAAATCCTCAGCGCTCCAGTCATAACCGCTCGCCGCGATATAATGACCTATGGCAAAATTCCCTGTCAGAGCATCTCCTATGTCTATTTCCAGCATAAGTCCGTCATTTGCCTGACGCGGGACTGCCACCTTCACCTCTCCCGAAACGGGAATAATGAAAGATACCTCGAATCCGCCTTCGAGAGGCACGCCTTCCAAAGTACATCCGCAAGTCGTCGAAGTTACCCTCATCCGCTTACCCGCAAACCCTGTCGTCGAGATGTTCAGGAAAGTAAAACTCCTGTGCAGAACCACAGAGTCCCTTGCTTCCTCACAGGCGGTAAAAGGGGCGCCCCTACCCGAATAGACAGGCGGGCACTCCATTCCGAAAGGGATAAAAAGGCTGTCTGGCAGTGAGATTTTCCAACCGGCCCCTACACATTGTACAAACCATTCAAATTCACTCTTCTTGACCTTCGCCACAAGCATCGGAGGAATCTCCTCTGCCGGCAAGCAGCCTTTTTCTCCACAATCGTATAACAAATGGCTTATCTCGCACTCCTCCACGCATCTACCATCTATTCCACTCATATCCAAAGTGAATATACAGGGACATACGTCACGGTCTTCCAGGACCGAGCAGGCAAATGCCGGCAAGCACAACAGCACGAACGCAAATACCCGTTCAAAACACATAGACGAAAGACACAATCAAGTCACCGGGCAAAAAGAAAAACCTGCCCCCGCTCCCCACGACTCTCCCGCACCCGGGGCAGGCATATTTCGTATATCTGTCACTGCCGAGCCACACTCCGGCACCGAAATCTATGTTGAAATGGGGGTGAACCATATATGAATATCCGCCTGCCAGCCCGCCTCCAATGCGGACGCCTTCGGTAGTTTCGTCTGACACCATTCCACCGCAGTTGTACTCCGACCAACGCGCTTTCGCTGCAAACCACCATCCGGAATACACATACCACGGCCAATATCTCGCGCCCAGACTGAAAGTCCTCTGCCGGTTCTGGAACTGCTGTCCTGACTGGCCCTTGTGAAACGTGAAAGGATTGTATCGGGCCTCTCCGTTCAACGAAAAATGTCTCGACAGGGCATACGAAGCTTCAATATTCATAGTACATAGGTTAAGATAGCCGACAGCATTCGTCGAGACCGCAAATTTCTGTGCAGAACATCTTGCACCGGAGCAGAGCAGAAAAACAGCCACGGCCGTCATATATGCTTTCACCCTCATATCAATACGAGTATTTTTCAAATGCCTGTTCTATTATGCTCTTGTTCTCGGGATAAAACCTCAAGAGGCGCTTTTCCAGAGCATCCCGGTCTGTGACGTCTCCTTCCAGAGCCTTGAATATCTTCCCTCTGTTGATGCCACGGTCTTCCAGATAGAGAAAAATCTGAGGATGGAACCAATAGGTCGCGCCCATTGCCGGACAATCTTTCCCGTAGCGGTCGCGGTAAAGGCTGTTTTGCATGAAATAAGCCCACATCTCACAGACTTCACAACAACCTGCATCGGATTCCGTACCGGTGCCATAGGCAATGAATCCGGACTTCAGATAGGCCTTTATATTGTATATTATAAGTTTGTCCCAAAAGGAATTGCCCGTTTTCATATAGTGGCTCGTATGAGCAAGCTGATGCAATGCGGCGGCATATATGGATGCGTAATCGTCACACCCTTTCAGACCGAGAAGCACGTCGGGCATAAATATCTTGAGTATCTCCCT
Source organism: Bacteroidales bacterium (assembly GCA_024401975.1). Lineage (GTDB taxonomy): Bacteria > Bacteroidota > Bacteroidia > Bacteroidales > UBA932 > Cryptobacteroides. The sequence continues at coordinate 24,956 of JAKSKB010000019.1, read as the reverse complement.
GTAGATGCCGAGTATCCCCGAAACCACGTCCGAATCTATGATGGCCCCCTGCTGGAACATAGGGGAGCAACTCATATCTATGTTCTGAAACAGCCACATGCGCAGATTGGACGGAGGGGTCCGTACGGACTGGTCAGTGCTCTCCGTCATAGTGAAATAATCGTACACGGCATTGTTCACCACGGAACGTGCGAACTGCTTGCGCTCTGAGTTCTTGTCTATCAGCACATCGATGCCATCGGGGCTGTTCTTTCCCAAAGTGGATATGGATGCCGGCACCAGAAGCAGGTTGAACCCTATGCCGAATCCCTTTACGTTCTTGAATACGAGGCGGTAATGTATGTCGGAAGAATATGTCTTGTCTATCTGGTAGTTGCCGTCTTCATCAGTATATGCGGTCGCAAATTTGACGAACGTGTTGACAGACACCTGTACTCCTTTTACGCCGCAGGGTTTTCCTCCATTGTACTTGTCGTCCACAATCTGAATCTTTCCTTTCGGACCGCCGCTCCCCCCCTTGGTCTGCGGAGACAGCATCTCCTCATTGCCTGTAATCCTGTAGGCCTCAGCCTCAACGGCCGCCCAGTCTATGCCGTCTTCCGAAACTCTCGCAACAGGGCTGGTGTCCGGGATGTAGCAATCATCAAGAATCTCATAACGTATCTTCTCGGGGAAGGGGAAATCCGGCTTTACCACGGCATACTGCCAGGTTATCTTACCCTCATCTATTTCGGGGTCGTGGTAATAGTCTCCGTCCTTTACAATCCTGTAATCGAGAGGGTGATCCACCAGAGAGACGCCCATATCCCCCAGAAGGTCATACTGCTCCTCGTCCTTGGGCAGGAAGCGCACATACATATCCGTAGCGGACAAGGTGCCTGCCTTGGTGGGATAGAGCGATCTGAGAGCCTTCGTCATATTAGTCAGCGAATACGGGTCGTCCATCTGTTCTCCGAGTTCAATCATTTCGTGCCCTACCGAATAAGGCCCTGACCTTTCAATGTCTGCACTGACCAGACCTCTCTGGCAGGAGGTGGAAAAAATGGCTGCCAAAGCCATAAACAACATTACTCTTTTCATACTTATAAGTTTTTGGTTACGGCACAAAGGTATGCAAGAGTATCCGCGTAAATGAAAAATAAATGCTTATCTTGCAAAAAAGGCCTCCCGCAGATGCAGAAGGCCTTTTTCTTAGCAGATAAAGTGCAGATTTCTTAGAAAAACATTATGCTTTCACGGGTAATTTCCGACAGGAGCGAGTTCGCGAGACGGCTGACGCCGAAACGCATCGATGCGGAGTTGAGCCATTCCGATCCCAGTTCGGATGCGACTATGGAATGATAGTGCAGGGCATCTCTCGCGGACGATATACCCCCCGCTGCCTTGAACCCCACCTTTCTCCCTGTCGCCTCGAAGAAGCGGGCTATGCAGCGGCACATCACCAGAGCCGCCATCGGAGTAGCATTGACATCCACCTTGCCGGTACTGGTCTTTATGAAATCAGCCCCCGCTTCCATCGCGAGCAGAGACGCCTCCGCAATGCTTTCCGGCGATTGAAGCAGCCCTGTCTCAAGTATAACCTTGAGCACCACCTTCCTGCTGCATTTTTCACCTTCCGCATCGACGGCATCCCGCATCGCTTTTATTTCCGAATATGCCCTGTCATATTCTCCGGCAAGGAAAGCATTGAGAGCAAGCACAATGTCAACTTCTTCGGCTCCGTCCGCAACAGCCATTTCACATTCACGGACCTTCACTTCAAGAAAACTCTGCGCGGACGGGAAACAGCTGGAAACAGCCGTGACACGCACGTCAGAGCATTTTCTCCTGTCACGGACAACGTGTGCCAGATTCGGAAAGACGCAGATTGACGCAGGGAGTGGACAGTCCGGGAACCTGACGGGCAAGGCATTCACCTTGTCCACCAACGCAGATACTGACACATCGGTATCCGAAGTGTGCAGGGTGGTCAGGTCCATAAGGCTGAAACAGGTTTTGAAAATCTCTACCGAGGCGGTAGATTTCAAACCTGACGCGATTTCGGCAAGACGGGAGTCAAGTTCCTCCCGGTCAATCTTCATTCCGTATTTTTCGAACAACGGATACATTTTTCTGATTTTTAATACCTGGATATTCCTTGTACTCGACGGTGGACACGAAAGGAGTATATCGGAGAGCTATGGTATCGGCGAACGGAGTCAAGGCATCCGCCTCGAACCGGGGATATTGCGCAGATATGCGTTCTCTTTCCTTCTCCGCATCCTCCGCCTTTCTCAGGTAATTCTGTCTTTCACTCAATATCAGGGAGGTGGTCTTCATAATCGCGGAAAAAGCATCGGTATCATTCAGATAATGGTCCACCGTGGCGAGAAAATCGACGGTCGTATATCCGTACATATTTAATATCGGCTCATATACCAGCAGTGTGTCTGCCCCCTTTGGCGAGAGCTCCTGCGAAAGCGCCTGGTCCAGTACGAAAATGTCCGCGTAAATCCGCGAAAGACGGTCTGCCGGAATGATTCTGCCCCCTCTGCCGCAGGATACTGCGAACAGTGCGGCCACAATGACAGCGAATATTCCCACAGTCCGTTTCATCTATCTGAGGATAGCGCCGAAAGACGACTTGAATGCAGACAGAATGTGTTCCATCACATTTTCCACGTCTCTGTCGGTCAAAGTCTTTTCCATATCCTGAAGGACGAAACTGAGCGCATACTGCTTCTTGCCTTCCGGTATCTTGTCCCCTCTGTAAACGTCAAACAGCGTCACCTGCCTGAGCAGTTTCTTCGCGGACTTCATCGCACAGGCCTGCAGATCGGCATATGACACCGATTCATCAAGGAGAAGGGCGAGGTCTCGGCGCACTTCCGGGAACTTGGGAAGTTCCTTGAAAGCCACCTTGTCGCGTTTCACCAGTTCAAAGAGGACCGGCCAGGAAATCTCGGCGGCGAATACAGGCTGACGCACTCCGAAGCGTCGGGCGAATTTCGGATTTATCGTCCCCGTCACGGCGAACCGTTTTCCCTGCCCGGGAAGCTTGTACACGACTCCTTCGGAAAATATGTCTACCGGAGCGCTCTCGGTCCACAATTGGGCTATATCCACCCCGTACCTTCTGAGAAGGAGCGAAAGATATCCTTTCAGTACGAAGAAACTTCCTTTTCCGGAATCAGTTCTCCAGGACTTCTCGGGAGAACCGGTCATCATAATAGTAAAACACTGGTGCTCCTCGTATCCCTCCAGACTGGTGCCGTCCTTATCGGGAATACGCTGATAAACGGATCCGTATTCGAATGTTCTGAGCGACTGAATCTGCCTGTTGAGGTTATATGCGATGACTTCGAGACCGCCCGGAATGAGGCTCTGTCGCATCACGTTGAGATCGGATGATAGAGGATTCACTATGCGCACGCACCTTTCTGCGGGAAAAGACTCCAGCCCTTCATAATAATCCGCCTTCGTAAGGGAATTGTTCATCGTCTCCACGAATCCGTTGGCCGCCAGGAAGTTGGAAATAGAATTGCGTACTGCTTCCGGTTGGGGTGAAGGAGATGCGCACACCGACATCTTCATATGAGCCGGAAGATTGATGCTGTTGTATCCGTATATGCGCAGAATCTCTTCGACCACATCGCATTCCCTGGTGACGTCCACCATATATGAAGGTGCGGACACCTTTGCCCCATCCATCCGTTTTTCTATGAATTCGTATTGCAGGGAAGCCAGAATGCCTTCAATGTCAGAGACCTTTATTTCCTGACCGATGAAGGCGTTGATGCGGGAATAGTCCAAATCGATGACCTTCCTCCCGATGGGAGCGGGATACACTTCCTGAATTCCTCCTGTGACAGTTCCGCCGGCACATTCCTGAATGAGGGAGACGGCCCGTTTCAAGGCATAAGGAGGAATCAGGGGATCGGCGCCCCGCTCATAACGGAATGAGGCGTCGGTCTGCAGACCGTGTATCTTGGAAGTTTTCCTGATGGACGCAGGGGCGAAATATGCGCTTTCCACAAAGACGTCGACAGTATCGTCGGTCACTCCGGAATTCTCACCTCCGAACACTCCAGCGATACACATCGGGCCTTCAGCATCCGCTATCACCATATCCGTTGACTTGAGAATACGGTCAGTCCCGTCAAGGGTGCGTATGGACTCCCCTTCGAAGGCCCTGCGCACTATCACCTTGCCGCCTCGTATCTTGCCGGCATCAAAAGTATGCAGAGGCTGTCCGATTTCGAAAAGGACGAAATTGGAAATGTCCACTATGTTGTTGATGGGTTTGAGCCCTATGCTGACAAGCCTCTCCTGGAGCCATTTCGGCGAAGGAGCCACTTTCACGCCCTTTATGGTGATGCCGGTGTATCTGGGGGCGCCTGCGGAATCCAGGACCTCAACTCCGATTCCTTTTCCGTTCCCCTCCTTGAACACGTCCACGGAAGGATATTGCAAGCGGCACGGAATCCCGTTCAGCTTCAGATATGCGTACAGGTCTCTGGCTACACCGATATGCGATGCGGCATCCACCCTGTTCGCGGTAATCTCATATTCTATGACTGCCTCTGTCTTGAGATGGAGGAATTCTCTGGCGGGGGTTCCGACCTCAGCGTCCTGCGGGAGGACCATTATACCCTCGTGGCTGTCGCCTATGCCCAGTTCGTCTTCCGCGCATATCATCCCGAACGACTCGATTCCGCGTATCCTGGATTTCTTTATCTTGAAATCCCCCGGGAGCACGGTGCCCAGACGCGCAAACAGCACTTTCTGGCCCGCCGCGACATTTGGAGCGCCGCACACTACGGTCAAGGGTTCTCCGGTGCCGTCATCCACTTTCGTGATATGCAGGTGGTCCGAATCCGGATGCGGTTCGCACTCAAGCACCACAGCCACTACGACTCCTTCCAGTCCGCCGGGAATCTGCTCCTGCTGTTCGACACCGTCAACCTCTATTCCGATGGATGTCATATATCCGGCGATCTGCTCCGGAGTCAGGTCACATTCAAGATAATCCTTCAGCCAATTGTATGAAAGTTTCATATCCTATTACTTTAAATCTTCAATGTCAAAAAGAGCGCGTACGAATTCCTCACGGTCGAACACCTTGAGGTCATCCACTCCTTCACCGGTCCCGATGAATTTCACCGGGATATTGAACCTGTCCGCAATGCCTACGACAACGCCACCCTTGGCGGTGCCGTCCAGTTTGGTAACGGCAAGGGACGTGATGTCCGTGGCTCTGGAAAACTCCTTCGCCTGCTGAAAAGCGTTCTGCCCGGTGGAAGCATCAAGCACAAGAAGCACGTCGTGGGGGGCGTCAGGTACAACCTTGCGCATCACGTTGCGTATTTTGCTCAATTCGTTCATCAAGTCCACCCTGTTGTGCAAACGGCCGGCAGTGTCTATCAGGACCACGTCGGCACCCTTGGCCACGGCAGAACTCAAGGTATCGAAAGCCACTGAAGCAGGATCCGCTCCCATCCCCTGCTTTACGATATCCGCTCGCGCGCGTCCCGCCCATATCTCAAGCTGTTCGACGGCAGCGGCTCTGAACGTGTCGGCGGCGCCTATGACGACTTTTTTCCCTTGTCGGGAAAGCATTGAGGCGAGTTTGCCTATCGTGGTGGTCTTCCCGACCCCGTTCACACCGACCACCATCATCACATACGGTTTGCGGCTGAAATCGAATGCCGGACTGTCATCACCCTTGCAGACAAGGGCGCCTATCTCCTCGCGGAGCATACCGACGAGTTCTTCAAAAGACATATATTTGTCCCGGGCTACCCGCTCTTCAAGGGCATCGACAATCTTGAGCGTCGTATCGACACCCATATCGGACTCCACAAGAGCTTCCTCAATGGAGTCCATCGTGTCATCATCGACGCGTGACTTGCCGGCTACAGCCCTGGATATCTTCTGGAAGATGTTCTCCCTTGTCTTTCTTACGCCTCCGTCAAATATACCCATATTGCCTCGACTATAACTCGATGAGATTGAGATTTCTCCAAAGTACCTTGATGTTGTTGCCGTCGTGGACCTGCAACATGATCTGCCCGGTGGCGGCGCCTATCTTTTCATCCTCCATATCGGTCATCGCTTCGCCGTTGAGCCAGGTCTGAATACGGTTGCCTTCGACGCGAAGTCTGAGGGTATTCCACTCCCCTTCCTTGAGTATGCCTTCCTTCTCGTCAGGAATCTGGTACAGCCAGCCGCGTCCGTAGGACTCGTAGATGCCGCCCGTATCACAATTTTTGGGAGCCACTTCGCACTGCCATCCGTTGACGGTATTGTACCCTTCCATAGAGGAATGGAAAAAGAGTCCGGAGTTGCCATCGGATACCTGCTTGAACTCAAGGGTAAGGTCAAAATCCTTGTATATGCCTTCAGTGCCCAGATATCCGTATTCAAGTTCGGGGCCGTTCTCAGTTACGAGGTTACCCTCCTCATCGACACTCCACCGGCCACCTCCGTAGGGAATCCATCCTGTGAGATCCTTTCCATTGAACAGGGAAACGGTCGCGCAATTCTCATTGCAGGAGATTGCAAACACTGACGCAAGTGCCAGCAGAACGATACTTGCAAAACGATTTTTCATATTGACGGAAATTTGATTTTCTGATAGCGGAATTCACAAACACGGGGAAGTTGCGCGAAATCTCTTCCGCACAGCTTCCCTGCCAAATCATCCGGACTATAGTCAGTTCTTCTTTGCGAAATAGTCCTTCACGGCGCTTTCTTCCATAAGGCGCTCGGTGAAGACATATGCACCTGTTTTCGGAGATTTCTCCATACGGATGCACTTTACCATACTTTTTGCACCGGCTTTTGCCGCAAAAGTGGCGACTGCTTTCTTTGCCATATCGTATCCTCCCTATTATTTTATTTCACGATGAACTGTCACTTTGTGGAGATAGGGGTTGTACTTCTTGAGCTCAAGCCTCTCCGTGGTGTTCTTCTTGTTCTTGGTGGTGATGTATCTCGACATTCCGGGCACACCGCTCTCTTTCTGCTCGGTGCACTCGAGGATGACCTGCACCCTATTGCCTTTTGCTTTCTTTGCCATAATCCTGAAAATTAAACAAGGTTAACGAATCCTTTCTTCTGAGCCTCCTTGACAGTAGCTTCGAGACCATTCTTTTCGATGATTCTCATACCTTTGCAGGAAACTTTCAACGTGATGAACCTCTGTTCCTCCTCTGACCAGAACTTCTTGTGTCTGAGGTTGATGGAGAAATCCCTCTTGGTGCGGCGTTTCGAATGGGAGACATTATTGCCCTTCATTCTCTTTCTGCCTGTTATTTGACAAACTTTTGCCATAATTGTTATACTTTTTTGGTTGATTAAACGAATTTTAAGAATCTGTTCCACCTGACGTTTGCAGGGAAACGGCGATTCTTGTCCGTGGAGAGCCATATCACCACCGGCCTTCCCACTATGTGGTCTTCCGGAACAAAACCCCAGTACCTTGAATCCAGGGAATTGTGGCGATTGTCCCCCATCATGAAATAATAGTCCTGCGCGAACGTATAGTCCCGGGTCTTCTTCCCGTTTATCAATATGTCCCCGGCGGAATCCAGTTCCAGGTCATTCCCTTCATAAACCGATATGATTCTTTCGTAGAGCGGCAAGTTGTCAGCCGTAAGCTGCACCGTGACGCCTTTTTTCGGAATCCATACCGGACCGTAGAAGTCTCTGGTCCACCCGTTTTCCACGTAAGGAAACCTCCTCAATGCAGGTTCCGCGTTGTCCCGGGTTTCCAGACACGGAGTAACTTCGACGACACTGGGGATTTCCTTCACTTCGGACAGTGCCGCAGCGGTCAGAGGCATCGCCGGATAACCCGGAAGGGTGGGGTCGAAATAAAGTTCCCCAACGTTCAGGCCAAGCCGGTCGATTGTCTTGGAATTGATCTTCTGACCTTTGGTCACTACCCGATATGTCAGCTGAATCCCCGGATAAGTCTCCTGCTTCTCACCGTTCACCCATACAAGTCCGTCCTTCACTTCCAGCGTATCGCCGGCAACCGCCACGCAACGCTTGACGTAATGGTCTTTCTTATCTGAGGGGCGGATGACAAGAGGCCCGTAATACTTCTCCGCATTCTCCCTGCCTATCGCCCTGCACACGGCATAATAGTCTTCCGCAGGACATTTGGCAAGCACGGTGTCACCGTCCGGGAACCCGAAAACGACCTTGTCTCCCCTCTTCACTTCTCCGAAGCCCTTGAGCCTTCTGTAGTCACTCCTGATAAGCGTCGAATAGGACTCTTTTCCGAAAATGACGTTGTGGGTAAAAGGAATCGTGAGCGGTGTCTGCGGAAGTCGCGGGCCGTAAGCGAGTTTGCTGACGAAAAGATGGTCTCCGGTATAGAGAGTGCTTTCCATCGAGGATGAAGGAATCTTGAATGCCTGGAAGAAAAATATGTTGATGAAGGTGACGACAACAACCGCAAATATGATGGCGTCAAGCCAGTCAAGCGCGGCATTGGGCTTCTTTCCATCCTTGCGCTCCTGTTGCCAGAAAAGCCATTTGACCTTGCGGGTGACGCATAGGTCGAAGATTATGGCGAGGCCGAAGAGCCACCAGTAATTTCCGAGCCAGACAACCCATAGCGTGTAAAGCAAAGCCCAGAATATGAACTTCGCCCACTTGTTATGGAAGATTCCCCTGAAACTCATCGGGATTAACTATTTCGCGACAGACTTGATGACAGCCTCGAAAGCCTGAGGGTTGTTCATCGCGAGATCCGCAAGGACCTTGCGGTTGAGACCGATGTTGTTCTTTGCGAGACGTCCCATAAACTGGGAATAGGTGATACCGTACTGACGGGCGGCCGCATTGATTCTCTGAATCCAGAGAGCGCGGAAATTGCGCTTTTTGGCCTTACGGTCACGATAGGCATAGGTAAGACCTTTCTCGTAGGTGTTCTTCGCAACCGTCCAAACGTTTTTCCTTGAAAGGAAATTGCCGCGAGTCTTCTTTAGAATCTTCTTGCGGCGTGCCCTTGAGGCAACTGAATTTACTGATCTTGGCATGATTTTGAATTTTCCGGAGGCAGTGGTTCCGCGAGGGAACTCTTTATGACTGCGTCATCCGATTGTTGAACAATAAATGATACTAGAGGACAAGAAGCTCCTTTACTCTTCCCTCGTCAACCTTTGAAAGGATAGCGAAGTGGTCGAGGTTTCTCTTCTGCTTCTTTGTCTTCTTCGTGAGAATGTGGCTGTGGTAAGCGTGTTTTCTCTTGATTTTTCCCGACCCGGTAAGCACGAAACGCTTTTTGGCACCGGAATTGGTTTTAAGCTTTGCCATTTCTTTTGTTGTTAATAAATAATAGTTAGTAGTATATCACTTCTTCTTTAAAGGAGCAATCATCATAGTCATACGTTTGCCTTCCAGCGCGGGCATGCTTTCTGCGCGGCCGCATTCCTCAAGCTCCACCGCAAAGCGCAGAAGCTGTTTCTCACCCTGCTCGGCGAACTGTATCGAGCGCCCGCGGAAGAATATTGTTGCCTTGACCTTGGAACCCTCCTTGAGGAATCCTTCGGCATGCTTGAGTTTGAACTGGAAATCGTGTTCATCCGTATTGGGTCCGAACCTTATTTCCTTTATTACAATCTTGGCCGAATTGGACTTCATCTCCTTGGCCTTCTTTCTCTGCTGATAGAGATACTTCTGATAGTCAAGTATCTTGCAGACAGGAGGATCGGCCTTTGCGCTGATTTCCACGAGGTCAAGCCCCAGTTCATCGGCAAGAGCAAGCGCCTTCGCCAGCGGATACACGCCCTGCTCGGGAATGTTCTCCCCGACAAGACGCACCTGCGGAGCTGTAATCTGCCCGTTTATGTTGAGTTCATTCTCATCCTTCTTCTGGTTCTGGAATGAACGGTTGGGTCTGGGACCTCCCGGTCTCGGACCTGACGGCTTGGGTCTGTAAGGTGCTGCCATTTACGCAAGTTCCTCAGTCACTGCTGACTGAATATATTTAACAAAATCTTCCATACTCATCGTGCCGGCATCGTTGCCTTCGCGCCTTACCGACACGCTCCCGTCAGCGGCTTCCTTTTCGCCGACAATGGCCAGAACGGGAACCCTGAGGAGAGCCACTTCACGTATTCTCTTCCCAAGAGTTTCGTTCCTTGAGTCTATGGAAGCGCGAATTTCGGAATTTTTCAGGAAACTGCAAACTTTTTCAGCATAATTTGCATATTTCTCACTGACAGGCAGTACCTTAACCTGATCCGGCGCAAGCCATAGCGGAAGATGTCCGGCAGTATGTTCGAGAACCACGGCAGTGAATCTCTCAAGCGAGCCGAAAGGCGCCCTGTGTATCATTACGGGACGTTTCTTGCTCCCATCGGCATCGGTGTACTCCAGTTCGAACCTCTCAGGAAGATTGTAATCCACCTGAATGGTCCCGAGCTGCCATCTGCGCCCTATGGCGTCCTTCACCATAAAATCGAGTTTCGGCCCGTAAAATGCGGCTTCTCCAAGTTCGACTATGGTCTTGAGCCCCTTCTTTGCGGCCGCATCGATTATACCCTGCTCGGCCCTGGCCCAGTTTTCATCGCTTCCGATGTACTTTTCCTTGTTGGAAGGGTCCCTCAGGGATATCTGAGCCATATAGTCTGTCATCTTCAAAGTCCTGAAGACATACAATATGAGGTCTATCACCTTTTCGAACTCCTCTTGAAGCTGATCCGGGCGGCAGAAAAGATGGGCGTCATCCTGAGTGAAACCGCGTACACGCGTCAGTCCGTGAAGTTCTCCGCTCTGTTCATACCTGTAAACCGTTCCGAATTCCGCGAAACGCAGGGGAAGGTCACGGTAGGAATGCGGCGAGCTGCGGAATATCTCGCAGTGATGCGGGCAGTTCATCGGTTTGAGCATATATTCCTCACCTTCCTGAGGAGTGTGTATCGGCTGGAACGAATCCTTGCCGTATTTTGCATAGTGCCCGGAAGTCACGTAAAGGTCCTTGCCGCCTATATGGGGCGTCACTACCGGAAGATACCCGAGTTCCGCCTGCTTCCTGCGGAGAAAATTCTCGAGCGTGTTGCGCATCACAGCCCCGCGGGGCAGCCAGAGGGGCAGTCCGAGTCCCACTCTCGACGAGAAAGTGAAGAGCTCCATTTCCTTCCCGAGTTTGCGGTGATCGCGCTTCTTCGCTTCTTCCAGAAGGGCCAGATACTCGTCCAGCATCGATTTCTTCGGGAAAGTAACACCATAGATACGCGTGAGTTGCTGACGGTTCTGATCCCCTTTCCAGTATGCTCCGGCGATTGCGGTGAGTCTGACCGCCTTGATGTCATTGACGTGCTTGACGTGAGGTCCGCGGCACAAGTCGGTAAAATTGCCGTTGGTATAGAACGTAATGGTGCCGTCCTCAAGGTCCCCGATGAGTTCGCACTTGTACGGGTCACCCTTCTCCTCGAAATACTTCAGCGCTTCGGCTTTGGACACCTCTTTTCTCTCGAAAGTCCCGCCTGCCTTGGCAAGCTCGGACATCTTCTTTCCTATGGTCTCCAGGTCACTTTCGGAAATTTGCCTGTCACCGAAATCCACGTCGTAGTAGAAGCCGGTCTCAACGGCCGGCCCGACTCCGAACTTAACCCCGGGATAGAGCGATTCGAGGGCCGCGGCCATAAGGTGGGCCGACGAATGCCAGAATATCCTCTTCGCCTCGTCATCTTCCCAATTGCGGATTGTCCCGTCAGTAAATGCTATAGTCATAGCCACTTCAATTTGTTGAAAATTTTGCAAATATAATGAAAAAATCAATATAATCAGTTCATTTCCCAGATGTAGATTTTGTCGCCCCTGCGGAGACGCTCGAATCCGGGATTGATTTCGGAAGGCTTCACTGCCACCGAACAGAAGGTCCCTTTCTCCGCTCTTTCTGCCGGTTTGAGGTTCACCCTCAAGTCATCCGCGGAGAATTCGACCACTCCCGTAGTGGCCCCTATGGCCATCACCCGGTCGCCTCGCTTCAAGGCGGCGGACTCAACCACAACCTCGGCGACTCCTATGCGGTCGAACCAGTTGGTCACCTTGCCGCAATAGACTTTTTTCCGCGTGGAATCGGAGCCGTACACTTCGCTCCACTGTCCAAGATATGCCCCCTGATAATAACCGTCCCAGAAGCCCCTGTTGAACACTTCAGCAAGCGCTTCCTTGAGAGATGCGGCCAACTCGGGAGTATATCGGCCGTCACACACGGCATCCGCGGCACGGCGATAGCAGGAAACGCACCGCTTGACGTATTCGGCGCTTCTGGCCCGACCCTCAATTTTGAAGACCCTGACTCCGGACGCTATGATTTTGTCCATAAAATCAATAGTGCAGAGGTCCTTCGGTGACATTATGTACTTGTTGTCTATATTCAGTTCGTTCCCCGTCTCGAGGTCTGTCACCTCATATCCCCGGCGGCAAACCTGATAACAGGCGCCTCTGTTGGCGGAAGCCCCGTAAGTATGGAGACTCAGATAGCATTTGCCGCTGATGGCCATGCAGAGAGCGCCGTGCGCAAACATCTCCACACGCACGAGCCTTCCGGAAGGGCCTTTGATACCTTCGCGCTCTATGGCCAGACAGATGTCCTTCACCTGGTCGAGATTGAGTTCCCGCGCAAGGACTATAACATCGGCGAACCGGGCATAGAAACGCAGGGCCTCGACGTTGGATATGGAGAGTTGAGTGGATATGTGCACCTCCATACCAATGCCGCGGCAATAGGAAATCGCTGCCATATCCGATGCTATGACCGCGTCCACACCGGTCTCCATCGCCAGATCGAGAATGCGGTGGGCATCTTCCAGATCTTCCTGATAGAGAACTATGTTCAGTGTCAGATAGGACCTCACTCCGGCTTTGCGACAGATGCGTACCACCTCCGGAAGGTCTTCCGGAGCGAAATTGTTGGCTGAATGGGAGCGCATATTGAGATTGCCCACCCCGAAATACACGCTGTCCGCACCGCCCTGTATCGCCGCCTGCAGGCATTCGAAGTTGCCTGCAGGAGCCATTATCTCCAATTCTTTTCTGTCCATCATTTCACCCGTCCGACAAGTTTGAACGCATAAGACTCCAGAGCACCGTACCCCTGCATCCCGGACACCGCCTCCAGAGCGTCGGCAGTGATACTTCCTATCGCATTTTTCGCTTCATCAGCCAATTCGAGACTGTCATAGACGGCTTTCATCGCTGCTATCTTCGAGAGCCTCTGCTCCACGTTTTCCACGGGAAGCGCCAGAATGCGTCTGAGACCGTCCCTGTCACTGGTCTTTTCGAGTGCCCTCGTAAGCATCCAGGATTTCTTGTTGTTGACGATATCACCGCCGATGGGCTTTCCGAACAGTTTCTCGTCACCATATACGTCAAGATAATCGTCGGCAACCTGAAAAGCGAGTCCCAACAGGTAGCCGTAGTCATATAGTTTCCCGGCGTTCTCCGTGGACGCCCCTGCAAGGACGGCACCCATCTTGGCCGAACAAGCCAGCAGAACGGCTGTCTTGAGACCTATCATCTCCATATACCTGTCCATCGTCACGTCGGACAACTTCTCGTAATCCATATCGAGTTGCTGCCCTTCGCAGACAGAAGCGGCCGTATCGGTAAAAAGGGCAAGCACCTCCGGGAGCACGGCGGCCGGGGCGAAGGCAAGGCGCCGGAAAGCCTCTATGCACATCACGTCACCCGAAAGAATCGCTTCGTCATCGCCCCATTTTGTCCATACGGTCGGCTGGCCGCGGCGTTTCTCCGACTTGTCCATTATGTCATCGTGTATAAGCGTGAACGAATGGAACACTTCAAGGGCCGCCGCCGGCTGAATGACGCTCTCATCCAGGGAATCCCTGAAAAGCGAATAAGCCGTGAGGCAGAGACGCGGGCGTATCCGCTTACCGCCTATCCGTATCATATACCGCAACGGGGCATACAGGTCCGCGGGTTCTTCTTTGAAGCCCACGTCTTCGAACATCAGGTCAATTGCCCTGTCTATCGTCTTCTTATCAATCATATCTGCAAATATAAGGCAAATTCATCTCAAAACGCATTCCGTTTGTATTTTACGGTCAGGTAAACAGCCCGTACAAGGAGATGGGCGAAATAAGCGCCCATCAGAAGATGCATCGAAGCCGAAGGGAACGTCCCGTCCTCTACGGGCGCGGTGGATGAGCTGAAAATCACCCAAATACCGAAAAACGCCAAATCGGAAAAAAGCATAGAGTTGCGTATGGGCTTCGAGCAGGCCGCCCCTTGAAAAATCCCGTCCCAGGTAAACGCCGCGCAGCCCAGCGGAGGCATAAGCAGAAGCCAGGGAAGGAGCGAACGGCAAGCCGCCTGCACTTCGGAATCAGGCGTCATAATCTGCACGAGAGGCATTGACCCCCACAGATATATGAAAATGAAAGCGACCGCTATCGAAAGACTCCATATGAACACTTTCCTTATGCTCAACCTGACCATATCACGGAGTTTCATACCGAGATATCTGCCGCAAAGGGCTTCACCCGCATAGGCGAATCCGTCCGTGAAGAAGGAGAATATCATCAGAATCTTCATTATGATGGCACCGGAAGCGAGAGCCAGGTCACCCAATCCCGCGGAAATAGTGGTGAACCCCACATAGATGGCGGTCAGGCCGAGCGAACGGACAAAAAGGTCGGTGTTGAGTCTGAAGAACGCGCGCAATTCGGGACTGGAAAATGCCTGTCGGAAATCTCCGGCATCCAGCGGGGCAAATACCTTCCGGTACTTGAAGGCAAGTGTCAGAAGAGCGAATGTCAATCCGGAATACTGTGCCAGAAGAGTACCCCAGGCGATTCCCGGAAATCCTATTCCCCTCCATCCGCCTATGCCCAAAGTGAGAATGATGCTGGCGGAAGCGTTCACCACATTCACTATGAGGTCTGTCCACATCGAACTTACCGAGTCCTGCATGCCTATGAACCAGCCGCGCAGTGACATCAGGGATACCGCAGCCGGAGCAGCCCATACCCTGACATTGAAATATCTGACGGCAAGTTCCTTCACTTCGGGAGAACAGTCCAGGAACAGGAATACCGCTTTGAGGAAGGGTCCTTGCAGAGCCAGAACCAGCAGAGACAGGGCGAATGCCACTCCGATGCTCCTCACCGCTATCCGTGCAGCGGCACGGAAATCGCCTCGCCCATAGGCCTGTGCAGTGATTCCCCCCGTACCCGAGCGCAGAAACGACAGATTCCAGTACAGAAGATCGAAAATCATTGACCCGGCCGAAACTGCTCCTATGAAGGCGGCTGCTCCACCTCCCGAATCGCTCAAGTGGCCGGACACGGCCATATCCACCATACCCACGATGGGTACGGTTATGTTGGCGAGAATGCTCGGCAGGGCCAGGCGCAGTATGTCTTTGTCGACAGGGTTCATCTATCTGAATTTTCTGTCCTCCTCGAGCATACCGAGGTATGAGTTGTAACGTTCCGCACTTATCTCGCCGCTTTCTACGGCTTTCCTGACCGCACACAGGGGTTCGTGTGTGTGGGTGCAGGGGGTAAACCGGCATCCTTGCGACACGCGGAGCATTTCAGGAAAATACTTCGATATTTCTTCCTTCTCCAAATCCACGAGGCCAAAACCCCGCAGTCCGGGAGAATCGATTGCGAAACCGCCACAGGACAGCGGATACATTTCGTAATAAGAGGTCGTGTGCCGTCCTTGCAGGTGCGCTCCGGAAATTTGTCCCACCTTGGGGCTCAGCAACGGATCTACGGCTTTCACTAGAGACGACTTGCCTACGCCCGATTCTCCGGCGAACAGACAAATTTTTCCCCGGCAGGCCTCCCGCAGTTCATCTACGCCTTCGCCTGTCCTGGCGGAAGTCTCCAGCACTCTGTATCCAGCCCCCCTATATATTCTATTGAACGCGTCAATTCCCGCCGAATCCACGTCCCGGTACATATCCACCTTGTTGAGCACTATACTCACGGGCACCCCGTACACTTCGCAAGTCACAAGGAAACGATCCAGGAAAGGAAACTTGATTTCGGGGAAATAGAGAGAAACCGTCACGAAGGCCTCATCCAGATTGGCAGCTATGACGTGGGCCTGTCGTGAGAGGTTGGTAGAACGCCTTATGACGTAATTGGAACGCGGCTCGATGCCTGTAATGGATGCCGGATGTCCGGAAGCCGCTTCCCCATCGGTCTCGAAGCGCACCCTGTCTCCTACAGCGACGGGATTGGTGGCGTCATTGTCCCTGAGACGGACACGTCCCCGCAGAAGCGCGGGGAAAAGATTCCACTCAGGCAGGGCGGACAACAGATAGAGACTGCCCGTATTCTTCACCACGGTCGCAATTCCTTCCATCATTTCCAGTTTTTCTCTACCAGTTCATAGTCCAGAAGTTTCTGCTCGAGATTGGTTGAAGCCACTTTTATACGTACGACATCACCGAGACGGAATTTCCTGTGTGTCCGCTTTCCGACCATATGGTAGCGCTTCTCATCAAATTCGAAAAAATCCGACTTTATGCTGCGGAGCGACACCATACCTTCCACTTTATCGGGTTCGATTTCGACATACATCCCCCATTCCGTCAGTCCGGATATACGGCCGTCGAATTCCTGTCCGACCTTGTCCTGCATATACTCGACCAACTTATACTTGATGCTCGCCCTCTCCGCATCGGCAGCCACGAGTTCCCGTTCCGAAGCGTGCTTGCACTGCTGTTCATAATATTCCTTTCCGGCGCTTTCGCCGCCTGACAGATATTTTGCCAGAAGCCGGTGGACCATCGTGTCCGGATAGCGCCTTATGGGAGAAGTGAAATGAGTGTAGAACTTGAAGGCAAGCCCGTAGTGACCTATGTTGTCGGTGCAATAGAAAGCCTTGGCCATAGAGCGGAGAGCCATCATCTGGAATGCCTCGAACTCGGGTTTGCCTTTCGCATCGGAAAGAAGTTCCTTAAGCGATTCGCTGATTGCGGAGGCGCTGTCCGTATCTCCCATCCTGTAGCCGAAATTTCCGGCAAATTCCTTCAAAAGCTGTATCTTCTCGGAATTTGGTTCCCCGTGAATACGATATATGAAAGTCTTCGCCTTCTTCGAGGCCGCGGCATTCATCTTTCCGTCGGTCGCTATGAATTCCGCAACGGTTCGGTTGGCAAGGAGCATAAATTCTTCGATGAGCCAATTGGCCTCCTTCGAGATTTTCTCATATACCCTGAGCGGCTTGCCGTTCCCGTCCACTTCGACCTTCATCTCCGGTCTCTCGAAATTGATTGCGCCCGCCTTGAAACGTGCATTCCGCAGGATGGTGGCAAGCTTGTGGAGGGTCAGCACAGCCTGCGCTACGGCATCATTCTCCGGCATGCCGTTCTCTATTATCGCCTGTGCCTCGTCATAATCCATCCTCCTGTCGGAAGATATGACCGTGCGCCCTATCCAGCGGCTCTTTATCGCCCCTTTGGGGCTTATCTCAAACACAGTTGAGAATGTCAGCTTGTCCTCTCCGGGGCGCAGGGAGCATAGTTTGTTGCAAAGTTTCTCCGGGAGCATCGGGACAGTCCTGTCCACCAGATAGACCGAAGTGCCGCGTGCCCGGGCCTCCCTGTCAACCGGAGAATCGGGAGTGACGTAGTATGACACGTCAGCGATATGCACGCCCACCTCATAATTGCCGTTCGGAAGAGCCTTGAAGGACAAGGCGTCGTCGAAGTCCTTTGCGTCCGAAGGGTCTATCGTGAAAGTCACCGTCCCCCGGTAATCCTTCCTACCCTTGAGGTCAGCCGCACCTATCTTCTCGGAAATGCCGTCGGCGGCATCCTCGACGGACTTGTCGAAACGGTAAGGAAGTCCGAATTCGGCGAGGATGGCGTGCATCTCCGTATTGTTGTCCCCCGGCATTCCCAGCACGTCCACCACTTTCCCGTGAGGAGCCGTATCTCCCCTGTTCCATCCGTCCACGAGCGCTGCCACCTTCATCCCTTTCTTCGCGCCCATCGCGGCGGCTTCTTCCGCATCCACTATTATGTCATAAGGCATATTGCGCGACTGCATAAGCACCCAGGCCTGGGCTCCCACCGTATGGTATATGCCGACAAAGGGTCTGTCAGAACGTTTCACTATCTCCAGCACCTCGCCTTCGCGCCTGCGGTCACGACCGTTCTCACGGGTCACTGCCACGCGCACGGTATCCCCGTTCAAGGCGTTGCGTGTCTTGGAAGCCTTTACGAAAACATCCTCCGTCTCCCCCTCCACTATCACGAAAATGAATCCCTCTCTGGTCATCTGCACCTTCCCTATGTACTGCGGAGCGCATTTCCCTCCCCGGAACTTTCCGCGCCCACGTGATTTCCTATCATTTTCGCGCGTTTTCCGACCTGATTTTCTACTCATATTGATTATATTTGCAAATACAAATTTACGAAAATATCACATAACCATGAATAGAAAAGTACTTCTGATGATTCTCGACGGATGGGGCGAGGGCAGACACGACAGTTCAAACGCGATTTACACGCAGGGACAACCTTTCATAGACTCCCTCAGACAGAAATATCCATTTTCCCACCTGCAGGCCTGCGGCGGGTTCGTGGGGCTGCCGGACGGACAGATGGGCAACAGCGAGGTGGGTCATATGAACCTCGGGGCCGGACGCATCGTCTATCAGGACCTCGTGAAGATAAATATGGCTTGCGGGGCCCACAAGCTCCAGGAGAACAAGGAAATCAAGGCGGTTTACGATTACGTGGCGAAGACCGGCAAAAAACTCCACTTCTTCGGTCTGTGCTCCCACGGAGGAGTGCATTCCTCGCTTGACCATCTGTATGAATTTCTTTCCGATGCAAAAAAGGCCGGTCTGAAGGACGTGTTCGTACACTGCTTTATGGACGGGCGCGACACGGACCCTCACAGCGGCTACGGCTTTGTGGAAGAACTCGAAAAGGTAATGTCGGAGACCACCGGCAAAGTGGCCACGGTCTGCGGACGATTCTATGCGATGGATCGTGACAAGAGATGGAACCGCATCAAGGAGGCGTACGATATGCTGACGGAGGGCAAGGGAGCGCAGTTCGCTTCGGCTCTCGAAGGCATCAGGGCCTCGTATGACGCCGATGTCACCGACGAATTCATAAAGCCCGTCGTGATAACGGAAAACGGGAAGCCTGTCGCAAAAGTGGAAGAAGGCGATGCCGTCATCTTCTACAACTTCCGCAATGATCGCGCGCGCGAACTCACTGCAGTGCTCACCCAGAACGATATGCCGGAAGAAGGGATGCACACCGTTCCCCTGTACTATTGCTGCCTCACCCCTTACGACGCATCCTTCAAGGGGCTGCACATACTCTTCGACAAGGAGGAGGTCACGGACACGTTGGGAGAGACTGTATCGAAGGCCGGGAAGAGGCAGCTCCGCATTGCCGAGACGGAAAAATACGCGCACGTCACCTTCTTCTTCAATGGAGGGAGGGAAACTCCGTTCGAGGGCGAGGACAGGATACTCGTCAACTCACCTAAAGTGGCCACCTATGACCTCCAGCCGGAGATGAGTGCTCCGGAAGTGGCCGAAAAGCTGATTGGAGCCATAGCTTCGGAGAAGGAAGATCTCATCATACTCAACTTCGCCAACGGGGATATGGTCGGGCACACTGGAGTGTACGAAGCCATATGCAAGGCCGTGAATACCATAGACGTGCTTGTGGAGAAAGTGGTGGCCGCCGCCGTGGCACACGGCTACGCCATCCTTCTCACTGCGGATCACGGCAATGCCGACTATGCCGTCAACGAGGACGGCACTCCCAACACCGCCCATTCCCTCAACCCCGTCCAGTTCATAGTGATAAACGCTCCCGAAGTGAAGAGCGCGAAAAACGGGGCCTGGCGCAACGCGGCACCCACCATTCTCAAACTTATGGGCATCCCCCAACCGAAGGCGATGACCGCAGAACCCCTTATATGATGTTCAAGTTCACACCTATCTTCAAGACCCTGGTATGGGGCGGAGACAAAATCGCGGCGCTCAAGGGCATTGAGACCGACCAGCGCAACATAGGCGAAAGCTGGGAAATATCGGCCGTACCCGGCAATGAGTCCGTCGTTGCCGAAGGTCCCTTCGAAGGCCGGACCATAACGCAGCTCTGCGAGACCTTCAAGGAAAAGCTGCTCGGGACGGAAGTGTACCGCAACACGGGCACGGAATTCCCCCTGCTCATCAAGTTCATCGACGCCAAATCGGACCTCAGCATCCAGGTTCATCCAGACGACACACTTGCCGCGGCAAGGCACAACGGGAGCAAAGGGAAAACCGAAATGTGGTATGTGGTCGGAGCGGACGAAGGAGCCCATCTGATGTCCGGTCTGAGCAAGTCCATAAGCAAGGATGAATATGTCCGCCGCGTGTCCGACGGCACCATCACCGAGGTGTTGAGTGACCACCGGGTGGCGCCGGGTGATGTGTTCTTCATCCCTGCCGGACGCATCCACGCTATAGGCACAGGATGTCTGATAGCCGAAATCCAGCAGACTTCGAACATCACCTACCGCATTTACGACTACGGCCGTATGGGGCTTGACGGCAAACCGCGCGAACTCCACACCGAACTTGCCGTGGATGCCATCGACTTCTCGGTCAGGTCCGATTACCGTACCGGCTATACCAAATCCGTGAACCGCGAGAACCTTCTTGTGAAATGCCCCTACTTTACGACTTCGCTGTATGACCTCTCAGAGACGTTCACCAAGGATCTGCACAACATCGATTCGTTTGTGAGCGTGATGTGCGTGGAAGGCTCCGCAACGCTCTCCACGCTGGAAACGAAGCCGAAACGGACTCTCAAGGCATTCGGTTTCACCCGGGAATCCAAAGAAAAGGTCGATACCGTGGAGACCTTGACAATCCGTCGGGGAGAAACCGTACTTGTGCCGGCCACGGCACTGCATCTGAAAATGACCCCCGGGAAGAGCGGAGTGAAACTTCTTACCAGTTACCTGGCATACTGCAAGTCTTGATACCCGGACAGCCACCGGAGAAAGGTAGGGCTCTGTCAATCTGAGACAGGACGGACAGAGTAGCCGTTGTAGCGGCCGCCACAGTCCGGATTGACAGTGGAGCGCACTTGACAAATAGTTGTCCACGGGACCCGCACCGATCAGAAGACTGTTTCCACACTCCATCGTCGGCATTCGCCAGGGGGCTTACTAATAAGGCGCATCGGCACCGTGTTGGAGGAGCAGGAATGAACAGGTTTTGCAAAAATTTTCTACCTTTGCGAAACCTATATGTACAAAAACCTATGCCTACATCTTTCAAGTATGATATCTTAAGGGATTGCAGCCTCCTGTCAAAGGAAAAGACCTTCGCCAACTTATACAGGCTCATCTGCGCCCACGGCGACATCCCTGCTGCCCGATGGCTTGAAAAAGACACGCCCCACTCACTTTCTTTCTCCCAACTCGCCCGTCAGGCCGACAATTATGCCGCCCGCCTGCAGACCGACTTCGGCACGAAAGGAAGAATCTGCATATCCCTCGACAGTTGCAAAGAATGGTTCCCCCTCTTCTGGGGACTCGTCCGCTCGGGACACGACGTCCTCACTCTGGATGCTTCGATGCCCGATGCAAGAGCGGAGGAAATAATGAGGGAGACGAAGTGCACGGGAATAGTTTCGGCACGGAGGCACACTCTTGGTAAAGAATTCAAACAGGTGATGCTCAGTGAACTCATAGCGGCTCCCGAAGTGGAATCCTACGAAGAGATATGGGGGCATGACATCGCCCTCTGTACCAGCGGCACCACTTCCGACAGCAGAATATTCCTGTATAATGAGGAGACCATCTGCTATCTGGCCCTTTTCTCCGCCAAAGTGTACAAAGAAAACCGTCTTCTCATTGACACCGCCCATTTCAAGACTCTGGCTTTCCTTCCGTTCCACCACATTCTCGGATTCGCCGCCATATTCATATGGAGCCATTTCCTTGGAGACACCACCGTCTATCTCAAAGACCGCTCGCCGCTCACGATAGTGAAGACGGTCAAGCTGTGTCACGTGGACCAGATAGTGACGGTTCCTCTCCTTGCCAACAGCCTCTGCAAGTCTCTGAAGGCAGAAGTCAACAAACAGGGAGTACTTGAGCGGGCAATCTTCAACGGAATGCTCAGCTTGAGCCTCGCCGTCCAGACTTTCGCACCGAAGGCCGGCCGCAAACTGGCGAAAACCATGATCCGGGGAGGGAGAAAGAAACTGCTCGGCAACGATATGAAGAGCATAGTGCTCGGCGGAAGCCATACCGATCCTGAAAGCTTGAGAATTCTCAACGGGATAGGATACTACACCATCTGCGGTTATGGTATGACGGAGACGGCCATCACCGGCTTTGAAACTTCGTACCGGCTCGACAACCGTATGCTCGGCAGTATAGGCGCCCCTCTTGAATATACGGAATACCGCGTGAAACCCGGCAAAGGCAAATCCCTGAAGGGCAATGCAAATGCCAAACCGGGCAAATTCGGTGAACTTCAGATACGCGGGAAAGGACTTCACGATGCCCGCATAGTCAATGGGAATGTGCTTCCTCCCGATGTGGACAAGGACGGATGGTTCTCCACCGGCGACATCATACGCATAGTCGAAGGCCTAGGGCAGTATTTCATCGAGGGACGCCTGAAAGAGGTGATAATAAACGAATCCGGTGAAAACGTCTATCCCGATGAGCTCGAAGATGCCTTCTCCAATCTTGAAGGAGTATTGCAGTTCACCATTCTGGGGATAAGGAAGAAGGGCAGCAAGTACGAGGACATCACTCTAGTGACCGGTGTAGGAGACAAGATTTCCGATGAAGATTTCATCCTCCGGCTGAGCAGAGCCATAAGGCTGGTCAACAAGAGCCTTCCCGTTTACAAGCGCGTCACCTGCGCTTTTGCCACTGAATCGCAGCTTCCCGTGGCCAACGGCTTCAAAGTAAAGCGCATCGCCCTGAAGGAGATGATTGAAAAGAAAAAGATTCAACTTCGCAAACTTGACTTGTCCTCCAGACAGGATGACGCAGTTGCCGAGGACAGGGAAGAAGGCTCGGAAGAATCGACAAACCGTACGGCACAGATTTCCTCGCTTGTAAGAAGCATCTATTCCCAGGTGCTGGGCATTCCCTCGGAAGAGATTCCCGCTGATGCCGATTTCATAGACGACCTCGGAGGCGACAGCCTTCAGGTCCTTTCCATCATCACAAAAGCAGAGGAAATATTCAGCGTGATGATTCCCACAGAGGCCTACGGACGCTGTTCTACCATCAATGGAGCCACAGCCGTACTCTCGCAACTTCTCTACGGTATTGGCGGACGTTCTTCCGACACCCGTCAGGAACTCACAGTCCGTCAGCCGGTGATCGATTTCGAGGATTCGGCCGAATACAAGGAATTCGAGAAAAGACGGGCCGCCCTTACGGCCAACGGTGCGCACGATCCATATTTCATAGTCCACGATTCCCCTCTACTGGACAAGAGCACGATAAACGGAAAGGAATATCTCGATTTCGGAAGTTACAACTATGTGGGGATGAGCGGCAGGAAGGAGGTCAACGATGCGGCGAAAGCGGCCATAGACAAATATGGTACAAGTGCCAGCGGAAGCCGCCTCCTCGCAGGCGAAAAGCCGATTCACGGCCAGTTGGAAAAAGCCATTGCAGAATGGAAGAACGCACAGAGCGCGCTCGTGCTCGTGGGAGGACATTCCACCAATGTCACCGTTGTCGGCAACTTCTGCGGGAAGAACGACCTCATCCTCTACGACGCCTTAGCCCACAATTCCATAGAACAAGGTTGCAGGCTTTCTTCAGCGACAGCCAAACCATTCCCCCACAATGACATCGAGTCGCTGGAAAAGATTCTCAAGGCACAGCGCCAGTATTTCGAAAAGGTGCTTGTCATCATAGAGGGAGCATACAGTATGGACGGTGACGTGGCAGACGTGCCAGCATTCGTGGCGCTCAAGAAAAAATACGGATTCTTCCTTATGGTTGACGAAGCCCACAGTTCCTGCG
Source organism: Bacteroidales bacterium (assembly GCA_024401975.1). Classification (GTDB taxonomy): domain Bacteria; phylum Bacteroidota; class Bacteroidia; order Bacteroidales; family UBA932; genus Cryptobacteroides. Next base: position 942 of record JAKSKB010000019.1, on the reverse strand, counting down.
TCCTCGGAAAGACAGGAGGCGGTGTGGACGAATACTTCCATCTGGACAGCGATGACATTGACATCAAGTATGGCACCCTGTCGAAAGGACTTGGAACCTGCGGCGGCTACATAGCCGGGAAGAAAAGCCTGATTGACTATTTCAGATACAACCTGCCGGGGTTCGTATTCAGCGTCGGGATGTCTCCCGCACTGGCCGCAGGTTCCCTTGAAGCCATCCACCAGCTCCGCAGCAATCCAGCCATAATGGAGTCTCTGCACCGCAACATCAAATGTTTCGCCGATGAAGCCGCGAAAAGGCATTTGGACATATGCCTGGCTGGACAGAGCGCCATACTTCCGGTGCTTGTCGGTGCAGATGAGGACGCGGTGGCCTTGAGCAACGAAATGTTTGCACGCGGCATTCTCGTGCCGCCTGCCGTCTATCCGGCCGTACCTAAAAACAAGGCGCGTCTCCGCTTCGACGTCATCAGCGAGCACAAGCCCGAGCAGATAATTTTCGCGCTCGACACTTTGGAGCAGGCTGCGGCTGACCTTGGCATCACTCTTCCACGAAAAACCGCATAATTGGGGTTGACTAATAAGGCGCTTCAGCGCCGTGTCGGAGTGAGCGAAATGTAAGATTATGAAGGGCTGATTTTGGGTCAACCCCAAGGCGCGGCGCGAAGCACCCGTCGCGGCGGCAGTCAGTCCTCGCTTCCGCTCGGGAAGCCGTTCCTTGCCGCTTCACTCCCGCGCCTGACCGATTGCAGAAGACAAGAAGCAGCGGGGGTGGAAAGCCACAGGCTTGCCTCGGCAAGCATCGGCGCCGTGTCGGAGTGAGCGAAATGAACATTGAGCCACGGAGACACCCGCTGGAACGAAGTGCAAGCGGCATGCCCCACCGGGGCGGCTGCGTCAGCAGCGGGGGTAAGACAAAAGGGGTTGACAAATAAGGCGCATC
>JAKSKB010000018.1 GCA_024401975.1 Bacteroidales bacterium | reverse complement strand
CTCCTCCCGTGTTATAGCCGGAGGGTATCACAGATTGTGACACCCCGCTGGATATAAGGATGCCGGTGCCTTCATCTGGAGCCGGGATATCAGGGATGGCAGCTATGTCGTAGAACTGGAGAAGTTCTCGGGCAAGGAGCGTGTCGGCACGGAATGATGCAGCTGCGGGTTGACAATTGTTTATCTCGGAAAATCAGGTTATTTCGCGGGCCTGGAAGTTTATGGGCACGTTTGCAGCTGTCCATACAATTGAACTCGTGTGCCCGGGAAGAACTTCCGTACGATTTGACAGACCGGAATTTTTCGTTGCCAACGGATTCACGGAGTCAGGCGCGCTATCGCTCAGGAGACTTTACGATACGGATGCGGAGGCTGCCGTCTTCAACGTGAATCTCCGCAGCGGAATCGGCGTCAATCGGCAGTACGGCCGTCTCGTAGGATGATATGCTGTCAGGGGAGAGAAAGTGTTGCTCAGCCTTTTCGACCCAGTACAAGATTCGCTCAGCGTATTCCCGCAGTTCGCGGCCGTGCGCATTGAGCGACACCTTGCCGCGAGCCCGGGTGAGCAGGGTACAGCCGAGGCTCTTTTCCAACTCGGCTATGTGCTGGCTGACCGCCGGCTGGCTGATGCCGAGTTCCTTCGCGGCCCCCGTAAAGCTCCCCTCCCGGGTCACGACACTGAAAACCTTGAGTCTGTAATTGTCCAGCATCCGGTATGATTTAGAATTTTCACCCGGTGACAAATATAGGATTTTTTGCGGATATTGGTGCAGGCGGTCAGGTGTGAAAGATTTGGAAATGTCGTGTAAATGTCTCCGAGATGTATGAGGAGAAGAAGTGAGGGGATGAAGGAGAGGGCGTAGCCGACAGGTCCCTTCCCCCGTCCTGAAAGCGCATATATTTCGACCTGTATCAGCGTGAGCAGCAGGGCGTAGAGCGCGGCGCCCAGAGGCGTTATGACGTTGAACTGGGTGATGAATTCGGATATCAGGTCTGCGAGCCCACCCGCGACGGAAAGTCTCTCCGAAAGGAAAGCGGCGTCATAGAGAAAGAGTTGGTTCTGTTCCCTGAAACCGAGGGCCTGAGGGAACAGGAGCCACCACATCAGCCAGACTCCGACGAAAAAAACTGCGGAGGACGCCGGTCTGAAAAGGTTGGGCAACTGACGATATGTGGGGTTGTCGCTCATACCGTCATCAGTATATCAGTTCTATGTCGTCAATCCACAGGCGGCTGTCCTCGGAGCCGGTGAAATAGTCACCCAGCATACTTGAGGCGCAGGAAACGATGATATGGGTGGGCTTGCGCTCCATATCCTTGTATTCCAGGGGGATATCCACGATGGTCCATTCGGGGATGGAAGTGTCTCCTATGAAACTGCCGTAGGCAATCACGTTGTTTCCTTCCGGATCGAAGAATGTGGATTTGTCGCTGGTGTTGACCTGTACGGGCGATTCGGGCGTGCCGCCGTATTTGCGGTAATCCCAGTCGCCAAGAGCGACGAATATCTGGCATCTGTCATTGTCTCCCTCTTTTATGCTCTCTCCCGGAGGTGCAGTCCCGATATAGTTGATTTTTCCGCTGGTGTATCTTATGGCTAAGGAGAGTTTTTCCGGTCGCGCGGTGAACGGACGCCCGAAATTCACCTTTCCGCCTGTCGTCCCGTCCAGTCCCGCGAATTCTCCGGAGAAGATGTTGCCCGCCGCGAATTTGACTATCACATAACGGGAATAGAGCAGGGCGCAGGTTTCGCCTTCATAGGGGGTATCGGGGTCAGGCATACAGATGACGTATTCCTTCCCGACGGTGGTGGACGCGACATTGCCCGAGTCCCACCATTTCCTGTTCCACAGAGAATGGGTTCTGCTGAACCACGATTTGTAATTGGAGGACTCGTCATTGGAGAACACCTCGAATCCGGGGTTTGGCAGTTGCTCTTCCCCTTCGGTAGTGAATGTCCCGTCGGCGGTGAGTTCGCCGCAGTATGCCTGACACTCGTAGGAGGTCAGGGGGGACAGTTCCTCTATCAGCGCCGAGAAGACGCCTCCCTGATGGGTGATGGCCGCGTCGGGGACCTCGATCCAGTTGTTTTCGCCCTGCTTGCGGTAGCGGAATCCGCTTTCCTTCCCTTCGATGCCCTCCGCGTGGAAATACGCCTTCCGAGTCCAGGCTGAAGGGATGAATTCGAGCGATTCCGCTTTGGGTTCGACGAAGATTTCCCACTGTTCGGTGCGGGAATGCGAACTTACTTCAACTTTCACCACGTCCGAAAAGTCGCTTACGCTTGCGAGAGCCGGCTTGTATGAACTGATTTCAGCGGGTCCCAGTTTGAATCCGGTCACTTCGAGATTGTCGATATCCGCGGACTCGGGCACGTACAGCAGCACACGGTGGTTGGCCTTGTCTATGACGGAAGGACCTATCTGCCCCTTTACGGTGAAATACATCTCTATGTCCTGCTTGCAGACCAGTTCCCAATTGTACTGCTGGTCGGGCCAGGTGGCGATGGAGAATTTGAGAGGATTGCGCAGGTCGAACACCCTTCCGTCGATGTAGGGCGTCGTTTTGGCCAGCTCGCCGCTGAAAGTAAGCCCCACCTTTACTTTCGCAAGGTCGGCATCTTCAGGGAAGATTGCGGTGACGGTATGGCTTATGTCATTGACCGATATGGAGTCGGACTGGGTTCCGGTGGTCTTTGACAGCAGGACGGGTCTTGCACCGGCGCCGGTCGTGGACAGGGTTATTGTCTCTATGACGGGTACGTCAACCGGGTACGGAAGGTCGTTCTGTATGCAGGAAGCCGCAAGTGACAACGTCAGAAGCGCGATGATAAGTCCGGTCAGTCTGTGCATAATCCCTAAAAGTGATAAGAAATACCGAAATTGCAGTTGAGGAGGCTGAAGTCAACTCCCGCGGAGAAGTTCTGTCTGTTGCCTCCCTGTATGTTTGACACGCAGGCTCTTCCGCTGGAATACGTCATATTCGCAAGTCCGAGGGAACATTCGACAGAGATGAAGGGGAGTACGTACAGCAGCACTCCCGGAGCGGCCACTAGTTTGATTTGGTTCACGGCGTTGTAGGTGCCCGGACCGAAATCGAAGCGGTTGTAGGCATAGTTGAGACTCAGCTCGATGAATAATCCTACGGTGCCCCGCCTGTCTAAGCCGAAGTAGTTGCGGTGATACAGACCCGCTTCGTAGGTGCGTATCCTTGCGTTTTCGAGGGAAAAGCTTTCCGGCAGGACGGAACCGAGGTCAATGGCCAGCACGTCGAATATGCCCGGCTTGACGTTGGCGAGTGACATCGTCCCCGTGCCGTATGCGAATCGGAATCCCACGCTTCTGTTGTCGCGGTAGGCCCAGTTGAAGTAAGGTGCCGCCCTGAACAGCTTGCCCGAGGCGTCTATGCCCGTCGCGAGGAGGAGGTATCCGCTGTTTTTCGAGTCGATTGTGCCGTAGAGTATGCTGGCTCCCGCGAATTTCTCTCCCTTGTACACGAGAACGTTGTCGGTAAAACGCTTCGTCTGCCGTGCCGTGTCGCTGCGGACAGGGGCGGCATCGGTGGCGGCCAGGGCGCGGACTCCGATGAGCAGGGCTATGCAATATGTGAATATCCTTTTCATCAGAAGCTGTAATATACGCCGAGCCGCAGGGCCAGGATGTTCAATATGCAGGATGCTCCGAATCCTTCGCGCGAACCCGTAGCCACCTGATTGTGAATCTGGTCGGTCCAGCTGCATTCCACTCCGAGAATGCCTGTTCCGATGCAGAGAGCGAGGTGGTCGGTGATATATGCCGCAAATCCGGGATTGACGTTGACGGACACCTTGAAATTCTTTTCATAGGTGCCGACGATGCCTCCGGTCTGGCGGTTGGAGATGCGGCTTCGTCCTCCGCTTATGGACAGCCCGCCGTCGGCGTACAGGGCAAAACGCCCGGAAGTGCCGAGTGTCAGGTATTTGCGGAAGAAGACGGTTCCCATCATATCGCTTGATATGGAGTTGTAGTCATTGACGTTGATGCCGACGCTGGAAATGGTTACTCCCGCGGAGTGCAGGTTCATCTTGTCGCGTGAATATCCGAGCGACACTCCCATAACGAAATCGTCCGCGAACGCATACATCGCGTCGGGACTCAGCGAGACGTTGTAGCCTTCGAAATTGATGTCGTTTATGATGGCTATGGCGTATTTGTCGGCGCCGAAAGTCGAGACCGATGCAGTGCCTCCCACTGTCCAGACCCCTTCGCGGACGAAAGGCTCGCCCTTGGCCTTGAGGGAAGTTATCCCGCGGTCATTCCTGTCGGCATGCGCGGGCAAGGCGCACACGCACAGTGCGAAAAGGACTGTCATTATGGTTCGTGCGCTCACTGCTCTCAATCGTATATAAGTTCGACGTTGTCGATATAGAGTTCGCTTGACGAGCAGCCCTGGAAATAGTCTCCATACTTGCTGGCTGCGGCGGATACTATTATATGTGTGGGTAAAACGGTCGTGTCCTTGTATTCGAAAGGAATGGTGACCTGCCTCCACTGCCCGCTGCCCGCCGCATTGCCGGCTTCTTCGAGCGTGCAGAAAGCTATGGTCTGCTCAAGGCTGCCGAAATCGCCCTGCGCGATGGTTTTTTCTTCCGTGGTGTTCACCTGAACGGGACAGGTTGCAGTCCCTCCGCATTTGTCGGCAGTCCAGGTACCGATGGCGAACTTGATGCTGCATATATCGTATGTGCCCTCGGAAATCTTATTGCCGCCGTGATCCACCTTCCCTCCGTTGTATTTGTACCAGAAGCTGACTTCAGACGGTCTTGCCTTGGTTTCCCAAGGTCTTCCGAAATTCACTATGCCGCCTTTGGTATCTACAAGGCCTGCGAACTCTCCGGCGAAGAGATTGCCAGCGGCAAATTTCACGACTGCATACTGCGAAGACAGTTTTGCACAGTAGGTGGAAACACCTGCCAGTTGCATCGGCACTTCCGTAGATGCATCGCAGATTATGAAATTGAAATCAGCCGACCCCTTGTTGCCGCTGTCCCAAAACTGGGCTTTAAGTTCGGGATCCGAAGACGCCGGATTGTAGAACGCCTTGTATTTGCTGCCTTCGGCATTGCTCACGGTCTCGAAATCCCAGTTGGGAAGCTGCTTTTCGGGGCGGGTGGTAAAAGTGATGCCTTCATCGACGGTCTCACCGTCATACAGGAGCCTGCATCTGTATTCCGTGCTTCCCTCCAGTTCCGTCAAAGTCGCGGCGTATGCACCCTCCGACACCCTTACGGCGTCGGAAGAAGTCCAGGTCTGCCCGCCGTCGGAAGTGTATTCGAACTTTATCTTGTCCTGCTCTGGGAAAGATCCCTCATCGACGTCCGCGTGGACCGTTGCGTGACGCGACCATATCTCGCAGTCTATGCAGGGGGACATTCCGCTTGACTTGGGCTCGAACACTATGATGTCATCCGTTTCGGTGTATCCGCTGTCGATTGCTATATCGAAGCTGACGACACCGTCGTGGTTGTTGAAGCGGGGCCTCATCGTGTATCTCGCTCCCGGTTTCACGTCGGTGATTTCACCGGTCTTCGTGAATCTGTACTTGTGAATCTGATGGATGCCGGAGAAGGTCCAGAACATTGTGGGGAACTGCTCCGATACCACCAGATAGCCATCCTGACCGGCTCTTGACGGGTCATACACGAGGCACTCTCTTTCGTCTTCCGAAGGACCGATGGAGAAAGTGTAGCTGTCGCCGAAGGACTCGTGGATGTGGAGGCTGTCGGGGAATTCGACGCATACGGTCACGCTCCACAGTTTGGCGGTCACTTGCAGGGTGGTGTCCGTGCCGGGTCTGATGCTGAAAGGAGCCGAACCTTTGTAGCTCTTCTGCTCCCAGGAGGCCGGGAGCCCCTTTGCCGCAGCACCCAAAAGCACGTCCACACGGTAATTGTCGGCGGGCAGGTAGATTTTATCTGGCATTTCCCACGCCTTGTGCTCCCTGACGAGACCGCTGAAATCGGCCATATAGATTTTCAGGAGAGCTGAGTCTGTCAGTTCCTCTTCTGTCATCGCGGCTTTGGACCGGTCGAGTGCCAGTCTCAGCGACACGGAACCTTCCGCAGTCCTGCGCAAGTCCGCGGCTCCCTTCGTGCAGGAGATTGCCGAGGCGATGACTGACAATATGAGAAGTGCCTTTTTCATCATTGTCCGCGAATTACTCTACAATCATATTGATGCTTATGTCCTTCCTGTGACCGGAGTTGTCAATCACGTGCATTATGAACGAGTGCGAGCCTTTGAAAGCGAGAAGGGGCGTCTGGGCGTCGCTCAGGTCAAAATCGATTTCAGTCTTTCCTTTGACGGCGTCTCCGTAGGGGAAAGGAAGTATCTCCGTGAATACGTTGATGGCTCCGCCAGAGGGATCCACCAGATTGAGGATGTTGCTGCCGTCGTTGATTCCGCGGACGGAGCCGACGAAGCTCTCGTTCGTCGATGATATCTCCACGGTGAATCTCTTGACACCGTCGGGCACGACGGCTTTCATAGTGAGTGTGAAATCCTCTCCTGCGGGGGGGACGACGATGGGCTGCGAGATGTCGAAGTCACAGGTGCTTTGCAGTTCGATGCCGCCGTCATCCATCGGGGCTGCCGGGTCATCGCCTATTATGCTTTCGTGCGGGTTTTCGATGCACTGGTTGAGTTCCTCGTCCTCGACGAAACCGTCGATGGCGATGGTGAAACTTGCGTTGCCTGTCACGTCGTTGTTGACGAAAGTCAGGTTGTGCAGGGATGCGGGAGTTATGTTGCTGAAGGTTTTTCTCATCACGGCTTTCTTGTTGTCGTAGTAGCCGTCAAACTCCACTATCATCGTGGAGTTGTCGCCGTCCGTGAGGAAATATCCTGTTCTTTTTTCGTAGGAAGTCACCCCGTCGCTGACGTTGAGGAAATATTCGAGAGGCGCGTTCACGGTCACTTTGGTCTTGCTGTCCCTGCTGACCCTCTCAAGAAATTCAGGGTCGTAGGACACAGTCACCATAGTCTGGAGGGGAGTGCAGGTGACGGTGCCGAGAGTGGTTTCTTCGGCTCCTTTGATGTTGAAGGTGGTTGAAGCTCCCAATACCGGGTAGTCGAACGCTGCCGCAACGGGTTCTTCTTCGGAGGAGCGGACATAAAGAGTGTAGTTCCCGACGGCCAGCGTGAGGGGGAACGTCAGCTTGGAGAATTTGGAATGAATCGCTTCGGTACCGTTGACGTCCTTTATCACCACGACATAGTCACTCGTGTTCAAAGGCATGGCGGGGCTCTTCACTTCGGTGTCGACATCCATCGCAAAGGACAGATATCCCTTGCTGGCGCTGTAATCCCCGACTCCGTCGCAGGAACTCAGTGTCGCGAGCAGGATGAAGGCGGTGGCCAGATAGGGAAATATATTGTGTTTCATACGCATTGTGTGTCAGTTCAATTCAATTATTCCAAGGTCTATTTCCTCCTCGATGTCATCGAGCGATACGCTGACTGTGACGGAGGTGGTGCCGATGTTCTTGACATCGAAATACAGTGTGTAGCATACCCCGGCCTTGAGGTTGTCGTATGCGAAGGGGCCGAGGTTCACGTCCGCACCGCCCTGATTGATGCAGGCACAGGTGGCGGAAAATTTGTACGGGTCTATGAATGCAGGCTCGTCGCCGTCCTCGTCGAAAAAGAATTCATTGCCGGCCCCGGTGGTTATCTTCACTTCGTGTGTGGGGAAGTAGCTGGTGAATGTCTCGGAAAATCCTGCTTTCACCAGACAGTTGGCCAGCCGCACCGTGACGGTCACGTCCGTGGTGTCGAATCCGGCTATGACAATCATCTGCTCGCCTGTAAGGACCGGCTTGCAGTAGCCCTCTTCCCCCGTGCCACAACTTGCGGTCACCTTGCAGCCTTTTATCGGAATTCTTTTGCGTACAGGCCAGTCGGGAAGCATCCCGCTCCAGATTTCCGAATCGTCGCGGAACACCGTGAGGACGAAATCATCCTCTCCCGGCAGCGAATCCACGAGCGAGAGAAGGTTGCTCCTGACGGCCGGGCTGACGGCATCTGTCACGGAAGGGTCCTCTATCACGCCGAATCTGACGAAACCGGTGCCGTCCGCATCAAGCGAAGAACGGCAGGCGGAAATGCAGACCGCCGCAAGGATGAATGCTATGGTGAATCGTTTTCTCATACCTTATTGGGCCACTTGAACCTTGACGTTGTCGATATAGAGCCAGTCGGTATTGTTATTTATTCCGGCATGATCTTCCACTTCCGTTCGCCAGGAAATGCGGAACGTGCCGGCAGGAAGATTAATTTTGAGATCCTTGTGGGTGGAAAGCGTAGTATATGTGCTTCCTTTTTCATTCAGGAAGAAATTGGCTGGGTACGTTCCTTTTGTCGAACCGTTTCCTATGGCGGATAGGTTGTCGGTGTAGCCCACGTATATGGTCTGTCCATATTGCTTGCCTGTCAATTTCGTATGATCCTCGTCCATACCGCAGTCAAAAGACAGATTGACTGTAACCGGCGAGATTATTTCAAGCAGGGGATAAGAGTCGAGCCGCGAATGATAGCGTGCCGATGTTTCACGCCGTGCTGCGAGTCGGACAGCAGTGCCTTCCTGCGCACCGATGCGCTCTCCGGACCAGAAATGTCCGCTGCTTGCGTCTCTCAGGAACACGTAGGGGTCTTTGTCGCCGCTGTAGAAACCTCCGCTGTATTCGTCATAGGACGAAAACGAAGGCACCGTGCTGAAATCTTCGAACAGCAGGTACGGAACGTCTATGTTCACTGCATATTCGTTGTAGGAGTCGAGGTCGGCGGGGAGCGTGGCTGTGGTGGTGAATCTCACGTGTTTTGACTGGCAGGTGATTTTCAATTTGGTGCCCGCCAGGTTCTGAAAAGCTTCCGAGCCGCATTTCAGCAGATATTCGCTGCCCACCTCGATTCCGGAAGACAGACTGGTGGAATATACGTTGCCGATGGATGAACTGAAATCGCCGGCCGCTTCGATTGCAATCGAGGTGATATGCTCTCCGAGATTGTTGGAACGGAGCTTCACGTTCAGTTTCTTGCGTATGCATTCCGTCACTGTCATCTTTACGGGCGTAGCGTGTCCCGGCTTGAAATCCCTCCCGTCCACGGATACGTCGTCCACGTGTCCTATGTAGTTTTCGGAATAGAGTGTCAACTTGATTTTCCCCCCTTCGGATGCGGTGCAGTCCATAGGCAGGACCGAGGCCGTGGCATAGTTGCGCCCGTCGGCGGTGGATGGCTTCAGGGCTTCTTTCAGCCGCAGGCGCACCAGAGTGTCCGTGCCGTTCTGCTCGCACTGGTCGGGGCTGTTCACGTCCAGTGTCAACCTGCCGGCGGCGTTCCAGGGCAGCCCGATATCAATTCTTTTCACGGGTTCGCCGTGGGCCATACCCTCGCTTTCCACCTTCAGCCCGTCGCTGCCTTCCGGCAGATAGAAATTGAAAAGATGGGTGAAGTGGCGGGATATGGTCGTGGCCATTCCGGAGTAATCTTCGCTTTCGATGGAATATTCCTTGAGCGGGCCGTGAGTGACCTTTTCCGAGACCATTATGTCGGCATTGCCCGCTTTGCCGTCTTGTTCCGCAGGCAGAACGAATTCGGCGGTACTGCCCGAGACCGAAGCCGGAAGAGGACTGGCTACCACGTAGGTATAGGTCCCTTCCTCCATAGCGGATTGGAGTTCACCGGTGAAGAGTGCCGTATTGTCTGATATCCCTTGAAGGGTGAAAGGAGTGCCTTCGAGGACGGGGGTGCCGTCTTCCTTAGTGGCCCATAGAGCCACTTTGTCCCCTTTCTGCCAGATTGCCGTGCATCCGTCATCCGCAATGCGGGACTTGACGTCCAGTATGGAGGAGCCCTGCCCCAGACCGAAGCTTACGGAGACCGGGCTGCTCCCGCGGAAGTCCTTGTCTGTCTTTTTGCAGGAGACGGACAAGATGCACGACAGTATCAAGGCGGATGCTGCGATGGAAGCGTATATGATTCTATTCCGCATCAATCTCTTGTCAGATGAGAATGCAAAGATAAGCAAAATTTGTTATTTTTGTAGAAAGCGGCAATGTTCGGAGATATGGACGAAGTCAGAATAATCGAAATCAAGAAGAGTGTGTTCGAGAACAACGACAAGGATGCGGACAGACTCAGAAGCGAGTTGAAGGAAAGGGGAGTGTTCCTCCTCAATCTTATGTCATCCCCCGGAAGCGGAAAGACCACCACCCTGATAAGTGCTCTCAATATGTTGAAGGACAGGCTCCGCATTGCGGTAATGGAGGCGGATATCGACAGTGACGTCGATGCGCGGAAAATCAAGTCCGCGACCGGTATAGGGACCGTTCAGCTCCATACGGGCGGGATGTGTCATCTGGATGCGGAGATGACCCGTCAGGGTCTTGAAAGTCTGGATTTGCGAGAGACGGACCTTGTCATCCTGGAGAACGTGGGCAATCTTGTGTGCCCGGCCGAATTCGATACGGGGAGCTGTTGCAACGTGATGATACTGAGCGTGCCGGAAGGCCACGACAAGCCGTTGAAATATCCTCTTATGTTTTCGATTTGCGACGTGGTCCTCATCAATAAAATCGACGTCGCCCCCTATTTCGACTTCAATATGGACGAGTGCATCGCCAATATCCGTATGCGCAATCCCGGAGCGAAGGTGATGCCTGTCTGCGCGAAGACGGGTGAGGGCGTCGGGGCTTTCGCGGACTGGCTCCTGACAGAAGTCCGCAGATGGAAAAACAACAATTAACAATATCAGCAATGTCCTGTTTTGTAGTACCCCTTGCACAGGCAGTCGCCACAACCGTCTGCCGCAAAACTCTCGGCACCTCGTCCGGTTCGATATGGAGAAACAGTCTTCCCGCGCTTGAAAAGATGTTGTGGGGCGGCTCTCTTGTGCTTGTTGTGGACCATATCGCTCACGGCGAACTGTTCTCTTTCAGTCTGAAAGAGATGCTGACCGTCGGAGTGCCGATGTCGCTTGTCGTGACTCTGGTGTGGGCGGTGGCGGTTCTTCTCAAGTCTCCGGCTCCGAAGCGTCAGAGCCGCTGACCTCGATTTCCTTTATCTCCACTTCGTTTCCCCTGAGCAGCCAGGTGTTCCCGCCGTTGCATCGGGGGCAGGTCTTGCCGTGCCTGACGGTCTCGTATTCAAGTTGACAGTCTCCGCAGAAACTTGCGGCGGGGATGGGGATTATCTCCAGTTTGCTGTCACGGAGCAGTTCTTCCTTCTTGACGGCCCACTCCCAGCAGTCGGTAAGAAGTTCAGGCACCACCGTGGAGACTTCCCCGATGTTCATCACCACTTTGGATACGTGTCCGCAACTGTTTTCCCTGGCGGTTTCCTTTACGTCACGGATGATGTAGAAGACTATTCCGAGCTCGTGCATTGCGCCTTACTGCTTCTTCTCCGCTTTTTTCCTGATTCTTATAGCCTTGTTGCGCTTGAATATATAAGGAAGTATGGCTCCGAACTTGTCTTCGGAGATGACGAGATTGCTGGCTTCGGGCAGGTCTCTGTGCAGATGGATGGCGTCGAACCCGCATTTGGTCGTGCAGATGCCGCATCCTATGCACTTGTTGGGATCCACGACGGACGCTCCGCAGGACAGGCACCTGGCTGTCTCCTTTCTGACTTGCTCTTCGGTGAGGGTCTTGTGGTAGTCGCGGAACAGGTCTGTCTGCTTTTCGGTTCCGGCCTCCTGACGGGATGAATTGTCGTATGACGGAATCACGATGTCGGACTTGTCAAGTTCGATGAAATCCCTGCGGTTGCGGCCTATGGTCATATGACCGTGCTGGACAAACCTGTGCAGCGATTCGGCGGCTTCCTTTCCGGCGGCAATCGCGTCGATGGCGAATCTGGGGCCCGTAAAGCAGTCACCGCCTGCGAATATGTCCTCTTCGGCTGTCTGGTAAGTGAGCTTGTCGGCTACGGGATAGACTCCGCGCGTAAATTCCACCTTTGTGCCTTTCAGGAGGTCTCCGAGGACCACTGTCTGGCCGATTGCGAATATTATGGTCCCGGCATCGAGGTCGAGAAGCTGAGATTCGTCATATTGCGGCGCGAAACGGTGTTCCGCGTCGAATACCGAAGTGCATTTCTTGAATACGATCCGGCTTGCTTTTCCGTCTCCGAGGACTTCCTTCGGTCCCCACCCGCATTTGAACCCTATGCCGTCTTCGGCGGCCTCGCGCCTCTCTTCGGGAGATGCGGGCATAATGTCTTCCGTCTCAAGGGATACCATAGTGACGCTGGCGGCTCCGCTTCTTTTCGCCACCCGGGCCGCATCTATCGCGACGTTGCCGCCTCCGACCACGACCACGTTGCCGCTGACCTTCGTTTTGCCGGTGTTGGCTTCGCGGAGGAAATCGATGGCGGTGGTTATGCCGTCAAGTTGCTCTCCCGGGATTCCGGGCAGGCGGCCCGCACTGCAACCTATTGCCAGATAGAAGCCCTTGTAGCCCTGCTTGCGAAGGTCGTTGATGGTTATGTCCCTGCCGACTTCCACACCTGTCCTGATTTCTGCGCCGAGTTCCCTGATGATATCAATCTCGGCGGCAATCACGTCCTTTTCGAGTTTGTAGGAAGGTATGCCGTAGCGGAGCATCCCGCCGGGCTCGCTGTTCTTCTCGAACACTGTCGGGCTGTATCCCATAGTGGCGAGGAAGTAGGCGCAGGACAGTCCTGCGGGTCCGCCGCCGATGATGGCGATTTTCTCCTTCCATTTTCCGCGGTTGGATCCGATGACGACTTCGGGTATGAAGCGCGTTTCCGCGTTGAGGTCCTGTTCCGCTATGAATTTCTTGACGGCGTCGATGGCTATGGGTTTGTCTATGGTGCCGCGCGTGCAGGCGTCTTCGCACCTCCTGTTGCAGATGCGTCCGCACACGGCGGGGAACGGATTTTCGCGTTTGATGAGTTCCAGAGCCTCCTTGTACTTGCCTTCAGCGGCTTTTTTCAGATAACCCTGCACGGCGATGTGGGCGGGGCAGGCTGTCTTGCAGGGTGAAGTTCCCGTAGGATAGCAGTTTATGCGGTTCTTGTCGCGGTAGTCCTCGTCCCATTTTTCGACACCCCACTTGTGGTCGTCCGGCAACTCGTGTCTGGGATATTGTATCTCTCCGTGCGAGGTGCACAGTTTCTGGCCCAGCTTGACGGCTCCGGCAGGGCAATACTCGACACAACGGCCGCAGGCGACGCATTTGTCCTTCTCTACCTCCGCTATGTACGCGCTGCGGGAAAGGTTCGGGGTGTTGAATAGTTGTGAGGTGCGCAATGCGTTGCATATCTTGACGTTGCAGTTGCAGATGGCGAAAATCTTGCCTTCTCCGTCGATGTTGGTTGTCTGGTGGACGTAACCGTTGGCCTCGGCCCGCCTGAGAATCTCCATCGCCTCTTCGTAGCTGATGTCGCGTCCTCGTCCGGTCTCGCGGCAGTAGTCGGCCATATCGCCCACGGCGATGCACCAGTCGTGGTAATCGTCGGCGCAGCCTTCGTCCAGTTTCTTGCGCCCGTAGCGGCAGGAGCAGATGGATGCTCCTATGTGGCCTTCGTATTTCTTCAGCCAGTAAGATATGTGCTCTATGTCTATGGACTGGCTCTCCATCGAGATTGCTTTCTCCACCGGGATGACGTGCATCCCTATGCCTGCACCTCCGGGAGGTACCATAGGGGTGATTTTTTCGAGAGGAAGGAAGGTCATCCGCTCGAAGAACATCGCGAGCTCGGGATGACGGTCCATCAGTTCCGTGTTCATATTGGTGTATTCGGCGGAGCCGGGCACGAACAGCGGCACCCAGTATTCCCTGTCCTCCCTGTTGTAAGTGGCTCCCTCTTCCGGACCGTCCTTGGTGTATCTGTCACCGTAGTCGTATTCCAGCATTCCGAAATATGCCAGCTTGTCCAACAGTTCGTCGAATTCTTCGTCGGTGGCGGTATAGTGCTTCTTGCGGTTCCACTCGACCAGCATCCTGTACGGACGGTGCTCGCGCACTCTCATGAATTTTTTCGATATGACGTCCAGAAGAAGGTCAAGCGCCGCTTCTCTGGTCACGGGGTCCATTTCGTCCTCGAATATGCAGGCGAGCCCCCAATATTCGGGGTCGTCTGTCGTGATGCCCTTGATTTTGCCGGGGACACGGTCAGTCACCATCCTGACGAATTTGAGAAGTTTCCTGTTGGGGTTCTTGTCGCCTTTGTGGGCGGGGACGTACTTTTTTGAAATCTCCGGCATAATTTTAATGATATTTTGTCAAACCAAACAAATTTATGATTTTTTTAGTATTTTGCGATACGTTTCAAGACACTATTTATCATCTAAAACCAAATTGTTATGTTATTTCACCTTTACGGAGATTTCTCCCTGTATCAGCTGCTCGGATGGGTGCTGGTATTCGTGGGGCTCATCGTCACCAATGAGATTGCCCGCCGCACAAAGGCCGGCGGAATTTTCTTCTTTCTGGCGCTGCCCCTTGCGTTGACGGCCTATTTCATCGCTATCGCCGTAGGAGCTGCCTGCGGGGCCGAATGGGCTCTCAAAAATCCGACGCATGTCTATATGAACGGGTGGTTCCACTATGCCAAACTGTATGCGGCCACTGTCGGGTGCATCGGTTTCATGATGCTCAAGTACAAGTGGGGCATAGGGGCGAAGGAGTGGTTCAAGCCTTTCCCCTTCATCATCGTCGCGCTCAATATTCTGATTGCCGTGGGCTCCGATTTCGAGTCGGCTATCAAGGGCGGTTTTACCGGCGGATGGTGGTATTCAAGCGAAGGCGTGTGGCTTTATGGCGGCTGGTGGAACTGGCTCAACGGTATCGCCGGTATCTTGAACATCCTCTGTATGACTGGCTGGTGGGGCATCTACAGCTCGAAGGATAAGAACCGTCAGGATATGCTGTGGCCTGATATGACCTTCGCGTTCATCATCGCATA
The DNA here is from genome assembly GCA_024401975.1 of Bacteroidales bacterium. Classification (GTDB taxonomy): domain Bacteria; phylum Bacteroidota; class Bacteroidia; order Bacteroidales; family UBA932; genus Cryptobacteroides. Next base: position 14,636 of record JAKSKB010000018.1, on the reverse strand, counting down.
CGACATCTGGAATTTCACCTATACCTATCTCAACCTTCCCACTCACTCCTGGTATTGCGGTCTTGCCCTTCTTGCGGCTCCCACATTCGCTGCCATGCTGTGGAACAAGGGCGGTTGGATTCAGAACCGTGCCAACACGCTGGCTATCTGGTGTATGTTCGCGCAGGTGGTTCCTCTGTTCCAGGTGGGGACCAAGTTCTCTACCCTGCCCGTCATCTATGGAACGGAATATGCGCAGCATACAATGGCTATTGAACTTTCCAACCCTGCCGTCCAGCCGGCACTCGGTTCGCCCGTTGCGCAGGGGATAGTGGCCATACTCGCGATACTTGCAAATGTTCTGGTTCTCGGCTTCATCATCAAACGCGCCAAGGCTCAGGGCATCAATCCTTACAGGCACGAAGTCTGGAAGGGCACGCCTGATTTCGAAGAGGCTATGGCCCGCGCCGAAGTGTAGAAAAAAAGAGGGGTGACCGGAAAGTCGCAAAGCGACCGCGCCGGGCAGGCGCGCATGCCCCCTCTTCATCCTATTGCCTACGAGCGTCGGCTGCTCTCCTCCGGAGACCTTCCGCGCTGCGCGCTCCATCCCGTCTCTCGCTTCGTTCGAGCCACCCGCTCACGAAGTGAGATTTTCTTATAATACGGGTTGCTCAATTACAAATCTATCGGTACTTCTTCGTTTTCCCATTCGTTTACCCCGATGTTCCAGGCCTGTTCGCCCTCGACATCCGGCAAATCCACTCCGGGACATATGTTTATGTCAATGTTCAGTTCGTCGAATATTCCGTTATGACTGGTTATCCTGTCATCGATTCCCAACTTGTTTCTGTATCCCGTATTGTCGGCCAGTACTGCGAAGAAATCAAAGCTGTACCCCGAAACGGCGGGCGGGAAGATGTCGTTATAGAATCCGAAGCCTACGGTCGTGTTGGAGAAATATCCATCAGTTTTCGACGTCATGTCCTTCTGATTGAAATCAATGCTGAAAATGGCATCCTCTCTGAGTGCCTTTCCGTTTGCGAGGTACACTCCCGCCGCGAAATGGCACAGATAGCCGCCGGCCGAAGCCGCCTTGTCTATGTGAGTGGCGCACAATCTTGTGTTGATGATGCAGGTTATGAGTTTCGGCCAGACGTGTATGACAAGGTCTTCACCGGATACGTGTACGTCTTCGGGCGGTGCGGTGCCGCGATGGTAGTACAGCGTGTATCTCACCATATCTTCCGATACCGCGAATTCCCTTGCGGACGAAGCAAGCTTTTCCGGAGTAGTCCGGATGTCGTCACAGTATTTGTTCGAATAACTTTCGGTATATGCATAGATGCCGTTGAAACTTGATATGTCAGCGAAACGGAGATTGGTAAAATCGCTGACGGTCTCATTGAAGACTAGCAGATTATATTCTCCGGCCGGAATTCCCACTTTCACGGTGTCGCTGTTGCTCAATGTCGTTATCGGATTCCCGCCGTTTTTAGGATAGAAGGACACCGTCATCCCGTTCGGTCTCAATCCGGTGCTGTCCCAATGCACGATTACCGTTATGTCCGCGCCTCTTGACATTGTCAGGTCCAGAGGACGTCTGTGGCAGCCGGGCGTCAGCATTGCCGTCACCAGCAGGATTACCGATATGAACTTCGCCTTCATTATCGCTCGTCGCTTCTGCATTTACGGCCTATTCTCCAGACCAGGCTAACCTTCGCACGTGTCGGCCCCATCCAGAACATTTCTTTGGTTTCGCGGTAAAGGAGTATCGAATAGTTCTCTATCGGGGTGTAAACCCTGTACTGCGTGTAAAGGATACCAAGTCCGAGTTCGAATTCTAGGTTGAGGTATTCTCCGAGTCTGAGCGAATAGCCTCCTCCCAGGCCTATGTCGGCGAATTCGCCCTGCGCGCCTTTCTCCGGTACCTGGAAGTCGTAATATCCCAGCCCTCCCTGAACTCCCGCGAACCATCCGGTAAAGTAACCGAGCCGTTCCCTGTTTCCGAAATATCTTTTGCCCTGTGCGTGTGTGGATAAAAGCTGCTCACAAAGAGAATTGCCCCTGAGGAGCCACCACGGGCAGGTCCAGTCCAGACAGACTGACCATTTGTTGTTTATGGGAATCTCTATTTCGACATTCGGGGCGAGTACCAGGTCGGAGAGCAGGTTGGTCTTCACGGCAAGTGTCAGGCCTATGCCTTTTTGCCGTGACGTATCAGGCAAGGCGAGCGTGTCGCAATGAAGCGGGGTGTCATTGATGAAGAACGTATCCACAGGAATGATGATGGCCGGAATTGTCAGAGTGTCCACGGTAAGGTTGTCTTCTTCAAGGACAAATTCGTCTGCCGCAATGAACGTATCCGAATCGGGGACGGTGATTTTGGGCTGTATGACCAGCCTGACACCGCCACCGGCATTGCGCAAGTCGGGATATACGTTCTGCAACAACCATTTCCACGCGTTTCCGCCATCTAGTTGTTTCAGCAATTCCTTGCGCGTTTCAGGATTGTCACCATCCGTCGGGGTTTCACGTATGATTTCGAGAGCCCTGTCCTTCCAGGGCTGCTCTATTTCAAGGAGGCGTATCTCCAGCCCTTCCCAGTTCTCGCCGATAGGGATTATTGTTACCTTTTCCGGCGGCAGTTGTGAATGTGCGAGGATGTAGTTGCGGATTGAATTGCCGCGGTTCAGTGAAAGTCTGAAATTGTTTTCCGTATTCCCTTCGGGGGAGGCCGCGCCGCGAATCGCTATCACGCCGACTTCAAAATCCGGGTCATAAAGTACAGAATCGACTTTCTCCGTGAATTTGCGGAGATTGTCGCCGTTGTTCATATATCCTTCGTCTATGTCGGACGTCCCTGAGCGGAAATGCACGTCAAGGTTTACGGTATCGGCTTGAAACGCGGCAGCGGTAGGTGCAACAACGCCCACCGCCATCCCAATGGAAATGACAATTTTCCGCCAGGCTCCCACCATCGGACTTACTCGTCATTTGTATTCTGTTGCACAGGTTCAAGAACAATATCGTCTCCTTCAAGTGCGTAGCGGAATCCGCTGTGTTTGGACAGATACTCGGTGGTTCCTATTGAACTCTTGCGTGCATCCAAATCGTTGTCCCAGGCCTCAAGAGCCGCATTGAGCTCCTCGATTATGGCATTCTTGTCCGCATAGGAGGTCTGCTCCACCGTATTTTCCGTACCGATTCTGACGTGGTAGGTGGTCGCACCCCCAAGGACGTTTCTTTGTGAGTCTATCGGCGTGATTGTACCTATGACTCCGGATGCATAATATGCCTGCTTGCCAGATTTGTTCGTGGCGTCTTTGCTGAAGAGTTGATGATATTCTCCGGAATAACTTGTTGCGTTTGCCTGAATTCCCGCTTCGGTATAGGCACCTACGAGATGTGAGTTTCCTTTAGCCGCTCCGAATGCCGATGCGCTGTGAAGATTGGCATCCCAGCTGTGATTGAAATTGTCGGTGACGTTGCCATAGAAAGAAACCGCGACAAGGTTCATGTCACCGAATCCGGTGAACATAAAAGGAGAAAACGTTACCGTACCGGCATTGTCATAGATGTGGTTGAAGTTCCCCTTGAGGATAAGGTTCTTGATTGTCCCGTTCTCTCCGTCGAAGAACATCGGTTTGGTATTGATTAGGTCACCTGTGCTGATAGTGTGTCCGTTCCCGTCAAATACTCCGCCGAACGGAATCTGTCCGCCTGTAACTGCGGATTCGCCCATTGTTTCGGTCCAGGCCTCCGGTAGAGTCAGATCCGCATCGAGCTTGTAAGACGCGTTGCAGAAATATTCTTTCGTGGATCTCAGGTCGGAGGTCACCATGGCCTTGATATAGTGCAGGTCATCGAGAGAGCCGACGATGAAGGGGGATTCGGGCGTTCCGTTCCCCTCTACGCCTTTGGCAAATCCGTTGGGACCGACTGTAGCCGTCAGAGTGTAGTACTTGCCGATGGAGCAGGAAAGTTTCGCGGTCTTCGTGCTGTTGTAATATTTGGTGCAAGGCACTTCCTCGTTTGGGTCGATCACAATCACCTTCATATTCATATACGAGTATGAAGCGGCGGGGACAGGGATGAACATACTGTAACTTGCCCCGTTTTTCAACTCGATAAGGTCATTGATTACTTGGATATCCCTGGTGTCCCGTATGTTGTTGACATACACGTTCACTATCTTGCTCTGATTCCCTCCAGAGGTGAAGTTCACTCCGGTAGCCTTTCCTTCGGAATTGAATGTGGGCGTGAATTCCCCGCTCATTATCTTGTCGCTCGCAAGCGTTATGCCAAACAGGCGCACGTCAATGCCGGAATTGTTGTTTATGGTTACCTTCATCAGCGAGGTCAGCGGGTAAAATGTAACCTTCCCCTCTTTCACCACCCCTGCCAGTGGAACGTAATTGGCTTTTTCTTCTTCGGAATTCCACGGGTAGGTGGTAGGCAGTGTATATCGTGCAGTCTCCGCCGCTCCGCCACCGGTATAAAGACTGACCGGCGAATATGCCGTTTTCTGTGTTGAGCCGGAGGAAGCGGTGATTCCGCCTGAGAAATACGAGAATATGTTGGTCTCTCCCTCTCTCTTGAAGGTCGCTCCATCCACGACTATCTTGTCATCGTGTTCCCATAACATCTTTTTCGTGGTATCGTCGAAATATGTCTTCGTTTCGCAGATTCCATCTGATTCGAATCCGCCCCCGTTTATCACAAGTATGTTCTGCGGCAGACCGCTGTCTGGCAGCGAGTCATTCTTGTGACAGCCAGCCATAGTTGCGGTTGCAATCAAAAGTCCTGCTAATGTATGGAGTCTCATAAGTATTATGGCTTGTGGAGCATAATCTGCTCTCTCTCTTTATGCCCGCAGATTCCCGTTTGTCGGACGTCGGTTCCCCGCAACATCGCCATCGCCTGCTCCTGTCTTGCTGTAGGAAGACAGAACCGACAGTGCAACCGCACATCCCGTACAGAATATGACCAATCCTTTCATGTTGATGCTACCAGTTCGTTTCGAATCCCGTCCCTTCCTCGAATGTGGGAAGGCTTTCGGAATTTATGTCATTCTGAAAATCAATGTCTATGTCAGGAGACGTTTCATACCAGTCTTCCCAGTTGGTGACATAAACTTCGTATTCGATGGGTTTCTGGTCTATGTCTTCGAGGTTGAGCACATAGTTGTACTTCTTTCCGGCTTCCCACTTGACCATTCCCGTGGTGTGGAGCAGGGCAAACTTTGAAGTTTCCTTCTCATTCTCCCAAGCTTCACCATTTTTGTGGAAGGATCTGTACTTGACGAAGAAATATGCTTCCGCTCCCGTTGTGTTGAGCTGCTGCGGTATGAGCATCAGGATGCCGGATTCCGTGTTGAGCTGAATGCTGAGATCGGAAGTGTTTTCCTTGGTGATTTCCACGGCGGAGCCGAGAGGAACGTCATAGTATGTTTGGGCTCCGGTCTGGTTGCTCCACGTTCCCTTTGTATTGTTTGCGGAGAAAGAATAGGTTCCTGCAGGGAAAAGTCTTCCGGCCGCCTTGTCGTTTCCGGTCACGCCCACGACGATTTCATCGACGATGAATTTGAAGTCAGGGCTTGTCGTCTTCGCCGAGAAGGTAATGGCGGAGAGGATGTGGTTGTACTGGATATTCACCTTGTTGTTGCTTTCCCAATAATTGAATTCAGCCATTGCGGCGAGGATGTCCTTCTGGTCCTGATTAAGGGCCGCAACGGAGACGTTGAGTTTCGGGAGGGTACGGTTGACGGTACCGCTGTAGCTGTTGTTATCGAAAGTGATGGAGAACTTTCCGTCCTCGGAAGTCGGTCCGTAAGAGAAGAAACTCAAGGATTCCGTCGCCTCGGACTCTGCGGCCGGATCGGTTACTGCCGTTACTGGCCAGTAGTGTGTAGGATCGGTGTTCCATGAATCCGGATACGCGGAGTTGATGCCGAATCCGAAGGGGTTGGAGAAAAAGACTTCGGCGGTCACGCCGTTGCCGGCCGCGATTCCCGACATCTTGAACGCCTCCATCTTGAATCCCTCGTTGCGTGCTCCCCCTTCTCCGACGATGGCCGAAGCCTTGGTGAGGTGCGTGAACGCACTGAACCCGATTGCCTGACGGCCTGCGTCAGAGTTGCCCTTTACGCCGATTGATTTTGCGCAACCGCCACAAATGGTTACAATAGCCATTGCGGCGGCTGCTTTGATGAATATTCCTTTCATTCGGTAGTTCATCACACCATTAGAACGTGACGTCTACGTCAGGAGACGTTTCATACCAGTCTTCCCAGTTGGTGACATTAACTTCGTATTCGATGGGTTTCTGGTCTATGTCTTCGAGGTTGAGCACATAGTTGTACTTCTTTCCGGCTTCCCACTTGACCATTCCCGTGGTGTGGAGCAGGGCAAACTTTGAAGTTTCCTTCTCATTCTCCCAAGCTTCACCATTTTTGTGGAAGGATCTGTACTTGACGAAGAAATATGCTTCCGCTCCCGTTGTGTTGAGCTGCTGCGGTATGAGCATCAGGATGCCGGATTCCGTGTTGAGCTGAATGCTGAGATCGGAAGTGTTTTCCTTGGTGATTTCCACGGCGGAGCCGAGAGGAACGTCATAGTATGTTTGGGCTCCGGTCTGGTTGCTCCACGTTCCCTTTGTATTGTTTGCGGAGAAAGAATAGGTTCCTGCAGGGAAAAGTCTTCCGGCCGCCTTGTCGTTTCCGGTCACGCCCACGACGATTTCATCGACGATGAATTTGAAGTCAGGGCTTGTCGTCTTCGCCGAGAAGGTAATGGCGGAGAGGATGTGGTTGTACTGGATATTCACCTTGTTGTTGCTTTCCCAATAATTGAATTCAGCCATTGCGGCGAGGATGTCCTTCTGGTCCTGATTAAGGGCCGCAACGGAGACGTTGAGTTTCGGGAGGGTACGGTTGACGGTACCGCTGTAGCTGTTGTTATCGAAAGTGATGGAGAACTTTCCGTCCTCGGAAGTCGGTCCGTAAGAGAAGAAACTCAAGGATTCCGTCGCCTCGGACTCTGCGGCCGGATCGGTTACTGCCGTTACTGGCCAGTAGTGTGTAGGATCGGTGTTCCATGAATCCGGATACGCGGAGTTGATGCCGAATCCGAAGGGGTTGGAGAAAAAGACTTCGGCGGTCACGCCGTTGCCGGCCGCGATTCCCGACATCTTGAACGCCTCCATCTTGAATCCCTCGTTGCGTGCTCCCCCTTCTCCGACGATGGCCGAAGCCTTGGTGAGGTGTGTGAACGCACTGAACCCGATTGCCTGACGGCCTGCGTCAGAGTTGTTCTTTACGCTGATTGATTTTGCGCAGCTGCCTGCGAACACAAGTGTCGCCACAAGGGCGGCGATTCCGAGTTTTTTCATAATGAAATTAATGTTATTTGAGTTTGTTGATCTGTTTTTTTGTCCTTCCATGCTGCCGGCGTAAGTGTATCTGACGTTTTCACAGCGAACGCTTTCACCATCATCTTTGGATGTGAATATATTGCCGTACGCCACGAGGTCGGTTTCTTTTCTTCATCGTTCCATTCGATTTCCGGATTTTTCCAGCAGGATGCAACCATACCCGTCATACTCAGCAGGAGTGTCGGACGGAAAGGATTCTTTATCCTAAGATGATTTTATCATCCAGTGCGTGTGCAAAGGTAGTGATTCAACGCTACTTTTCCAAATTTTTTAATCATTATCGGGGCAACTGTGTCAGTAGCGGGGGGGAGGAAAAGGAGTCTGATTCTAAAAAGGCACTTTGTACCTTTTGGGCAGTCTCTTTTCAGCCTTCCAACCTCCTTCGTATACTGCCCCCGAAGGGGCATGCCGCCTGCACTTCGTTCCAGCGGGTGTCTCCGTGGCTCAATGTTCATTTCGTTCACTCCGACACGGCGCTGAGGCGCCTTATTAGACCCTGATGAATCCAGTGCCGTCAGGAGGGGTGATGACAAAAAGGACAGTCTTGTTTTTGAAGGCGGCATTGGTGGTGATATCTTCCGCCATCGCAATGTTGGCGTTTGCAAATGTGCCGTCCTGCACGGCTGGGACCTTCACGCCGGTTATCTGATTCCCGTTCAATTGTGCGGCAGTGGAAGGATATACAGCCTTGAGGGGGTCTTTCAGCGTTGTAGTGATTGTCCCGTAAAATCTTCTCATTATATCGGGTTACTCAATCAATAGTCGCCGTCGAATTTATATTTTTCAAATCCCGAACTTAGACAGATAATGCCGCTGGCAGTTATCTCTATCACCCTCACGCTTGGGGAAAGATACGTTTCACAACTCATAACTTAGGATACAAATCTTGATTCGCGCGGAACGGCGGATTATTCGAGAGGATAGACCTTATTGCCCTCGAAGTAGGTGGCTGCAGTCTTGGCATTACGAATATCGTCCGGTTCACAGGAGAGGACATCCTTGTCCACAAGGATGAAGTCCGCGTATTTGCCTTTTTCGATGCTTCCGCGTTCCTCATCGACGAACATCTGTTTCGCCACGTTGATGGTCAGAGCCTTGAGGGCCTGTTCGCGGGTGAGGAGTTCCGGTTTCCACCAAGGGAGTTCCGCTGTCGGATCCCATATGCCCGTGACAGCGATTTCCATAATGCCGAACGGGTCTTCAGGACTGCCTGACAAGGCGGGATAATCGGTGTGGGAAGACATATTGATTTTATAGTCGAAGAACGACTTCATAGGATAGGACTCCGTTTCCATACCTGGGGGAACCATACCCGTCCACCACATATAAGCGGACCCGAAGAAGTGGAGATGGTGCCAATGCATTCCGCTTACGGCGTAGATTCTATGGTCGGCCATAAGTTGCCAGTCATTGTCCATCACGTTGCGTACGTGGACGATGGTGTTGCGCATTTCATCCATTCCGTCATCAGCGAAAGCATTGACGCAGAGGTCCACGGCCTTGTTGCCCATCGTATGGATATGCATGGACAAACCGGCTTCGTTGGCCGCAGCTGTAATCGCCTGCACTTCCCCCTGCTCCCAGTTTTGCAGGCCTTGATGCTCTGGCTGGGTCTCGGTTGCAGGATACAGAGGATCCACGTAGCCGGTACCGCCTTCGACGGTGCCGTCGATGAAGAGTTTTATCCAGCGCGGCAGTACGTGGGCGGAAGAATAAGTGGTCTTATATGAAACGGCCTCTTTTATGGCGTTGTTCAGGGAGTCCTTCGCCCAGCTCTCGATTTCCCGGCTCAAGCCAAGAATCAGGTGAAGTTGGCCGTCGTCATCCATACTCTTGGCGGCTTTGTAGAAATTGTCGTTGAAGAAGTAGTTGCTCCAACCATCCATATACATTGTATAGCCGTTCTTCAACAGGTGTTTCTGGATGTCCTTGAGATTTGCGGACGCCACTTCACTGGTGTAGAGTTTGTCGTTGTCCAGTTTCGAGCGCACGTAAGTGCCGGCCTGCTCTTTCAGGAATCCGGTGGCGTTACCCTCCTCTATCACAATCTCGCCGCCTCGGATTGCATCGCTGTTCATAATTGTTTTGCCATCATTATTCATTATGCCGGCCTTGATGAGGCATTGGGTGTTTGCCAGACCCTTGTGCCCCTCTTCGTCCGCAAAGTACATAGGGACATTATAATTTAATTCCTTGCAGATTTTGTCCAGATCATTACGGGTGGGCATATCGTCCTTAAAATTAAGATAGTTCCATCCGAATCCGAAAACTGCGGAACTGCCGTTTTCCTTGGCCTTTTTGAGTGCCTCCGGGACTATCTTTTTGAGAAAATCGTCCTTTGTGTCCGTATTCTTTATCATCGCTCCCACGGTCTTGAAGCCGTATCCTGTCATATAGTGGGCGTGTCCGTCACCGCAGGATGGCATCACGAGTCCCTTGTCGGACCAGTCCACCACCTCGGTCTTGCCTTCCTGAACGTATGCGGCGGCCCCTTCCCGGCTTCCGACGTAAGTGTATCTGCCGTCTTTCACGGCGAACGCTTCCACCGTTTTGTCACCTTTGGATGTGAATATTTTGCCGTAAACCACGAGGTCGGTTTCTTCACCGTTCCATTCGATTTTCGTGTTTTTCTGGCAGGATGCAACCATACCCGTCACGCTCAACAGGAGTGTAATGCGGAAAAAATTCTTCATCATAGATATTTAAGTTTGAATTTATTGAGGGCGCAAAATTAGCGATTCGGCGAGACTTTCCCAAATTTTTAATTCCCGCCGACCCTATGTCCGATGGCGCCTTGTCTTATTTCGCCAGATTGTATCAGATATCAGAATTTGGTGATTGTGACAGGATTGGTATTTCTGATTGTTACCTGATGCTTCTTTCCGGCATACTGCAGTGTTACACGGCCGGGTTTGTCACCCCGGACAGTCACACTTGCGAGGCGTCCTGCAGCCCACTTGATATCGACTGAATATCCACCGCGTGCACGGAGACCTTTAACTTCTCCGTCTGTCCATTGCGAAGGGAGTGCTGGAAGAAGAACCAATCTCCCGGTGTGTGACTGGAGGAGCATCTCTGCAATTCCGGCAGTCCCCCCGAAGTTTCCGTCAATCTGGAATGGCGGATGGTTGTCGAACATATTGGGGAGTGTTGATTTGCCGAGAAGGGCATTGACATTGGCCCCGGCTTCTTCTCCATCGAAAAGACGTGCATAAAAGTTTATCATCCAGGCACGGCTCCATCCTGTGTATGAACCGATTCTGGTCTCAGGGTCTTCATTGTAGAAACGTCTCCTTTCGATAGTTCGCCGTGCTGCGGCATAAAGTTCAGGGGTGTCAGGATTGATGCTGGTACCCGGATGCAAACCGAATAGGGGAGATATGTGCCTGTGCCCCGGCTCTACTTCTTCATAATCTTCAATCCACTCCTGAACGGTGCCATAACGCTTACCTACCTTGACTGGAGGTAGTTTGGCAGCGGCTTCGCGGACTCTGGCACACAATTGTTCATCTATACCAAGAATGGCAGCGGCTTTAAGATAGTTTCCGAAAAGTTCGTTTATGATTTCTATGTCGATGGTCGCTCCATAGGTGAATCGATGCTCTTCGCCATTGGAGAGACGATATGAGTTCTCCGGTGAATTCGATGGGGCGGTTACCAAATGGCCTTTCCCGTCATCGATAAGGAATGACAGAACGAATTCCACGGAACCCTTGATTGTAGGATAGGCCTTGCGTAGATAATCCTTGTCGCCGGTGAATTGATAGTGTTCCCATTGGTGCAGAACCAGCCAGGGACCGGCCATCGGGAAAGTTCCCCAGGCAATACCGTCGCTGATGCTCGTATGCCCGAAAACGTCGCTGACGTGATTTATCGTCCAACCGTCAGCATCGAATGTCTTGCGGGCTGTAGCTGCTCCGGGGATGGATATGGCATCTATCCAGTTGGAGAAGGGAAGAAATGTCTCCGGAAGGTTGCAGACCTCTGCAGGCCAATAATTCATCTGAATGTTGATATTCGTGTGATAGTCGGAATTCCAAGGGGCCAGCAAGTCCCTGCACCAAATGCCCTGAAGATTTGCGGGCAGTTTGCCGGGTTCACGTGAAGAATCCATCAGCAGATATCGTCCGAACTGGAAATAGAGGGCTACGAGATTGGGGTCGGAGCCACCTTCAGAGATGTTCTTGAGACGTACATCGGTCGGGATGTCGTTCCTTGAGGGGTCTCCCATTTTCAGGGATACACGATCCATAAAAGACCGGTGGTCGTTGATATGGTCTGTGAGAACGGAATCGTAGGATTTCGACTGAAGGGCCGCTATCTGCTCCGTACAGAGTGCGTCAGCATCTATGGTCCTGTCAAAGTTCAGTTTTGAAAAGTTATAATCCGTATTCATCGCTATATAGAAAACCACTTCATCAGCATTTTCTACATAAAGGGAATTGTTGATCGGAGTGACTTTGCCACCTTTATTGACTGCCTTTATTCTGCCGGCGAACTTCATATGGGGGCCTGCATCTCCGCAACTCCCGCTTGGAAGGTCGATTATCTGTCCATTGATGGAAAGGGCGTCATCACCGCAGGGGTGGGCGCCGGCATCCACTTCTCTGGAATAGGAAAGACAGAATGTCTGAGCGCCGGGACGGTCGGCAGTCATTCTGATGACCAGAATATTGTCCGGTGCGGAGGCAAATACCTCTCTCGTGTAAGCGGTTCCACGATATGAGTATGTGGTAGTGCAGATTCCCTTGTCAAGGTCCAGTTCACGGCGGTAACTGTCAAGATGGTCAATTTCGGGGAAAGAATCGGTCAAAGGACGGTTCGGGTCGGTAAAGTTGATGGAAAGTTCTCCGAAAGTCTGATATGACCTGATGCACATAGGGGAACTTTTAAGGTATTTCTCGGCAAGTGCCAGAGCTTCCGGAATTTTGTTTTCAAGGAAGCATTTCTGTATTTCTTTAAGATGTCCGTTCTGTTGAGCATCAGGCTCCTGGGGACATCCCGCCCAGAGGCTTTCTTCATTGAGCTGGATGGTCTCATTCCAGGGATTGCCGTAAACCATTGCGCCTATTCGTCCGTTTCCGACGGGCAGCGCGTCATTCCACTCGGAGGCCGCATGGTCGAACCATATTTTGTTCTGGCCGAAAGAAAGCTGGCACTGTGTGCAGACGATAAAAAGAAGAATTAATGCCTTTTTCATATATAACTTGTTTTAGCCGTGTATCTTAATAACTTGAACCTGCCACTCTTTTCTTCTGGTGGCAGTCCTTTTTTCAGAGTTTGACGGGAGTGAAGCGGATTCCGGTCACGTCGGCGGAGGTCACGTCGCCGGCGACCGTCCTTATGCAGATGCAGTGCCGGCCGGGTTCGGCGACTTCAATCCATCCGAGCCTGTGCCAGTCATAAGCATTTGTCGCTTTCTGGTTGTTGATGAACAGGGGATTTCCGTCGAGTTCTACCTGCCACTGCACAGATTCATCGCCCTTGTACTCGAGCTCCACGTCGTAATATCCGGCTTTGGGAACGTCCACAGTCCAGTCAAACCAGCTGTCCTGAGTGAATCCACTGAGCAAGTCCTTGTATTTCCATTCGCCGAACTTGTCCATCCATCCCCACCAGTCGTGCTCGCAATCCCCGTGCTCGCCGAAGACTACCGACAATTCGGTGGGTGCTGAAGGGTCGACAGTGACCATGCCGCTGACATCGGTGCCCGCAACATCAATCTCTATCACTGAAGCGAACTCGTCGGGCTGGAGAAACGGTGTCTCGATGCAGGTTATGCTGCTGATTTCTGGACTTGTGTCGATCTTTGACCATTTCAGAGACTTGCCGCCGTACAGTCTGACATCGTTGATGGCAGACCTTATGCCCGGAACCCAGAGTTTGCCGTCCTTAGGCCAGTCATATACGATTAGATAAATTTTACCTGTCCTGGTGACTGCATCACCCCAGGGCAGGGCGTGTCCCCAAGGGGACGGGCCTGCACCATAGATGACGTCGGGGTATCTGTGTATCCATTCGCCGGCCTTCCGAAGCGTCTTTGCCGCTTCGGGCGGAATTGCCCCTGTACCGGTCGGGCCGACGTTCAGCATGAGGGTGCCGCCCCTTGCTATGAGCGAGGTGAGATTGTGCACGATGAATTCGGGACTCTTCCACTCGGCATCGTTGCTGTTGTAGCCCCAGCCTACCTGGGTCGCGTCTATGCACTCCCAGGGTCCAGGAGTGTTCCTGGGAGGCAGTTCCATGTCGGCCACGCATTCGTAGTCGCCCATACCGTTGCCTACGCGGCCTGAAGCGAGGCATCCGGGCTGAAGCTCATGCACGAGATCCACGAGTTCCTTGGAGTACTCGGGCTTTATGTCGCCGGGCATATCGAACCATATGAGTTCTACCTCGCCGTATTTGGTCAGCAGTTCCTTGAGCTGAGGCACGCACTTGTTCCGGAAGTACTCGTCGTAGGTGACCGGACGACCGTTCCTGTCGGTCTTGGGTCCGTTTGCAGCGCCCGGTGCAGTCCAATCCTCGTATTGGGAGTAGTAGAAGCCTATGCCGAGACCGGCGCGGTGGCATGCATCTGCCAATTCGCCCACTATGTCGCGGTTGAAACCGCCGGCATCGTGAATGTTGAAGTCATCCACGTCGGAGTCGTACATCGCAAAGCCTTCGAGGTGTTTGGCCGTGATTACGATGTATTTCATGCCGGCGTCCTTGGCAAGCTGCACGATGGCCTCGGCGTTGAATTCAGACGGTTTGAAGTCTGCTGCTTCCGCCATATATTCATCTGCAGGTATGTTTGCCTGGCTCATTATCCATTCGGCAATGCCCCAGTAAGGTTTTCCTTTCCAGTTTCCCTCCAGTTTGGAGTATAGTCCGAAGTGGATGAACATTGCGTAGTTGCCGTCTTCGAACAATGCCATCTGCTTGGAGCGGGGCTCCTGCCGGAAGGCAGAGAATTCGGCGATTAGGGGTGTTCCACGGCTCTTTTTCACTATGACTCTGATGGCTTTCAGCTCAATTGGCTGGAATGTGTCTATGTGTTTGTGCCCGATGTTGATGCCGGTGGAGAGATGCTTCCATTCTCCAGACATCGTCTTGCCCTGCAGTTCGTATGCGAGTACGCGCTCGCCACGGCTGATATCTTCGCGCAGTACCACTCTGTCAACCATTGTCGGCCCATCAAATGAGAGTTCAAGCTTCTTTCCTTTGCCGGCGGTGGTGGCATAGGG
>JAKSKB010000017.1 GCA_024401975.1 Bacteroidales bacterium | reverse complement strand
GTCCGCTCGTCAACTTCAGATAGATGTGACCAATTGATTTTTAGAGGAAATATACAAAAAAACCACCATAATTCTTAAATTTGCGGCAAGCTTGTGAACTGTCGGAAAACCAATGGCGACGAAAGGTGAGTATGTGGGTCTTTATGAACTTCAGCACGATTTGAAAAACGTGCTGGAGGGTTCGTTCCCGGACAGCGTATGGGTGAAGGCGGAGATATCTTCAGTCAGCGTGAAGGGCAACGGGCACTGCTATCTGGAACTCTGCCAGAGCGGCCCTTCCGGGATAGTGGCGAAGGCTCGCGCCATTATCTGGAAGTCCGATTATGTCTTGCTCGCGGCTATGTTCCGCGACAGGACGGGAACGGATCTGCAGCCCGGAATGTCGGTGCTTGTGAACGCATCGGTGTCGTACAGCGAATTGTACGGGCTCTCCCTTATCATAGACGACATCGACCCCGAAGTGACTCTCGGGCAGGCTGAGATGGCGAGACGCGAGACAATCGCGAAACTTGAAGCGGAAAATCTTCTGGACAGGCAGAGGGCTCTGGAACCGGTGCCCCTGCCATACCGCCTGGCCGTCATATCGGCAGGTGATGCCGCCGGCTATGGCGATTTCAATCGCCATTTGTCCGGAAACGAGTACGGATTCGCTTTCGAGGTGCATCTTTTCGAAGCGTTGATGCAGGGGCAGCAGGCACCGCAGTCCATTGCCCGGGCCATCGGCGAGGCGGTCTCTTCCGCGAACCCTTTCGATGCCATACTCATAATGCGGGGAGGGGGTTCCAACCTCGATCTCGCCTGCTTTGATGATTACGGTCTCTGTAGGGAGATATCCCTCTGCCCCGTACCTGTGTTTACGGCGATAGGACACGACAGGGACTATCACGTGGCCGATATGGTGGCGCACACTTCAGTCAAGACCCCCACGGCTCTTGCGGATGAATTCATAGAATGTTACATAGCCGAAGACGAACGGATATGCTCTTTCAGCACCCGTCTCAAACTGGCTTTCGCCGCAAAGGTGTCGGCGATGGAGTCCCGCATCTCCCTGCTGTCCTCACGCATCGGGGCCGCCGACCCGCGCAATGTCCTCTCAAGGGGCTATGCGCTCGTGACGGATGCCCGCGGGGTGGTGCTCAAAAGCTGTGCTTCCCTTGAAAAAGGGGACGGAGTCGGCATACTTTTTTCAGACGGACGTATAAATGCCACTGTCGATGGAAAAATTTGATTACAGCAAGGCCGTCTCCAGATTGGAGGAGATAGCGGTCAAGGTCGAGAATCCCTCGACCGCCATTGACGACATAGACAGATATGTCGCCGAAAGTGACGCGCTTGTCCGCAAGTGCCGTGAATACCTGCGCGGAGTCAGGGAAAAAGTGGATTCGATATGATATACGACAACGATCCGTGGCTTGAGCCTTACAAGGAGGTTATCGACAGGCGTCACAGGGATGTTCTGGCGATACTGGACAGGATGGTTTCGCGGGCGGGGAGCCTCACCGATGCGGCCAACAACCATATGTACTACGGCCTTCACCGGCTGCCGGGGGGGGACTGGGTCTTCCGCGAATTTGCTCCGAATGCGTCCAGGATATATCTAATCGGCCAGTTCAACAACTGGCGCCGGACGGAAGGATACGCCCTCAAGCCTGTGGGCGGTGGCAACTGGGAACTCACGCTTCCTTCCTATTTCATCAGCCACGGTGAATTGTACAAACTTTTCGTGGAATGGCCCGGCGGCGGTGCTGAAAGGCTGCCCTCATATGTCAACAGAGCGGTTCAGGACCCTGAGACCAAACTGTTCTGCGCCCAGGTGTGGGAGCCTGCGAAACCGTACCGCTGGCGCAACCGCAGGCCGGGGCCGCGACCGAACCCTTTCATATACGAATGTCATATAGGTATGAGTTCCGAAGACGAAAAGGTGTCCACCTTTGACGAGTTCAGGAGAACGGTTCTGCCGCGGGTGCACAGGCTGGGTTACGACACTCTGCAGATTATGGCCCTTCAGGAACATCCGTATTACGGCTCATTCGGATACCAGGTATCGAATTTCTTCGCCCTCAGCTCCCGTTTCGGGACGCCGGAGGAGTTCAAGCGGCTGGTGGATGACGCCCACGGTATGGGCATAGCCGTGATAATGGACATAGTGCACTCCCACAGTGTTGACAACGAGGCGGAAGGTTTGGGAATGTTCGACGGCAGGGAAGACCTCTATTTCCACAAAGGGGAGCGGGGACGTCACCCTGCGTGGGGGTCGAGATGCTTCGATTATGGAAAGGACGAGACCGTAAGTTTCTTGCTTTCCAATTGCAAGTACTGGATGGAGGAATACAGGCTGGACGGATTCCGCTTTGACGGAGTGACCAGTATGGTGTACTGGGATCACGGTCTGGGCAAGGATTTCGGGGACTATTCCCTGTATTTTGATGACGGTGTCGATGAAGATGCTCTGATATATCTGACTCTGGCCAACAGATTGATTCACGACCTCGACCCCGATGCCCTCACCATAGCGGAAGACGTGAGTGGGATGGCCGGGCTTGCCGCTTCTTTCGGGGAAGGCGGTGTCGGTTTCGACTTCCGTATGTCGATGGGGGTGGCCGACCATTGGATAAAGTGGATAAAGGAAAAAAGCGACGAGCAGTGGAGTATGGGGGAGATATGGTGGGAACTCACGAGGAAACGCGCTGACGAGAAAACCGTCAGCTATGCCGAATGCCACGACCAGGCTATGGTTGGTGACAAGACCATCATCTTCCGCCTGATGGACAAGGAGATGTACTATTCTATGGACACGGGGTCGGAAAATCCCGTCGTGGACAGAGGCGTGGCCCTCCACAAGATGATACGTCTGGTCACTGCGGCGACAGCCGGCGACGGTTATCTCAATTTTATGGGCAACGAGTTCGGTCATCCGGAGTGGATAGACTTTCCGCGAGAAGGAAACAGATGGTCATATTCGCACGCCCGCAGACAATGGTCCCTGGAAGATTCCCCTGCATTGAGATATGCAGGGCTGGCCCGTTTCGACGAAGCGATGGTGCATTACCTTTCAAACGGACAGTGTCTTGCCGTGCCCCCGGAACTGATACGGGCCGACGAGGAAAAAAAGATATTGGTATTTAGACGCAAAAACTCTATCTTTGCACTGAATTTCCATCCGTCCGCCTCGTTTGCGGACTATGGTTTTCCTGCGCCGGGCGGAGAGTACTCCGTGGCCCTGAGTTCCGATGAAGCGGAGTTCGGAGGCTTCGGCAGAGTGTGCAAGGGTGAGAGACACCTGACGGTGGACGGCATCCTCTATCTCTATCTGCCCAGCAGGACATTGTTGGTATTAAACAATTGATGAATGGCTCTTCTGAAATTCAACAAACAGGAGCTTGTCAACCTGTCTTATTCGCTCAGGCGCGAGATTATTTGCGCCAACAAGACCGGAGCGTACTGCAACACATCCATAATAGGTTGCAACACACGCCGCTATCACGGCCTGCTGGCCGTCACGCTGGACCGTTTCGGAGGCAACAAATACGTGCTTCTGTCCTCGCTTGACGAGAACATACTGGTCAACGGTGCGGAGTTCAGTCTCGGGATCCACTGTTATGGCGACATATATGAGCCGCGCGGACACAAATACATAGTGGATTTCAAGGAGGACCCTCTTCCCGAAATCACTTTCAAAATAGGTGAGGTCCTCATAAGGAAGACCCTGATGCTTGTGCCGGACGAGGACAGAACCATCATAAGGTACGAACTTCTGGAGTCTCCGTCCGATGCCGTCATCAGGCTGAGGCCGCTCCTTGCGTTCCGCGACTTCCACTGCCTGACCAGCCGCAACGATCTGGCGGACACGACGGCAAGGGAAATCAAGGGGGGCGCGACTTTCCGGATGTATCCGGACTTCCCCGACTTGAGCCTCCAGGTGAGCGGAGGCAAGGCGACCTACAATCACACGCCCTGTTGGTACTACGGAGTGACTTATTCGGACGAATATCGTCGCGGATTCGATTGCCGCGAGGATCTTATGATGCCCGGATTTTTCCAGGCTCCCCTCAAGAAGGGGGAACCCCTATATTTCTCGGCTTCGGTCAAGGAAGAGAAAGTGAACGGGATAAAGACGAAGTTCGAAAAATGCCTCAAGGCTATGCCGAAAGTCGAGAACGGGCGCGAACAGCTCGTCCGTGCCGCCGACATACTCATCTGCAACCACAATTCTCGCAAGAAAATAACCGCCGGATTCTCATGGATGTACACGGGGCTTCTGCGAGAAACCCTCATAGCCCTTCCGGGCCTGACCCTCTACGGAAAGAATGACCCGTCCGAATTCGAAGAGATTCTCGACAATCTCATCGCAGACGAGCAGGAGCGTCTCTATTCCCGCACGACACAGGTTGAGGCGCCTCTTTATATGGCCCGTACGCTTCAGGCTTACATAGATTTCGGTGCTGACCCGGTTGCCGTGTGGAAGAAGTACGGAGCCGTAATACGGCGCATATTGGAAAGTTACCTTCCCGGAGTGCGGAAGGAAGTCGCTATGCAGCCGAACGGCCTTCTGTGGGCCGAAATGCAGGGAGTGGCGCTGACCTGGATGAACGCATATCTGCACGGTTGGCCGGTGACCCCGCGGGCAGGCTATCAGGTAGAGACCAACGCTCTGTGGTACAATGCTATATGTTTCGCTCTGGATATGGAGTCTTCAGCCTCACGCCGCAACAGACAATTCATATCCAAGTGGACTTCCATACGTGACCTTGTGCGGGATAACTTTACGGAACTGTTCTGGAATCCCCGTCTCAGATACCTCGCCGACTACGTGGACGGCGCGGGACAGCATATGGAAGTAAGGCCCAACCAACTCTATGCGCTGGCCGTGAAGTTTTCACCGGTTGATGAAGAAATGTTCCCGGCCGTGCTCAGGGCGGTGGACGCCGAGCTTATGACGACAAGAGGAATCAGGACGCTGTCCCCGCGGGACCAGATGTACCGCGGAGTGTATGACGGGATGCAGGAGGACAGAGATCTCGCCTACCATCAGGGAAGTACGAGACCGTTCCTGCTCGCCCCGTACGCGGAGGTGTCCTTCAAGGTGAAAGGGCAATCGTTCCTCCGCACCGCCGTGACCTTGCTTGAGAATTTCTACGATGACCTTGGCAAGCACGGAGTGGGTTCGTTCTCAGAATTGTACGACGGCGACCCGCCCCACGAACCGCACGGAGCGATATCGTCAGCCCTCAGCGTGGCGGCGCTCCTGACACTTGATCATCATATCGAAAAATACAGGGAGGAAAGCCTATGAAAGTTCTGATGTTCGGATGGGAATTTCCTCCTCATATCGCTGGCGGACTGGGTACGGCCTGCGAAGGGATAGTCAAGGGACTCGCCCACAACGGTGTGGATACCATCTTCGTGATGCCTTCCGCAAGCGGTGACGAGGACCAGAGTTGTACCACCATCGTCAATGCCAGCGACGTGGCCGTGACCTGTGTCAGCGCAGGGGTGGATGAATTCATCAACAAGGTGAAATTCATCAGTGTGGATTCCAATATCGTCCCTTATGTGGATCCCGAAGAGTATTTTGCGGCCATCGAGAAGATGAAGGCCGAAAAGAGACACGAGATGACCGTAGGCTTCGGCCAGAAGTTCAAGTTCTCCGGAAAATACGGAGCCAACCTTCTCGAAGAAGTCTCCAGATACGCTCAGGTGGGCGGTACGATAGCGGTGCGCTATGCATCCGAATTCGACGTGATTCACGCCCACGACTGGCTGACCTATCTTGCCGGCATAGCCGCCAAGGAACTGACGGGTAAGCCTCTCGTAGTACACGTACACGCGACTTCATTCGACCGCGGCACCGACGATATGGTGGATTCGAGAGTGTATGCCATCGAAAAGCGCGGGATGGAAGCGGCTGACAGGGTGGTCACGGTGAGCGACCTCACTCGCAACATAGTCATCAACAGATACGGGATAGACCCCGCCAAGGTGGTGACCGTGCACAATGCCGTCGATTTCAGCGGACGCGATGACGTGGAGGTCAGCAGGGGAGTGCGCGACAAGGTGGTCACCTTCCTCGGACGCATCACTTTCCAGAAAGGTCCCGAATACTTCATCGAGGCGGCTGCGAAAGTACTCAAGCGCACGAAGAACGTGCGCTTCGTGATGGCCGGGAGCGGGGATATGATGAACAGGGCTATCCGCCAGGTGGCGCGTCTCGGCATTTCCGACCGTTTCCACTTCACGGGATTCCTCCGCGGAGCCGAGGTGCAGAAAATGTTCGCCCTCTCTGACGTTTACATAATGCCATCGGTATCCGAACCTTTCGGCATCTCCCCTCTGGAGGCTATGCGCTCCAACGTTCCTTCCATCATATCGCATCAGTCGGGAGCCGCGGAAGTGCTCAAGTACGCATTCAAGGTGGACTTTTGGGATGTGGACGCGATGGCCGACGACATATATGCCCTCCTTCAGTATCCTTCGCTTTCCGAATTCGCCTCCAGGGCCGGATATGATGAAGTGAACTCTCTGAAATGGAATGGTGCTACGGCCAAACTCAAGGATATTTATGAATCATTATTGCAATAGGGCTATGAAAAAGAGTATCTGTCTTTCTTTTCACCTGCATCAGCCGACAAGGCTTCGCCAATATCGCTTCTTCGACATAGGCAACGATTCCCATTACTACGATGATTTCGCCAACCGCACTGCGTTGAAGAGGGTTATCGAGAAATGTTACCTTCCCGCGAACGCGATTCTTCTCGACCTCATCAAGGCCTGTAAGGGCAAGTTCAGGATAGCTTTCACCATATCCGGCTCCGTGCTCGAACAGTTCGAGAGATACGCTCCGGAAGTGATTGACAGTTTCAAGGCTCTTTGCGACACCGGTTGCGTCGAGCTGGTGGGTACCACATACAATCATTCCCTCGCTTCCCTCGCCTCCGAAAACGAATTCCGTTTTCAGGTGAACCGGCACAGGGATAAAATCAAATCTCTGTTCGGCGTCACTCCGACGACATTCTCCAATACCGAACTGATATATTCCGATTCCATCGGGGCCACGGTATATTCTATGGGCTTCGATACCATACTGGCGGAGGGCGCCAAGAACGCTCTCGGCTGGAAAAGCCCCGACTACGTTTACAACAGCGCCGTCAACCCCGAGTTGAAACTGCTTTTGAGAAACTATTCGCTCAGCGATGACGTGGCCGGAAGATTTTCCGACAAGAGTTGGGATGCCTGGCCGCTTTCCATACAGAAGTACACCGGTTGGGTGGCGAATGCGGAAGGTGAAGTGGTGAGTCTGTTCATGGACTATGAGTCGTTCGGACTGAGACACGACAAGTCGGGCGGCATCTTCGATTTTCTCTCTCTGCTCCCGTCGGCATTCATCGATGCAGGTATGGAATTCGTCACCCCGTCGCAGGCGACTGCCGGACACAAGGGGGTCGGCCCCTTCCCTGTGGAGCAGCCTCTCTCCTGGTACGGAGCCGAAAGTGACGTATCGGCCTGGCTTGGCAATGAACTGCAGCAGGATGCGTTCAAGAAACTCTACGCATTGGCCGAAAAACTCGCCATCGTCGGAGACGACAACCTGTGGGCGGATTTCGGTCGGCTTCAGGAAAGCGGCAACTTCTATTATATGAATACGAGATTTTTCTCTGCCGGCGAAAGTGTGGACAGGGAAAATCCGTATCCCACCCCCTATGAGGCGTTCATCAACTATATGAACGTGCTCAGCGATTTTTCAATAAGAGTAAACAACAGTTTAGCTGAAAAGTAAATTATGTTCAACGAACAGGAGCAAAATCCCTCGTGGTCAAGCGTGATGGTCACACGCCATCTTCCGGAATCCCTTTCCGGACTTGAAATGCTTTGCAAGAATCTATGGTGGTGCTGGAATGACAACGCGAAAGCGCTGTTCAAGAGCATCGATGCAGACATATGGCACAGGTCAGGGCACAATCCTATGGTCATACTGGACCAGGTAAGCATCAAGAAATATCAGGAGCTCGCCTCCGATTCCGCTTTCATAGCCCGACTCGATGCCGTGATGTCCGAATTCAACTCATATATGAGTCGTAAGTCCGAACGGACGGAACCTTCCGTCGGATATCTCTGTATGGAGTATGGTCTGGACACTTCCCTGAAGATATATTCCGGAGGTCTGGGAATACTTGCAGGAGATTATCTCAAGGAGTCCAGTGATATGAACGTCAACCTGACTGCGGTCGGACTTTTCTATCGCTACGGCTACTTCACCCAGCGCCTTACCCAACAGGGCAATCAGGAGGCCGTATATGAGCCGCAGGATTTCCTCAAGACCCCGGCGGAGCCCGTACTGGATGAGAACGGTGGATGGAAGACAGTGTCCGTGCAACTGCCCGGAAGGACTATGTCGGCGCGTATCTGGAAGGTGGCCGTAGGTCGTACCGACCTCTATCTTCTTGATACCGATTTCGAGGCCAACTCTCCGGAAGACAGGCAGGTGACCCATCAGCTTTACGGCGGTGACTGGGAAAACCGTCTCAAACAGGAGATACTTCTCGGCATCGGAGGCATACGCACTTTCAGGCTTCTCGGGCTCAACCCCACGATATATCATTGCAACGAGGGGCACGCCGCGTTCGCCGGCCTCGAAAGACTTCGCGAATTCATTCAGGAAAAGAATTTATCCTATTACGAGGCGCTTGAACTGGTAAGGGCATCCGGACTTTTCACCACCCATACTCCCGTGCCGGCTGGACACGATTCTTTCGATGAGGATATGATAGGGCGCTATCTCGGGACCTATGCCCAGCAAATCGGAATAAACTGGCGTCAGTTGATGACTCTCGGAAAGGTCAATCCGGACAATCGCGACGAGAAGTTCAGTATGAGTACACTCGCCGCCAACACGTCGGTGAACGTCAACGGTGTGTCCAAATTGCACGGAGAGGTCAGCCGGGACATTTTCGCCCATATGTATCCGGGATATCTGCCGGAAGAACTCTACATCAGCTACGTCACCAACGGGGTCCACTACGCGACCTGGGCATCGAAGGAGTGGAAGAAACTCCACAGCGAAGTGTTCGGGGACGAATTCAAGACCCATCATTATGACAAGAAATGCTTCGAGGGCATATACAACATTCCCGACGAGAGGATATGGGAGACCAAAAAAGAGTTGAAGCGGACTCTCGTGGGAGTCATCAAGGAGAGACTGCACGACCCCGGTATCTGCGCCCACTATTCTCCGCGCCAAGTCATCACGATAATGGAGCGTCTGAGGGATGACGTACTTACGATAGGTTTCGCCCGCCGTTTCGCCACATACAAAAGAGCCACTCTTCTTTTCAGTGACATCGACAGGCTGGACGCCATCGTCAACAACCCCGAACGTCCGGTGCAGTTCATTTTCGCCGGCAAGGCTCATCCCGCCGACGGAATGGGACAGGACCTCATCAAGAAGATAATCGAGATAAGCAAGCAGGACAGATTCCTCGGGAAAATCATCTTCATCCCGGGTTATGACATTACTCTGGCCAAGAGACTGGTACAAGGAGTCGATGTCTGGCTCAACAACCCCACGCGCCCGCTGGAAGCCTCCGGAACCTCCGGAGAAAAGGCTTCGATGAACGGTGTGATGCATTTTTCCGTGCTTGACGGATGGTGGGTGGAGGGCTATCGCAAGGGAGCCGGGTGGGCTCTTCCACAGGAATCCACCTACGACAACAACGATTATCAGAACGACCTTGATGCGGCAACCATCTATTCGTTGATAGAAACCGAAATAGCCCCCGCTTATTATGGCACCGGCAAAGGCAAGGACCTCTCGCCCGAATGGGTGGGCTACATCAAGAACACCGTGGCTCAGGTGGCAAGCAACTTCACCACCAACAGGATGCTCACTGACTACTGTAACCAGTATTACCTTCCGCAGTGCGACAGGTATATGAAACTGTCCGCCGATAACGGTGCGATTGCCAGAGAGATAGCGGCTTGGAAGATTCTTGTATATAACGAATGGGGCAACATACGCGTGGTCTCGTTCTCCCGTCCGGATCCTTCTTATGTGCTCTATTCGGGAGGTGCCGTCGAGGGACAGGTCGTGCTAGACCTCGGCCGTCTCAGACCCGAAGACGTCGGTGTCGAGATGATATTCACGTCCACCGACAAGAAGGGCGCGAAGCATATTCAAGTCATCAGCCAGTTCGAGGTGGTGGCTACGGAAGGTTGCGTAGCCACATACAGGACTTCGGTACTTCCTGAGCGTACAGGTATGTATCAGGTCGGAGTGCGGATGTATCCGAAAAATCCTCTGCTTCCGCACCGTCAGGATTTCCCCATCGTCAAATGGTTGTAACGACCGGATTTTTCGACGGAGTCCATATCGGTCATCGTCTTGTCATCGAAACGCTTGTGAGTGCTGCGCGTGAACGCGGCACTCAAAGTGTGGCGGTCACTTTCTGGCCGCATCCGAGAACCGTGCTCCAGGACGGGGCGCGAACTTTGCGCCTTCTCAGCACTCTCGAAGAGAAGAAGGAGATGCTCCTCTCCCTCGGAGTGGACAAGGTGGAAGTGTTGGAATTCACAAGGGAATTCAGCACTCTCGATGCGCGCACTTATCTGGAAAAATATGTACGGGACCGATTCGGTGCAAGCACCGTGGTCCTCGGCTATGACAACCGTTTCGGCAGCGGCACTGCGGGCATTGAAGACCCTGCTTCCGCCGCCGGAATCCTTGGACTCGAAGTCCTGCGCATCGCCCCGGTCGTACGTTCCGGGGTTACTGTCAGTTCCACGGGAATCCGCAGGGCCTTGTCGGACGGGCGGGTCGGTGAGGCCGCCGGAATGCTCGGCTACGGCTACACCCTCAAGGGAGTCGTGGTGGCCGGCAGGAGAATGGGGCGCAGTATGGGGTTCCCGACCGCGAACATGCAGTTGTACGAGCCCTTGAAACTTCTCCCCGCCAACGGGGTGTACAAGACGGAAGTGGAAGTGCTCGGGCGACGTTTCCGCGGCATCACCAACATAGGTTTGCGGCCTACGGTAGGAGGCTCCGGCGGCCTGACCATAGAGACCAACATACTCGGTTTCGATGAACAGATATACGGTCTTGACATCAGGTTGACTTTTATCGACAGGATAAGGGATGAAATCAAATTTAATTCATTAGATTTGCTGGGAAAGCAGATAACAAAAGACAGACAGTCATGGGAGACAATATGAAAGCCGATGCGTCGCCGCTTCAGGAAGAACAGCGGTCCGAGGAAGAGAAGTGCCCGCGGAAGGTAGCAGGAGCGCTTCTCGGCGGAATCAAGAAAGATAAGAAGAAACTTATTGTATATTCGGAGATTATGAATCCGAAATTTTAGTATATTTGCAGAAGAAGGACGAGGGACCTGTCTGATGGCAGGGCTCTCTTTTGATAGAAGTTACAAGTATTGTTATGGCAGACATTCATTACATGACCGCGGACGGTCTGGAGAAGTTGAAGAAGGAGCTCGACGAGGCTCTTGCGCAGCGTCCGGTCATATCAGCGCAGATAGCGGAGGCGAGAGAAAAGGGAGACCTTTCGGAGAACGCCGAATACGATGCGGCAAGGGACGCGCAGGGGCTTCTCGAAGTCAGGATAGCGAAACTCAAGGACCTGGTGGCCAATGCCCGCGTCATAGACGGGAGCCAGTTGTCCGCGGACAAGGTCAATATGATGACGCGTGTCAAGGTGCTCAACATCAGTGCCGGAAACAAGATGGAGTTCACCATCGTAGGCGAGACAGAGGCCGATTTTTCGAAAGGCAGGCTTGCGGCGACCACGCCCATCGCCAAGGCTCTTATGGGTCACGGGGTGGGGGAGACGGTCGAAGCTCAGGTTCCCTCCGGGACGCTTAAGTTCAAGATTCTTGAAATCTCACTGTAGAAAATAATATGTCCACGATTTTTACGAAGATTGCGAACGGAGAGATTCCTTCCTTCAAGGTGGCGGAAAACGAAGACTACTATGCTTTCCTTGACATAAGTCCTCTTGCCGAGGGGCACACTCTGGTCATTCCGAAGAAAGTCGAGGATGATTATCTCTTCCATCTCGATGAAGCGACCTATGCTGGCCTTTGGCAATTTGCCCGCAAGGTAGCCGTGGCAATAGGCGCGGCCATACCTTGCAAGCGGGTGGGCGTTGCGGTTCTCGGTATGGAAGTGCCGCACACACACATACATCTGGTGCCGCTTCAGACCGAAGGTGATCTGGATTTCAGAAAGTCGCGTCTGACACCGGAGAGCGGAAGGATGGCGGAGATAGCAGAATCCATATTGCGTGAATATGAAAAATTATAATACAGCGGTCATCTGCATTGTGGCCGCCTTTCTTGTATCCTGCGGTGGCAACGTGCGCATAAGCGGAGTCGTTTCCGGTGCGCCGCACGACACTCTTGCGGTGAAACTTCTTGACATCAACAGCTGGTCCGTTCCGGACACCATTGAGACGGATGCTTCCGGAAGATTCGCTTATCGGATGGACATAGCGAAGGGGCAGCCCGAGTTTGTCTATCTCTTCCGAGGCGAGACGAAAATCGCCTCCCTGCTTCTCCATAAAGGGGACAGGGTCAGAGTTGAGGCGGACACTTCGGGCAACTACAGCGTAGAAGGCTCCGAAGAAAGTGTCAGACTGCAGGAAGTCGAGCGCTCCTTCTCCGCATTCCTCTCGGAAATGCGCAGGACCTATGCCCGCAGCGAGGGTGCATCCGAAGCGGAATTGGAAGAAATCAACAGGGAACTTTCCAGACAATATACCGATTATTACCGCAAGGCGGTGAAATATGTAGCTTCCAATCCTTATTCCCTTACGGTGGTGCCGGTGTTCTTCCAGAAGGTGAACGACGGGTTCCCTGTATTCAGCAGACCGACGGATGCCCTTCAATTCCGTGTGATATGCGATTCGCTCAAGACCGTCTATCCGGATTCGAAATACGTGAAGTCACTCGAAAAGGAAGCCGCGCGAAGGCTTGACGCGATGAAACTCTCTGATCGGATTGCATCGGCTGAAAGCGCATCCTTCCCTGATTTGGAGCTTCCTTCCATCAACGGGCGGAAAGTGAAATTGAGCGAAGTGGACGCGAAGGTGATTCTCGTGCATTTCTGGGCCCCGTCACAGACCGGGCAGGTCCTTTTCAATACGGAGAGTCTCAAGCCTCTCTATGACGAGTACCATAAGTCCGGGTTCGAGATATACAGTGTGGCGGTTGACACTGACAAGGCTGCGTGGGCGACCATAGTGAAAAACCAGGGACTGGAGTGGATAAACGTATGCGACGGACTCGGAACGATGTCCCCGTCGCTTACGCTATACAATGTGGGGGGACTCCCGGTTTCGTTCCTGATTTCGGACGGCGAGATGGTCACGTTGGACGTTGCTGATGATGCGTCGCTTCGGAAATTCATAGCCGGAAAATTGAAACGGCGTTGAAATGTAAACAACTGATTTAACGACTCAGAACAGTTTCCTGCCGCTCACCGTTGCGACAAACTGTTTCAGGTAAAAGGGTTCGAAATACGCTGTATTCTCGAACCGCTTTTCTTTCAGTGCCCCGAACGCGGGACGGAGCATCCATTCCGCTCTGGGACAGCACTGGTGGAACAGGGCGTTGGGGTGGTTGAGGACATCGCGGCATTTGTCGGCGCCATCGCCGATGAAAAGAACCGGTCCCTGCTCCAGCAGAGCCGCGAAACTGCCTGTTTCCACCACGGTCGCTTCAATCTCTCCTGCCTGCTTGCCGTCCGGTGAGAATACCGCGTTGTACACTTCCATCCTGCGGGCGTCTATCATAGGTATGACGGCCCTGCATCCTTCCGGGACAAGTCCTTCCGAGATGGCCCCCTGTACCAGGACTTCCGGGGTGCTTACGGCTATGAGCGGAATGCCGGCCCCAAAGCACAGCCCCTTGGCGGTGGAACTTCCTACGCGCAGGCCGGTATATGAGCCGGGGCCCTTGCTGACGCACACCGCGCTGCAGTCCTTCGCTCCTATGCCGCGGCTGGCGAGCATTTCATTTATGAGGGGGACCGTCATCGAGGCCTGCGAACGTGACTGAGCGCTTTCCCTTGCGTCCACGATTTTCCCGTCCTCCCCGAGTGCGACGCTGCAGAGGGCGGTTGAGGTCTCTATGAATATTATCCTGCCCATCACCGTCCCGCTATGAATCCCTTCAGATAGGGGAATATGTCATAGCCGAGGTCCTTGAGAGGCATGAAGATTTTGGACTCGTCCAGGATTTCCGGCTTGACAAGAGCCGTGACGTCGTTGAGCCAGTTGAAGAGAATGAGTGCTATGCTGATTATCATCGCGGCTGCGAGAATTCCGAGAATGGCTCCCAGCAGCCGGTCGACCCACCCGAGCATGGCGAATTTGATGATGCCCCGGAGAGCGCGTCCCACGATGGCCAGAAGGAAAATCACGACGGCCACTACCAGCACGAACGAGACAATGTAAAGTACTGATGGCGATACGTCCGTAAGGTGCTGCGCAAGCCATTCGCTTACCATACCGGCGAAATGAAATGCCAGCCAGGCTCCTACGAATATGGAAATCAGGGCGATGCCCTGCGCGATGAACCCTTTTCTGAGACCGTGTATCAGGGCGGGTAGGAAACAGGCCAGGATAATTATGTCGACGGTATTCATTCTTTTGTAAATACGCTTTTAAATTCTTAACTTCGCAGATTGCAAAATTAGAAATATTATTATGACTTTCAAAGAATATAAGGGATTTAATCCGGTGTCCGTGGGCAATGAGATACTGGAGAAGTGGCGCAGGGACAAAGCGTTTGAAAAGTCTCTCGAACTGAGGGAGGGTGCTCCCGAATTCATTTTCTTTGAGGGCCCTCCGTCCGCCAACGGTATGCCGGGCATCCATCATCTGATGGCACGTTCCATAAAGGATGCGATATGCCGCTACAAGACTCAGAGCGGTTTCAAGGTGCGTCGCCGCGCCGGATGGGATACGCACGGACTCCCCGTGGAGCTCGGAGTGGAGAAGAAATTGGGGATAACCAAGGAGGATATAGGCCGAGGCATCAGTGTCGCCGAATATAATCGCATCTGCCGTCAGGAGGTGATGAAATATACTGCCGAATGGCGCAACCTGACGGAGCGCATAGGCTACTGGGTGGATATGGATGCCCCGTACGTCACCTACGACAATCGTTATATCGAGACTCTCTGGTGGCTTCTGCGTGAGCTTCATTCCAAAGGATATCTTTACAAGGGAAAGAGCATACAGCCCTACAGTCCTGCCGCCGGTACCGGACTCAGCACGCACGAACTCAACCAGCCGGGCTGCTACCGTGACGTCAAGGACACCACCTGTTGTGCGCAGTTCAAGGTGAAAGGGGAGGATAATCTGTATTTCCTCGCCTGGACTACCACTCCGTGGACACTTCCGTCGAATACAGCCCTTTGCGTGGGACCTGACATAGATTACGTGAAGGTGCGCAGTTCCAATCCCTATACGGGGACGGAAGCGACCTACATTCTGGCAAAGGCTCTCGTGAACGTGTGGTTCAACGGGAAGATACCGTTCGAAATTCTCTCTGGGGACATAAAGGGGAGCGAACTCGTGGGAATGGAATATGAGCAGCTCATACCGTGGTTCCGCCCTGAAAGCGGGGCGTTCCGCGTCATAGCTGGCGACTATGTCACGACTGAGGACGGCACGGGCGTCGTGCATATCGCACCGACTTTCGGAGCCGATGATGCCAGAGTGGCCAGAGCCGCCGGCGTACCCGGACTGTACGTAACCGACAGGGACGGACAGGCTCAGGCACAGGTGGATCCGAGAGGACGTTTTTTCCGGCTTGAAGACCTGGATGCGGATTATGCCGCCGCGCGCGTGTCTCCGGACTATGCTCCCTGGGCGGGACGCTACGTCAAGAACGCATACGACGACAGTCTGCCCGACGATGCTCCCACGCTGGACATAGACATCTGCGTGATGCTCAAGTCTGCGGGCAAGGCTTTCAGGATAGAGAAGCACATTCACACCTATCCTCATTGCTGGCGGACCGACAAACCGGTGCTCTATTATCCTTTGAACAGTTGGTTCATCAGGACGACCGCCGTGCGCGAGCGTATGATGGAACTCAATTCGCAGATAAACTGGAAGCCGGAGGCGACCGGAACGGGCCGCTTTGGCAAATGGTTGGAAAACATACAGGACTGGAATCTCAGCCGTAGCCGCTATTGGGGCACTCCGCTGCCGATATGGCGGACCGAAGACGGTAAGGAAGAAATCTGCATAGGTTCGGCAGCCCATCTCTATGAAGAGATAGAAAAGGCCGTGGATGCTGGCGTGATGAGTTCCAATCCTTTGAAAGACAACGGCTTTAATCCTTTAGACACAAGTAGCGAGAATTATGACCGCATAGACCTCCACCGACCCTACGTGGATGAGATTTTCCTGGTGAGTCCGAGCGGGAAGAGAATGGTGCGTGAGAGCGACCTCATAGACGTGTGGTTCGACTCCGGCGCGATGCCCTATGCGCAGACTGGTCTGCGGGGGAAGGATACGCCTGATTTCGGGGCCACCGCCGATTTCATCGCCGAGGGTGTCGATCAGACGCGCGGCTGGTTCTACACGCTTCACGCCATACACACTATGGTGAGCGGGACTGCAGCTTTCCGCAGGGTGATATCCAACGGACTTGTTCTCGACTGCAAGGGGGAAAAGATGAGCAAGAGGCTCGGCAATGCCGTGGACCCGTTCAAGGCGCTTGACACTTACGGCCCGGATGCCCTGCGCTGGTATATGCTCACCAATGCCCAGCCGTGGGACAATCTCAAGTTCGATGAGGCCGGAGTTGAGGAGGTCCGCCGCAAGTTCTTCAACACGCTCTACAATTCATACTCCATATTCGCCCTCTACGCCAACATAGACGGATTCGACCCGTCTTCCCCGGAGATTCCTTACGAAAGGCGGCCTATGTTCGACCGCTGGATAATCAGCAGGCTCAACACTATGGTCAGTGAAGTGACCGACGCTTATGAGGACTATGACGTCACGAGGGCGGGAAGACTCATACAGACCTTCGTCTGTGACGATTTGTCCAACTGGTACATCCGCCTCAACAAGAAGCGCCTGTGGGGTTCCGAACTGGGTGACGACAAACTTTCCGCATATCAGACCTTGTACGGGGCGCTGCGTTCCATAGCCCTTCTCGGGGCTCCGATTTCACCGTTCTATATGGAGAGACTGTGGCTCGACCTTGTGCCGGATGCCGGAAGCGTCCATTACGAGGCTATGCCTTCATACAGGCCCGAACTGGTGGATGAGGCTCTGGAGCGGAGCATGGGGCTGGCGCAGAAAGCTTCGTCGATGGTGCTTGCTCTTCGCAAGAAAGTGGGTATCAACGTACGCAAGCCGCTTTCCAAGGTGCTTGTTCCTGTAATGGACGATGAGACACTTTCTTCCTTCGACAAGGTGAAGGAGATATTCCTCACGGAAGTCAACGTCAAGGAAGTGGAATTCGTGACCGATACCACAGGCGTCATCACGTTGCGCATCAAGCCCAATTTCCGCACTCTCGGCAAGAAGTACGGTGCCCTGATGAAGGAGATTGCCGCCTCGTTCGCGCTTTTCGACCAAAAGGCGGTCTCTTTGATACGCGATGCGGGGACATACACTTACGACGTGAAGGGGACAGCGGTGACGCTTGAACCGGAAGACTACGAAATCCTGTCGGAAGATATGCCGGGCTGGCTCGTCGCATCGGAAGGCAATATGACGGTGGCTCTCGACGTGGAACTTACCGATGCTCTCCGTGCGGAAGGCGTGGCCCGCGAACTTGTCAACAGGGTGCAGAATCTCCGGAAGGACTGCGGATTCGATGTCACGGACAAGATAAGCGTAGACATTTTCGTCGGGAGCGGCGGATATGCGCAGATAGAGGCCTCGCTCGCTTCGTTCGGCGGCTATCTCGCAGCGCAGACTCTGGCTTTGTCCGTGAATCTCCACGACATTTCGGAGGCCGGTGACGGGGCTCGTGAAGTTGAATGGGACGACGCGGTGCCCCTGAAGATGGAAGTAAAGAAAAAATAACACTAACAATACTTAATTATGGCAGAAGAAAAGACACGCTACAGCGATGCGGAACTTGCTGAATTCAAGTCTCTCATCGAAGAGAAACTCGCTGCGGCCAAATCCGAATACAACACCCTCAGGCAGGTGGTTATGCACAACGGGAGCAATGATATAGAGGATACCTCGCCTTCATTCAAGACGGTAGAGGACGACGGCGCCAACCAGTTTTCCAAGGAAGAGGCGAGCCAGCTTGCCCAGCGTCAGTACAAATTCATACAGAATCTGGAAGCGGCGCTTCAACGCATAGAGAACAAGACCTACGGCATCTGTCGTGTCACGGGCAAACTCATCCCCAAGGAGAGATTGCGTCTCGTGCCTCACGCCACGCTTACGGTTGAGGCCAAGGAGATGCTTGCAAAGACGGGCAGGAACTGATGCCGGGGATTTCCAAGGGAAAGAAGATGCTCCTGCTGGGAGCTCTGCTGGTGGCAGTGGACCAGGTCATAAAGATACTGGTCAAGACAAATATGTCTCTCGGAGAAAGTTTCCCCGTTATCGGAGACTTCTTCAGGATTGCCTTCGTGGAGAATGACGGTATGGCCTTCGGCTTCGCTTTCGGAGGAGTGGTGGGGAAATACGTCCTGACAATCTTCCGTCTGGGCCTGTTTGCTGTACTTACCTGGTGGATTTCCTCACTTCTCAAGCAAGAGGAAGTCCCGGTCGGTGTCATAACCGGCTTGACTCTGATAGATGCCGGAGCATTGGGCAATATCCTGGACTGTCTTTTCTACGGACTGATATTCACTCCCCACTATCCTTTGATGCAGGGCAGGGTGGTCGATATGTTCTCTTTCTCGATATTCCCTCCGGTATTCAACTTCGCCGACAGCTGCGTAAGCGTCGGGGCGGTATATCTTGTGCTTTTCCATTGGAAGTTCTTTGCAAGTTCAAAATAATTGCTTAACTTCGCGGACTTTATAAATTAACTTAAATTTTTTGCGCTATGGCTGAATATCTTATGCCAGAGAAAAAGCAAGAGATTTTCGCGAAGTACGGAAAGTCTAATAAGGACACCGGCTCCCCTGAGAGTCAAGTTGCTTTATTTTCCTACCGTATCGCTCATCTTACGGAGCACGTGAAGAAGAACAGGAAGGACGTGGCAACACGTCGCTCGCTTCTCCGTCTCGTCGGTAAGAGACGTCAGATTCTGGACTATCTCCAGAAGGTTGACATCGAGAGATACAGATCCATCGTCAAGGAGCTCGGTCTCCGTCGATAAGGCAGGATAGGAAATCCGGGGATGGTTCCTGTGTGAGCCATCCCCTTTTTTAGGAAACAGACGTTAAGGAAAACAATAGAAATGAACATTATCAACAAAAAGATTGAACTCGCGGACGGCCGCGTGATCGAGATTGAGACCGGCAAGCTTGCGAAGCAGGCTGACGGCTCTGCTGTCGTGAAGATGGGAGGCACTATGCTTCTCGCTACAGTCTGCGCGGCAAAGGAAGTCAAGGAGGGCACGGACTTTATGCCCCTGACAGTGGATTATAAGGAAAAATATTATTCTGCGGGACGTTATCCGGGAGGATTCATGAAGAGGGAAGGCAAGTCGAGTGACTATGAGATTCTCATATCCCGCCTCATCGACCGCCCCATCAGGCCTCTCTGGCCGGATGATTTCCATCTGGAGGTTTTTGTGAACGTGACCCTCATTTCGGCTGAAAAGGACATACAGCCCGATGCGCTCGCCGGCCTTGCCGCATCCTGCGCTCTCGCCACGTCAGACCTTCCGTTCGGAGGTCCCATATCGGAAGTACGCGTAAGCCGCGTGAACGGCGAGTTCGTTATCAATCCGACCTTCTCCCAGATGAAGGACAGCGATCTCGAACTTATGGTCGCGGCCACGGAGGAGAACATTATGATGGTCGAAGGCGAGATGAACGAGGTGAGCGAGCACGATATGCTCGAAGCTATCAAATTCGCCCACGAGGAAATCAAGCGTCACTGCCGTATACAGAAGGAACTTATGAGAGAACTCGGCACCGACGGAGCCAAGAGGGATTATCCTCACGACGTCGAGGACGAAAATCTCAAGGCTGCAGTGCGTTCGTTCTGCTATGACAAGTGCTATGCCCTTGCCAAGGCTGCGAAGCCCAAGCACGAGAGGGAGGATGGATTCTCCGCCATCAAGGATGAATTCATCGCCACCATTCCGGAGCCGCAGAGCATAGAGGAGAAAGAGGAGTACGAGCAGAAAGTGGCCCTTGTGGGGCGCTACTACCACGCAGTGGAGAAGGAGGCGATGCGCAATATGATTCTCGATGAAGGCATACGTCTCGACGGGCGTGTGTGCAATCAGGTGCGTCCCATCTGGTGCGAAGTGGATTATCTCCCCTGCGCCCACGGTTCGGCCATCTTCACCCGCGGCGAGACCCAGTCGCTTGCGACCGTCACTCTCGGCACCAAAATGGATATGAAGGAGACTGACGAAGTTCTCATCCAGGATGACCAGCAGTTCGTGCTTCACTATAATTTCCCTCCGTTCGCGACCGGCGAGGCCAAGCCCCAGAGAGGTGTGGGACGCCGCGAAATAGGTCACGGCAATCTGGCTATGCGCGCCCTCAAGCCTGTGGTTCCGCTGGCTCCTGAAAACCCGTACGCCGTACGCATCGTGTCTGACATACTCGAGTCCAACGGTTCCTCTTCTATGGCTTCGGTCTGCGGAGGTTGCCTTGCCCTTATGGACGCCGGAGTGAAGATAAAGAAGCCTGTAGCTGGAGTCGCTATGGGACTTATAACCGATGAGACCCGTCCGAATGACAGATATGCCATCCTCACCGACATACTCGGTGACGAAGACCATCTCGGAGATATGGACTTCAAGGTGACCGGTACCGCTGACGGCATCACGGCCACTCAGATGGACATCAAGGTTGACGGCCTTTCATACGCCGTTCTCGAGAAGGCTCTTGAACAGGCGCGTCAGGGACGTATGCATATTATGGGCGAGATGATGAAGACCATAAGCGAACCCCGTGAAGATTACAAGCCTTTCGTTCCCCGCATTGAGCAGCTCAGAGTGGCCGCCGAGTTCATCGGAGCCATCATCGGCAAGGGTGGAGAGACTATACAGAAGATTCAGAAGGAGACCGGTACGGTCATCACTGTCACTGAGGAACCTGTTCCGGGTACCAACATCACCGAAGGTGTCGTGGACGTTGCTTCCAATGACAGGGAGGCTATGCAGAAGGCACTGGACTGGATCAAAGGTATTTGTGCGGTTCCCGAGGTCGGACAGGTCTATCACGGCAAGGTCGTGAGCATACTTGAATTTGGCGCGTTCATCGAGATTCTTCCCGGAAAGGAAGGTCTTCTCCACGTGTCTGAAATCGCCTGGAACAAGACGGAAAACGTTGAGGATGTCCTCGCCGTTGGTCAGGAAGTGGATGTCAAACTGCTTGAGGTTGACGCCAAGACCGGCAAGATGAGGCTTTCCATGAGGGCTCTCACCGAGAAGCCGGAAGGTTACGTGGAGCCCGAGCGCAGACCGCGTCCTGAACACAGGAACGGTCCCGACCGTCGCGGAGACCGTCGCGGCGAGCGCCGCGGAGGAGACCGTCACGAACACCGGGAAGGCGCAGACCGTCGCGGACCCCGTCACGGCAATGCTCCGAGGATGAATGTTTCCGAAGAGACGGATAACAAACCGGAAGAGAACGATATCTTCTAGAAAAAGTTTTTAAGAGAATTCCCCTACCCGGCATTTGCGGTTTCCCGGATAATCTCGGAAACCGACGGGTGGGGGAAAATTGTTTTGCGCAGTTGCTCGAAAGTTATCCCCTGCTCTATGGCGATGCAGGCGGAATGGATTATTTCGGAACAGGGATTTCCCAGCATATGTACGCCGAGTATTTCGTGATTGCGCTTGCCGGCAACTATCTTGCAGATTCCGTTGACTCTGTCGTTCTCTGCGGCGAAACGTGCCGCGAAAGTCATCGGAAGTCTGTTCACTATGCAATCGATGCCTTTTGACCGGGCCTCTTCTTCGGTAAGTCCGACACAGGCCGCTTCCGGATTGGTATATACTGCTCCGGGCACTGCCTTGTAACTCATACTGTCATTTTTCCCCATTATGTCGTTCACGGCCACCTCTCCTTCCCGCGAGGCGGTGTGCGCGAGCATCGAAAATCCCGTGACGTCTCCAGCGGCATATACGCCGGGCACGTTGGTTCTCATATGCTCATCGACCTTGATTCCGCACGGCATTCCCGCGCGGTTGAGGGAATATTCGACCCCGAGGTTTTCAAGGCCGAGATTTTCAAGCCGGGCCCTGCGCCCGACGCTGACAAGTATTTTTTCTCCAGAGACCGCTGCGACGTTGCCGCCGGCATCCTCAAACGAGACTTCTCCGCGTTCTCCAATGGCCGTCACCTTGCAGTTCAGACGGAAATCCACGCCTCTTTTGGCATATATGTCCTGCAGCGCCGCGCTGATTTCATTGTCAAACGGTCCGAGTATCTTGGGAGCCATCTCCACCACGGTGACCTTTGTTCCGATGGAGTTGAAGAAACTGGCGAATTCCATCCCTATGACCCCTCCTCCTATGATGACTATGCCTGACGGCTGTTCACGGAGGGAAAGCAGTTCCCTGCTGGTGACTATGGTTCCGCCAGCAGTCTCCAAACCGGGGAAAGGCGGCACCGCCGCTTCGCTCCCGGTGCACACGAGCAGATTGCGCGAACGGTATTCGGCATCCGCCGCCACGATGATTATTCCTTCGTCATCACGTCCCTTGACCGAAGCTTCGGCTTTTATGGTCTCAACCCCGGCATTTCTCAGTCTGACACCTATTCCGGTGACCAGCCTTTTCACCACTCTTTCCTTGCGGTCGAAAGCCTTGTCGTAGTTGAAAGCGGGAGGGGAGGCCGTTACTCCGTATCTGTCCGCGTGACGTACCCCGTCATAGACTTTAGCTCCATAGAGCAAAGACTTGGTAGGGATGCATCCTTCGTTGAGACACACCCCTCCAAGTTCCTTCTTTTCGAAAAGAATTACGGAAAGACCTTCCCGTCCGGCAAGTTCGGCGGCGGTATAACCGCAGGGGCCGCCGCCGATTATCGCCAGATCGTACATCAATACTGGAATACTTTGCCTCCTACCATCACTTCTCTGGACGTCTCGTCGAAAGTGGCTTTTTCACCGGTACGGACGGCGGCGTTGCACATGATGGTGGCGACGGAGTGGTTGAATCCCGCCTCTATCGGGGCGTTGGTATTCGTGTTCCTGTCACGCACGCACTTCATCCAGTTGTACATATGATAGGACGTCATATCGTCACCGCCCGTATTTGCGGCGGTGTTGACGTGTACTGAAGGAAGTGTGTATTTTTCGAGCAAATTGGGCTGCATCCCCATTTCGTCGGCCGCCCATTGCTGGAGTCCTCCTTCGTCGGACACTTCATTGGTCTCAAGGTTGAGGGTGCCTCCGTTGGAGAAATAGAGTTCCTTCACTCCGCCAGCCTCGTTGTGCATACGTGAGGTGTAGAGCACCTGGAATCCCTGCTTGCCTTCGTCGTCACCATAATCGAACACGGCGGTGAGGGTGTCATAGTTGCGCCTTCCGTCCTTCCAGCAGTAAACGCCTCCGTTGGCGGCCACGCTCCTCGGATGCGAAAGTCCGGTGAACCAGTGTACGGTGTCAATCTGATGGGACATCCACTGTCCAGGGATACCTGAAGAATAAGGCCAGAACAGACGGTATTCAAGATATTTCCTCGGGTCCCAATCCTCATAGGGGCGGTTAATCAGGAATCTCTTCCAGTCGGTGTCCTTTTCGAAGCATTTCTCCACGAGTTCCGGTCTGCGCCATCTGCCGGGCTGGTTTACGTTCCAGCACATTTCAACCATTGTTATGGGGCCGAATTTCCCGGACTTGATGTAGTCGTTGGCAGCCATATAGTTCGGTGCGGAACGCCTCTGCGAGCCTATCTGGATGACTTTGTTGTGTTTCTTCGCGGTGTCGATGGCATAGCGCGCGTCGGCCATAGTCTCGGCGAAAGGTTTTTCGCAATATGCGTCGCATCCGGCG
This sequence comes from Bacteroidales bacterium, assembly GCA_024401975.1. GTDB lineage: Bacteria > Bacteroidota > Bacteroidia > Bacteroidales > UBA932 > Cryptobacteroides. Next base: position 5,871 of record JAKSKB010000017.1, on the reverse strand, counting down.
GTGACGGCTTCGGCAAGGTGCATCGCGTGCTGGAAGTCCGCGGTGGAGATGATGACGGCGTCGCACATCCTGGAATCATACAGTTCCTCGTTATTGCGGAATACCTTGATGTCCCGGTCGTATTTTTCCTTGAAGAACTTCACGGCTTCTTCACGGCGCAGTTTCCAGATGTCGGACACTGCCACGATTTCGAATCCGAGCTGCTCTGCGTTTGCCTGGAATGAAGGAATCAGCGAATAGCGGCACCTGTCGGAAAATCCTATGATGCCGACCTTGATTTTGTCATTCGCGCCTTTCGAGCGTGCATAGAGCGATGGGGCTGCGCCCATCAGTGTGAAACCGCCCACAGCGAGGGCGGAAGTCTTGAGAAAATCTCTTCTGCTTGACATGGTGATTAGTGTTTGATTATTTGATTGATTCTATCTGTTTTTTCATTTCCGCCACTGCCGGTCCGGACTGGGATGCGAAATCTTTCCAAACGCATTCTATCGCAATGCGTCCGGTGTAGCCTATTTCTTTCAACGCCTTGAAATAAGGGGTGAAGTCATCTCCTTTGTCCCCCGGAGGGGTGCGTTTTTCCATTTCCGCTATGTGGCAGTGCCTGAGATATTGTCTTGCTTCTATTATGGCGTCCGGGCCTTCACCGGCCTGCGCCATATGATAGATGTCGGCGAGGACGCGGATGTTGGGGTCGTCCACTTCCTTCACAATCGAGAGCCCTTCGCGCACGGAGTTGATGAAGTTGGTCTCCTGGGGCCTCAGCGGCTCTATTGTCACGGTGATACCGTGTTTGCGGGCTTCCGGGCCCATCTTTCTGCATAGTTCCACGAATTGCTTGCGCGCCTCGTCTCTGCTGAACCCTTCGGGTATTCTGCGTGCCGCTCCGCTGCCCAGGACGAATACCTTCATCCCCAGACGCTCGCCGCGCTCAAACGCCTTGCAGGCATATTCGAAAGCGCGCTGGATGTCCGCTTCGGGACCGATGAATTTTATGTCGCCTGGGTAAAAACAGTTTCCGCTGTAAATGGGAAGCGCCGGTTTCCCTTCTGCGGCGAGCGCGGCTTCGAATTCTTCGTCCGGGGCTTCGGGCTTGAGCAGCCCGTTGATGTTGCACTCGATGAAAGCGCCGCCCGCATCGTACACGACGGATGACTCCTCTATGGAAGTGCAGATGCCTATGTTGTCTTCAAGATTGAAGCCCACGGAACAAGCTGTGACCGCGGCGGCAAGGACGGGAAGAAAGAAATCCAGTTTCATCACAAGGCATTTTTCGTACTTATGCAAGATAGAAAAATATTATGTCTTTTGCAACGGGACATCCAAATAATTGTTATCTTTACCCGTTCACTAAAACATACCGACAAAATGAGCAAAGCATATGAAATAGCCCGCGAACGTTACGCGGCACTGGACATCGATACCGAGAAGGCCCTTGCGCAGCTTCAGGATTTCCATCTCTCCATGCACTGCTGGCAGGCGGATGATGTGGCAGGTTTCGAATCTGCGGCGGACCTTACCGGCGGAATTCAGGCGACGGGAAATTATCCCGGCAAGGCCGGAAGCGTCGATGAACTGCGTGCGGATATACTGAAGGCCAAGAGCCTCATCCCCGGTACACACCGTCTGAATCTCCACGAGATTTATGGAGAATTCGGAAGCGGCAGGGTGGACCGCGACGAAGTGGGACCGGAACATTTCGCGGGATGGATGCAGTGGAGCCGTGACAACAACACTCCGCTGGATTTCAACAGCACATCCTTCTCGCATCCCAAGTCGGGTAACCTCAGTCTTTCCAACCCGGATAAGTCGATACGCGATTTCTGGGTAGAACATACCATACGCTGCCGCGACATCGCCGATGCGATGGGCAGGAATCAGGGCGACGCCTGCATAATGAATGTCTGGGTGCACGACGGCTGCAAGGATTTCTCGGTGAATCATATGCTCTACCGTGAGTTTCTCAAAGACTCCCTTGACAGGATTTTTTCTGAAAAAAAGGCGAATATGAAGGACTGCATCGAAGGAAAGGTCTTCGGCATCGGGCTTGAGAGTTTTACGGTGGGCTCCCACGATTTCTACACAGCATACGCCGCGAAGAACAACAAGATACTCACCATCGACACCGGTCACTATCATCCGACGGAGTCTCCCGCTGACAAGATTTCCGCCGTACTCCAGTTCGTCCCGGAACTTATGCTTCACGTGAGCCGTCCGGTCCGCTGGGATTCCGACCACGTCACGCTGATGGATGATCCCACTCTCGAACTTTTCGCGGAAATCGTCCGTGCCGGCGCGATGAATCGCGTACATTACGGTCTTGACTATTTTGATGGGGCGATCAACCGCATAGGCGCCTATGTAATAGGTTCGCGCGCAGCTCAGAAATGTATGCTCAGGGCTCTGCTCGAGCCGACGGCTCTCATACGCAAGTGGGAGGCCGAAGGCGAGACCTACAAGGTGCTCACTTATCTCGAAGAGGCGAAGAGTATGCCTTGGGGGGCTGTTTACGATGAATTCTGTGAGCGCAACAACGTGCCTGCCGGCACGGCATATATGGCGGAGATTGACAGGTACAGTGCTGAAGTGACTTCAAAAAGATAAATATTATGTTGAAAGAAATAGAACAGACGGCGGAAGTGGCCCGCTACCTTTGGGAAAAAGGTTGGGCGGAGCGAAACGGAGGCAATATCACGGTGAACGTCACGGACAGTCTGGACGAGGCTTCGAAGTCGCTTCCCGCCATTGCGGGACCGTTTCCCATCGGGACGATTCTGCCGCATCTCAAGGGGTGTTTCTTCTATTGCAAGGGGACGGGAAAGCGGATGAGGGATCTCGCCCGCGATCCTATGTCCAACGGTAGCGTCATACGCATACGTGAAGATTGCTCTTCCTACGAGATAATTGCGGACAAGCCCGTGATGCCCACGTCGGAACTGCCTTCGCATCTTTCCGTGCACGATTATCTGCTTGCAAAGGGCTCTCCTTACCGCGCGTCTCTTCATACTCATCCCATCGAACTGGTAGCTCTTACGCACAACCGTAAGTGGATGGAAAAAGATGTGGCCACAAATATGCTCTGGAGTATGATTCCGGAGACGAAGGCGTTCTGTCCCCGGGGGCTCGGAATGGTACCCTATATGCTGCCAGGCAGTGTGGAACTCGCCGATGCCACCATCAAGGCCATAGATGACGATTATGATGTGGTGATGTGGGAGAAACACGGCGTGTTTGCCGTGGACGTCGACGTAATGTCGGCATTCGACCAGGTGGACGTGCTCAACAAGGCCGCACTCATTTACATTGCCTCACGCAATATGGGATTCGAACCCGACGGTATGACCGACGGGCAGCTGAAAGAACTCAGCACCGCATTCGGTCTGCCGAAATAATCCGGCAGGCGTGAGTGCAGGCTCCTCCTTTTACCCGTATATCAGGGTTGACAGAATCAGACTGACTGCCGTGGAAACGGTGACGCTTATCAGCCCCGGAATCATAAAACTGTGATTGAGAAGGTATTTCCCGATTTTGGTCGTGCCTGTCCTGTCGAAGTTGACGGTCGCGACGTCGGACGGGTAGGCGGGAATGAAGAAGTATCCGTACACGCTCGGGAGCACTCCGAGCAGCACGTAGCCGGGTACCCCGAGGGAGTATGCCATAGGAAGCATCGCCACGATTGTCGCCCCCTGTGAATTTATCAGGACGGATACGATGAAGAACACGAGGGCTATGGTCCACGGGTATGCACTCACAAAGCTGCCGAGCATTTCCTTTATGACGTCCATATAGTTGGCGAACAGAGTGTCTGACATCCAGGCTATGCCGAATATGGCCACTACGGCCACCATCCCGCTCTGCCATACCTTGCCGGCCACGGCTTTTGCGGGTGATGTCCCGCACAGGATAATCATAAGCGCAGAGGCTACAAGCATCACTATCTGTATCACCAGATTGATTTTCACTGTCTTGTAACCGCACCCGGCAACAATGACTATGGTAAGGATGGCGGCGAGGAATATCCATACAGACATCTTGGACTGCGTGCTGATTTCGCTTTCAAGCACACTTGAACTCCGTCCGTACACATATTCCCGTTGCAGGGGGTCTGATATCCTTTTCTGGAATTCAGGGTCCTTGTCCAGGTCCAGACCTCTTTTCCTCGAGTACAGGGCTGCCGCCAATACGCCTACAATGCAGGCCGGCAGAGTGACCGATACAATCTGAGGTATGCTCACTTCAAATCCGCAGGTGGAGGAAATCATCGAGAAAGATATGACGGCAGCTGCGATAGGGGAGCAGGTGATGCCCATCTGGGATGCCACTGAGGCCACTGCGCAGGGTCTTTCGGGACGTATCCCGTTTTTGATGGATATGTCCACGATTATGGGCATAAGGGTATAGACTACGTGCCCCGTACCGACCAGTACCGTCAGAAAAAACGTGAAAAGCGGGGCGAGGAAGGTGATTTGCGCCGGATGTCTGCGGAGCATTTTCTCGGCAATCTGTACCATCCAGTCCATCCCTCCGCTGGCTTGAAGCATTCCGGCGCAGGTGACCGCCGCAAGGATGATGTATATGACGTCGGTGGGAGGGTTGCCCGGGGTGAGTCCGAAACCGAACACCAGTATGGCAAGCCCTATGCCTGATATGGCACCGAGAGCCAATGTGCCGTATCTTGACCCTACGTACAGGGCTGACAGCACGATGAGAATCTGGATGATGAAACTGAAGGTCAACATAAACTGAAGAAAGTTACACTCCCTAAAGTTAACTTTTATCTTCCACAAATGCAAGACGGAAAGTCGCTTGTCAGATTTTTCGCAAAATATTCGTAATGTCACTGTAAATTGTAGTATCTTTATTCGATTATGTTGAACGAACTTAATTTCACGGTCACAGACCTTAAAAAGGATTTGCAAGGAAAAATCAAACGAATGAAACGTAAAGGAATTATTTCACTGTTTTTCGCGTCTGCCCTCGTTTCCACTGCAGGATGCCAAAAAATCGACAGCCCGGAACAGGGAGAACAGGGGTATCGTGTTATCGAGAACATACGACAGTTGGGAACACCGGTAACCAATCCCATCAATTCCGAACAGTGCAATGACAGCGAATCTGCGAAGACCACTCTGTCATCACTGCGCCGCGTCTCCGACCGGTTCTATTATATGGACTTTACGACCGACCTGCATTTTGAGGAGCTGATAGCAGGCGAAATGCCTGATAACTTGTCCAATCATAACGCCATGGAGGAACTGTGGTTCAAAGAAGATGGCCGGGAGGCACCCTTTGACGAAGAGCGCCCGCAGCAGTCCTGCTCAGGATTTATATGTTTCAACGAGAAGGGTGAAGTATTGTTCGGACGTAATTTTGACAGTGCTGGCGGTCCGCTTTGTATGCTGTTCAACAGCGCCAACGGATATAAGTATATTCAGTTCACTGCTCCCAATTACAATTCCGTGACATACAATGGAGTCTCCAAGGAGAACCCTGAGGAAAACGGAGACGGCATTCTTTCCGACGGCAAGACCTCTCTTCACCGCCTTCTGCACCAGCCGATGGCCACTATGGACGGCATAAACGAATGGGGCCTCTGTTTCGGGGCTTTCCAGTTGCCGGTGTTCGCTGACAAAGAGAAAGGGACACCGGGGCCGACGCGCGTATTGCAAGATGAAGATGGGAAAGGCTATGTTGCAAACAGTCTGATGCAGAACTTCATACTGAGCAAATGCAAGACGGTTGATGAGGTCGAAAAAATGATGGAACAGTATAATTATGTATCCTTGCATCCGTCCATCAACGTTCATTGGATGGTTGCGGACGCCACGGGAGATTATGCAATCTTCGAGTACTGGGAGAACAAACTTTATGTGC
>JAKSKB010000016.1 GCA_024401975.1 Bacteroidales bacterium | reverse complement strand
ACGCTCTCGATCTTGTTCTTTCAGTATCTTTCTAGGTACTTGCTTGTACTTTCCTTTCAATATTTTCAATGACCATATTCCCTTTCTTTCGAAACGGGCTGCAAAGATAACTACTTTTTCAATTCCTCCAAATTTTTTGGCAAAAAAAATCCCTCCGTGCGCCCATTCTCCTTCTTTCGTTATATCTTTGTGTATATGAAACAGGTATCTCTCCGGGATTTATTCCTGACATTTGCCAAAATCGGCGCGTTCACCATAGGGGGCGGCGCGGCTATGATTGCGCTTCTGCGCGAGGAAATCGTGAAGCGGGGATGGATTTCCGATGAGGAATTTCCGGACATACTCGCGATAGCCCAATCCTCACCCGGTCTTCTTGCCGTCAATTTTTCCATTTTTGCCGGTTACCGCATAAGGGGGACGAAAGGAAGTATCGTTGCCACCATAGGAAGTTGCATCCCTCCTTTCCTTATAATACTCCTGATAGCGATGTTCTTCTCCGGATTCAGGGACAATCCGACGGTGATGAGCATATTCCGGGGCATACGGCCGGCAGTCACGGCCATCATCGCCGTACCTATGATCCAGATGGCGATGGAAACGAATCACAGCCGTTGGGCTTGGGCGGCCACTCTCGCCGTTCTCGGCCTTGTCGCTTTTCTCAAGATATCTCCGATATGGATACTGCTTGTTACCATACTCGTGTCTTTTGCCATTGCCCTGTACAGGGATAAAAGGGAGGGGCGTCGGAAATGATTTTCATCGAACTTTTCTTCACTTTTTTTCTGATCGGCACGTTCACCATAGGAGGCGGATATGCGATGTTGTCCCTGATTCAGTATCAGGTGGTGACGGTGCACGGCTGGATTACGGACACGGCCTTTGCGGATATGGTGGCCGTTTCGCAGATGACCCCCGGTCCGATAGGAATCAACAGCGCCACCTATATCGGGTACAGTGTCATCGAGTCCACCGGAGCCGGCCCGCTGATGGGTATGCTTGGATCGTTCACCGCCACGTTCGCAGTCATACTCCCTTCCTTCCTCATAGTGCTGTTCATAGTGAAAACCTATAATCGCATCAGGGACAACAACCTGTTCAAAGGGACGATGAAAAGTCTCCGCCCTGTCGTCATAGGCCTGATAGGTTCCGCCGCGCTCGTGCTCATATTCGACGTCGATTTGTCCGGAGACGGGTACAGAGTCGGAATCATACGGGACAACTTTTCAGACTGGAAGAGCTGGGCCATAGCCGCTTCGGCTTTCGTTGCGGCATTCAGGTTCAAGGTTCACCCGATTCTCATAATTGCGGCAAGCGGGCTGTCGGGTTGGTTATTGTTCTGACTTGTATTATATTCGCGTTGTATGAATCTCAAATCTCTGGCGAAAGACACGGCAATCTACGGATTGAGCAGCATTGTCGGCAGGTTCCTCAACTACCTGCTCGTGCCCTTGTACACTTTCAAGATAGCGGCGGAAAGCGGCGGTTACGGCATAGTCACCAATCTGTATGCCTACACGGCACTGCTGCTGGCACTGCTGACTTTCGGGATGGAGACCACCTTGTTCAGGTTCTCCAACAAGGACGGCGAAAATCCCGACAGGGTGTACGGGACCATACTCAGAATGGTCGGGGGCGTGGCTCTGACATTCATTATCGCGGTGCTTGCTTTTCTCAAGCCGCTTGCGGGGGCGATGGGCTATGCCTCTCATCCCGAATATGTGGGATGTATGGCCGTGACAGTGGCGTTTGATGCCTTTCAGGCTATAATGTTCTCCAGACTGCGTCAACAGCACAGGCCGCTCAAGTTCATGGCGTTGAAGTTTGCTTTCATAATACCCAATATTCTGCTCAACGTCGTAACTTTCATCTGGCTGTCTCACGAACCGGCATTCTCAGGCGTTTTCGAGCGCTTCGACGGCGGGGTCGGACTCATCTTCTTCATAAATCTGGTCTGCACCACGCTTGTTTTTACGGGATTCGCCGATGAATTGAAAGGTCTCGGATACGGGTTTGACCGCAACCTCGCAGGCAAGATGCTGCGCTATTCCTGGCCGCTGCTGATACTGGGTCTCGTAGGGGTGCTCAATCAGGTCGCGGACAAGATACTTTTCCCTTATCTGATGCCCGGTCACGAAGGGAAAGTGCAGTTGGGCATATACGGGGCCTGCGTCAAGATAGCTATGATAATGTCAATACTCACGCAGGCGTTCCGCTATGCGTACGAGCCCATAGTGTTCAACGGGAGCCGCGACAGGAACAGTCCGCAGACACTCGCGGACGGGATGAAATACTTCGTAATCTTCGCGCTTCTGGCCTATATGGCCGTCATCTTCTATATGCCTGTACTCAAGCGTCTTTTCATCCCCAATCGGGCATACTGGGCGGGTCTGGACGTGGTGCCTGTAGTTATGGCGGCGGAAATATTTATGGGCATATATTTCAACCTTTCCTTCTGGTACAAGATGACAGACAGGACCTGGTGGGGAGCCGTGATAAGCGCCGCCGGCGCTGCCGTGATGATTGCAGTCAACGTGATTTTCGTCCCCCTCTGCGGTTATTGGGCCTGCGCGTGGGGAGGTTTTGCCGGATATGGTACGGCAATGCTTGCAAGCTGGTTGATAGGGCAAAAGAAATACCCCGTGCGGTACGACCTCAAGTCCATCGCATTTTTCTCCGTTCTGACCGTCGCTCTGCTTCTGCTGTCCCGCTATGCTTTCGCGCCGCTGCATCCTTTCCTGAAACTCGCGCTGGATACTGTGCTTCTGCTGTTCTATGCGGCCATTGTGTTGAAAATGCTTAAAAAATCAAAAGAAATATGAGAATCTGTATTAAAAACCTGTTGTGCGTTATGACTGCACTGTCAGTCCTGTCCGCGTGTGGAGGCCGTGCGGCCCGCTCCGCAAAAGATGCGGAAGGGCAGGATGCCCGTGAAGATTCGCTTGCGATACTGCAGCAGGAGCAAAAAGAAAAGAGTGTTATGGCAAAACTTGAAAATCTCCCCGAAGAGCCGGTGTTCGTCATCTCGACAAGTCTCGGCGACATTACCGTGAAACTCTATGCCGATACGCCTTTGCACAGAGATAATTTCGCGAAGCTCGCGTTTGAGGGATATTACGACGGCATACTCTTCCACAGGGTCATTCCGGACTTTATGATTCAAGCGGGCGACCCCTATTCGAAGGACCCGCAGCAGATGGACAAAGTGGGAACCGGCGGTCCCGGCTACACGGTCCCGGCTGAAATCGTGCCCGGACATCGCCACAAGAAAGGCGCTCTCGCCGCCGCCCGCCGGGGTGACGCCGCCAATCCTACCAAGGCTTCATCCGGCTCGCAGTTTTATATAGTCCAGAGCGAGGAGGGTTGCTCGCATCTTGATGGAGGCTACACCATTTTCGGAGAGACTGTCGACGGCTTTGAGGTCATCGACAAGATCGCATCCGTGGAAACGGACGGCAGACGGGGAATACCGGTGACCCCCGTCACCATTCTGAACATCAGATTGCAGTAAACGCTCCGATGCGGTTCCCGCGAGACGGTTTCATTCCGAGAAGCACGCAGGCTTCGCGGTGAGTTTCCTCACGGAATAGTCAATCAGGGCGCGTGCCTGTTCAGGTGTCAGGCTTATGTGCACGTGCTTGCCGTCGGGCGAGGGAATGAACCTGGTTACACCCTCGTCGTCCACGGATATCGTGCCCGGTTCCGATGAAGTGAACAGGTTTTCTCCTTCAACGGCATAGATTACGGCGGTGGGGTCGAACATCCAGTTGTCATACGGCATATCGCCATATCTGACATATGCCTCCTTGAAAGGGTGTGCGGCAACCCACGAATAGTCCTTCTCGATGCTTGCGGCAGGATAGCGTACCACTTCTCCGAGTTCCCACGGCAGACTCGCTATGCGTGTAGGCCACTCCTCGAAGATTTTCTTCGCGGGGGGAATGTTTATCACCACGTTGTATTCCGGCACTTCATCGATGAAACGCCCTGCCATTATCGAAAGCAGTTTCACTTTTTTCTCCACGAGTTCCTTGCCCGTCAGGGGAGAATACTCATCCGCAGGAGTGTCCAGCAGGCGTGCCAGATTGGTCAGGAAGCCGACGGATATGATTGTCACCGAATTGTCAGGCTGTGCGGCAAGAAGTTTCCTGTAGAGGATCTCGCCGTCCGGAAGATTTTCATAATCGACTCCCGTCGTGGCGAAAAGCGGTGAGCCGTCTTCCTTTGTCAGGTCACATACTTTCCCCGTATATCTGTCTGCGGGGTCTTCCCCGTCACCCCCGTTGTTGCGCGCACGGGCCATAGGTATGTCCGTATGTCCGTAGAACGTGTTCATTATATCCACGTACCGGGCCGTTTTCTCTCCTTCCTTGTTGAGGCAGATGCCGAGGAGATTTATCCTGCCTTCATCAATGTATCTGTTGAGGAGTGCGAGGGCTTCGGCGTCGTCGATGTCATTGCCTATGTCCGTGTCGAAAATGACGTTTATGCGCTGTCCGGCACCCGTGTTCCGCCCGCATCCCGCAAAAGTGAGGGCGCATAGACAGATGAGGAGAAATGGTTTGATGTGGTTCATGGTTAATTGTTTGATAAATGTCATTGCAAATATATTAAAGATTTATTTCAACATAAAGTATTGAAAATCAAAAATTAAGTTGTATATTTGCAGCCCCATATATTTTATGGGAAGATAAAGTATTTATAATCAATTAATTAATCAAACCAATGCCTGGATTAATTGGAAAGAAAGTCGGAATGACTTCCGTATTCGGTGCTGATGGAAAGAACATTCCATGCACCGTCATTGAAGCTGGGCCGTGTGTTGTCACGCAAATCCGTACAGTCGAAAAAGATGGTTATGCCGCTGTACAGCTTGCCTATGACGAAACTACAGAAAAGCACACCAGCAAGCCTCTTCAGGGGCATTTCAAAAAGGCAGGAACCACACCCAGGAAAAAGCTCGCGGAGTTCGAGAACGATTTTCCCGGGGAAATCAAATTAGGCGACGTCATCACGGTGGAGAACATCCTGAGGGATGCTGTTCCGTACGTTGACATCGTCGGTACTTCAAAGGGTAAAGGATTCCAGGGAGTCGTACATCGTTATCACTTCCAGGGAGTCGGCGGCAAGACCCACGGTCAGCACAACCGTCTCCGCCACCCCGGTTCTATGGGAGCGTCATCCTGGCCTTCACGCGTATTCCCCGGAATGCGTATGGCGGGCCGTATGGGAAATGAGAGAGTGAAGGTGTTCAACCTTCAGGTCATCAAGGTCATCCCTGAGAACAATCTTCTCGTAGTCAAGGGTTCCGTTCCGGGAGCCAGAGGTTCTTATGTATTTGTAGAGGCTTAAGAGTATGAAACTATCAGTTTTGAAAATAGACGGAACCAATTCCGGTAAGGAAGTCGTTCTTGATGAGAACGTATTCGGTATCATACCCAATGACCACGCCATTTATCTTGACGTGGTTCAGTACCTGGCCAACCAGCGTCAGGGTACGGCCAAGACCAAGGACCGCAGCGAGGTGGCTTACAGCACCAAGAAACTGGGTCGTCAGAAAGGTGGCGGCGGTGCCCGTCACGGCAGTCTCAAGGCCAATATCTTCGTAGGCGGCGGCCGCGTTTTCGGTCCGGTACCCCGCATTTACAGGAAAAAGTTGAATAAGAAGGTAAAGCAGCTTGCCCGCTTCTCCGCCCTTTCATACAAGGCACAGGAGAACGCCATAAAGATAGTGGAACCTTTCATCATGGAAGCTCCCAAGACAAAGGAATTTCTTAGCATCCTCTCTGCCATCAAGGCAGGGGACAGGAAGGTACTTTTCGTGCTTCCCAAGAATTCAACCAACATTTTCCTTTCATCCCGCAACCTTCCCGAGGTATCGGTTATCACTGTTGACGAGATTAACACTTACACCATAATGAATGCGAATTCGCTCGTGCTCATCGACGGTGTTCAGGATATCCTCGCCTCAAGGGTTAGACGCTAAAATGACAAAGAGATGGGAATATTGATTAAGCCAATAGTAACAGAAAAGATGACGGCTCAGGGCGAAAAGTTGAACCGTTACGGCTTCATTGTGGACCGCAAGGCCAACAAGTTGGAAATAAAAGCGGCAGTGGAGCGTATGTACAACGTGACAGTGTCTGACGTCAACACCGTCAACTATCACGGAAAGAGGAAATCCCGTTATACCAAGGCCGGTATCCTCAGGGGCCGTGCCAACCACTACAAGAAGGCCTATGTCTCTCTTGCAGGCGAGGATAAGATTGATTTCTACAGTAACATTTAAGGAGGGCTCAGACAATGGCAGTTAGAAAATTCAAACCGGTAACTCCCGGTCAGAGAAACAAGGTGATAAGCTCATTCGAGGAGATAACCACCAAAAAGCCTTGCAAGGCCTTGCTTGAACCTCTCAAGAAGACGGGCGGTCGCAACAACACCGGTCAGATGACAATGCGTTACATCGGTGGCGGTCACAAGAGGATGTACCGTATCATCGACTTCCTCCGTGACAAGGACGGATGCACCGCAACGGTGAAGACCATAGAATATGATCCCAACCGCAGTGCCCGTATCGCTCTCGTGCAATATGAAGATGGAGAGAAGAGATACATCATCGCTCCAAACGGACTCAAGGTGGGTCAGACAATCGCTTCCGGCAGCGGCATCGCCCCGGAGGTCGGCAATGCCCTCCCTCTGAGTGAAATTCCGGTAGGTACTCTCGTACACAACATTGAACTTCGTCCCGGGCAGGGTGCCGCAATGGCGCGTTCTGCCGGTACGTTCGCGCAGCTTGCGGCCCGTGAAGGTAATCACGCCATTCTCCGTTTGCCTTCCGGCGAAACCAGGATGGTGCTTGTAGCTTGCCGCGCAACTGTCGGCACCGTTTCCAATCCCGACCACAATCTGGAGTCTTATGGCAAGGCCGGCCGCAGCAGGTGGCTCGGTCGTCGCCCTCACAACAGAGGTGTCGTGATGAACCCTGTGGATCACCCTATGGGTGGTGGTGAAGGTCGTGCTTCCGGAGGACACCCGCGTTCACGCAAGGGTCTTCCTGCCAAGGGATACAAGACACGTAATCCCAAGGCGGCTTCGAACAAGTTCATCATCGAAAGAAGAAAGAAATAACGGAATAAAACTTTAGAGATTATGAGTCGTTCAATAAGAAAAGGTCCATATATCCAGGAAGCCCTGGAGAAAAGGATTATTGCCATGAATGAAGGTGGCAAGAAGAAAGAGGTGGTCAAGACCTGGTCTCGCGCCAGTATGATTTCCCCTGATTTCATCGGCCATACCATAGCAGTTCATAATGGAAACAAGTTCATTCCGGTTTATGTTACTGAGCAGATGGTAGGTCACAAGCTTGGTGAGTTCGCGCCAACGAGGACTTTCAGAGGCCATGCGGGCAACAATAAGAAATAATAAAAGGAGATTGAATTATGGGAGCTCGTAAAAGAATTATGGCTGAAAAGCTTAAGGCGGCCAAGAAGGTCACTGCGATAGCCAAGGTCAACAATGTCCCCACGTCCCCGCGCAAGATGCGTCTCGTAGCGGATACGGTGAGGGGAGTGGAAGTTAACCGCGCTTTGGATTTGTTGAAGTATTCCAAAAAAGATGCTTCAATCGTATTGGAGAAACTTCTCCGCAGCGCAATCGCGAATTGGGAATCCAAGAATCAGGACAAGAGCAAGGAACTGGACAACGGCAACGTCATTGTCAAGACCATTATGGTGGGCGAAGGCCGTACCATCAAGCGCATCCGTCCCTGCCCTCAGGGAAGGGCGGGCCGCATCCGCAAACGCTCCAACCACGTCACGGTTATACTTGATGTCAAACCAACTACAGCAGCAGAGTAATTATGGGACAGAAAACAAATCCTATCAGCAACAGAATCGGTATCACCCGTGGTTGGGACTCTAACTGGTGTGGTGGTAACTACGCGGAGAAGATTTCGGAAGACTTCAAAATCCGCAAATATCTCAACAACCGTCTTGCGAAGGCCAGCCTCAGCAAGATTATCATCGAACGTACGCTCAAGCTCATCACCGTGACCATCTATGCCGCAAGGCCGGGTGTCATCATCGGAAAGGCAGGGCAGGAGGTGGACAAACTTAAGGAAGAACTCAAGAAGGTCACCAAAAAGGACGTTCAGATCAACATCTTCGAGGTCAGAAGGCCTGAGGTTGACGCTCACATCGTAGCGGACAGCATTGCACGCCAGATAGAGGGTCGCGTCTCTTACAGACGGGCCATCAAGATGGCGGTTGCCAACACTATGAGAGCCGGCGCGGAAGGCATCAAGATTCAGATTAGCGGTCGTGTAGGCGGCGCCGAAATGGCACGCAGCGAAATGTTCAAGGAAGGACGCACTCCTCTCCATACGTTCCGCGCCGACATCGACTATGCCCTTTCAGTGGCAGACACCAAGGTAGGTGCCCTCGGAATCAAGGTGTGGATTTGCAACGGCGAGCGCTATGGCAAACAGGATCTGACTCCTGCAGCCATACAGGCGGCCAATGCTGCGGCGCAGGGATCTTCTCGCCCGCAGCGTTCCGGAGATCGCGGTCGCAGGGGCGGGTCCCGCGGACCCCGCAGGGACGCCCAGAAGTAAATAACTCCAACGCTCCTTTGTAGCGTTGTGTCATAAGGTAGGAGGCCGGCAAGAAGTGAGTTTTGTCCGGCCTCTTTTTTTTGTACGTGTAAATACGTCGGCGATATTTGGACGTAAGAGAGAAAATAAAGTTGTTTCCACATTCTCCCGGGGTCTATAGGTATTATGATTCCGAGGGGCGTGTCATATACGTGGGCAAGGCCAAGGACTTGCACAAGAGGGTGGCGCAGTATTTCGTTCCTCCTGAGCGTCTCAATGCCAAGACGCGCCTGCTTGTGTCGCGCATTGCGGACGTGCGTTTTTCCGTGGTCGATTCCGAGGCGGACGCCCTTCTGCTCGAGAACAATCTCATCAAGCAGTACAAGCCCAAATACAATATCCTTCTTAAGGACTCCAAGACTTATCCGTGGATTTGCGTGACAGATGAGCCCTTTCCTCGTGTCTTTATGACAAGACGCGTGGAGAAGAACGGCTCGCAATATTTCGGACCTTACAGTTCAGTCATCCACGCCCGAAGACTGATGGAATTCATCTTATCCAATTATCACGTCCGTTCCTGCAGATACAGGCTCGATTCCGATACCGTGCTCAGGAAGAAGATCCGCCCCTGTCTCGACTTCCATATAGGAAAGTGTCTGGGGTGTTGTGCAGGCGGCATTTCCAATGAGGAGTATGATGCTGGCATCAGGGAAATTGTCAGCATACTCAAGGGCCATACCGGTGAGTTGATCCAGGAATACCGCAAAAAAATGAACGAGGCTTCCGATGCGCTTCTATTCGAACAGGCCCTCCGCTACAAGGAGAGACTGGATTCCTTGCAGGCGCATTATTCGAAGTCCATCATCACTGCGGCAAACGGCGGTGACACTGATGTCTTTTCGGTTGTGTCTGAAGGTTTCGATGCCTTTGGCAATTTCCTGAGGATACGCGGTGGCGCGATAGTGCAGTCGCTCAATATGGAGTTCAGACTGCGCATTGAGGAGGACAGGGCCACTGTCCTGAGCACCTTCATCGCTGAGATTGAATCATCTTTCGGACAACTTTCAAAGGAGGTGATAGTGCCGTTCAAACCCGACGTGGAGATACCCGGTGTCATTTTTCATATTCCTGTACGTGGTGACAAACTCTCCCTCCTTTCGTTGAGCGCGAAAAATGCGGAAGAAAGCAGATCAAGTTCCGTCCGCCAGAAAGAACGTATCAATCCTGACGAATATCACGCTTCCGTTCTCGAAGAACTCAGGAGAGCCCTCGATATGGACGTGATTCCTGAGCATATGGAGTGTTTTGACAACTCCAATATCCAAGGGACCAATCCTGTTGCCGCCTGTGTCGTTTTCCGTCACGGAGTTCCCTCAAAAAGCGATTATCGTAAGTTCAAGGTGAAAACGGTCATAGGGGCTGATGACTATGCCACGATGAAGGAAATTGTCAACCGGCGGTATTCGAGGATGCTGCGCGAGAATCCAGAGGACCTTCCGCAGCTGGTCGTGATAGACGGGGGTCGAGGTCAACTCAATTATGCGTGGCAGGCCTTGCAGGAACTCGGTCTCGCCGGGCGTTTTACGGTGGTGGGACTTGCGGAACGGCTTGAAGAGGTGATAAGAGTGGGCGATCCGTATCCTCTTTTCATAGACAGGAATTCGCAGGCGCTGAAACTCCTCCAGCATATCCGGGACGAGGCGCACCGCTTCGGCATCACCTTTCACCGGAGCCTGCGAAGCAAGGCGCAGATAAAATCGGCTCTGACCGGGATAAAGGGTGTCGGTCCGCAAACGGAGAGGAGGCTTCTCCTTCATTTCGGAAGCGTAGCAAGGATAGCGGCGGCCCCGGTGGAGCAACTTGCGGATATGGTAGGTCCCGCTCTTGCGGGGCGTATTCACGAATCTTTATGCAAATGACAAAACGATGAAAGAAGACAGTTTCAACAAATATTTCAACATATTCATTCTGGCGGGTATGGCAGTGGCCGTGACCGTCACGACGTTGATGAAGGCGGGGAAGTCCGGCGGGGTTGACACCTTGCTGGTCGTGTCGGCTTTGGGAGCGATTACGGGCGTATTGAGCACGGTTTTTTCCGCCAACGGCCGGATTCTGACCTTCCTGTTCGGGCTCATTGACGTCAGCGTGTACGGCGTGATGTGTCTTATCAACTGGGAAAACGGGAATGCCGGTCTGGGGAACGCCATATTGCATTTCGTCTATTTCGTTCCAATGCAGTTCATCGGATTCTTCCAATGGAGGAAGAGAGGGGCGCATCAGTCTTCGAAGGTCAGGGCCAGACGTCTGTCTTCCAGACAATGGGGACTTCTGTCTCTTCTTATGGTGGCAGGCTCCCTGGTGGCGTATTTTGTTATAGCGCGGTTCGACAAGAGTGCTGCAGACGGATTCATCAGGTGGGCGGTTGTCCTCGATGTCCTGCCACTGATGTGCAACCTCATAGGGCAGATGCTTCTCTCTACGGCCTATATGGAGCAATGGATATTCTGGATTGGCGTGAACGTCACTTCCATCCTGCTCTGGTCCGCATCTCTTCGCGGCAGTCAGGATTCCTTTGCGTTGATATACGTCATAAAATATAGTTTCTATCTTCTCAATTCCCTGAACGGGCTCAGGATATGGATAGGATTGAGCAAAGAAGGGGGTAAGGAGTAACCTTGTTGCATTTGCCAATAACTTTTGCTACATTTGCAATACCATTGAAACAACAATTAAAAGCATAATTTATGGAACGCGAGGAAATCGTAAAGAAAGTGACAGCCATCATAGTTGACAAACTTGGCGTGGAAGAGTCTTCCGTTACGGAGACTGCGAATTTTACCAACGATCTCGGAGCAGACTCTCTTGATACAGTCGAACTTCTAATGGAATTCGAAAGAGTATTCGATATAAAGATTCCGGATGAAGAGACAGGCTCCATCGCAACTGTTCAGGACGCGGTGAACAAAGTTATGGACAAATTGGGCGAATAAACCCGTTCTTCCCTTACCTGTTAGGTAACGAATATACGAACCGCAGTCGCGGTCTCTTGCTTTCTTCAGCCGCCTCCGGGCCATTGAGTACGGCTTTGTAGTATCTCTCCTTGTCCAGATTGATGCTGACGTAGGTCGAGGAGGACGAAGAGGAGTACATATTGGAATACATCATGTAGTTGTAATAGTTGTTGTACGAGTTATTGTAATAACCGCTGTACAGATTGTTGTAGTAGTTTGCGTACATCAACTGGTTGTAGTATTCCTGCTCCGCGGCCTCGCTGGCCGATTGCGATGCGACGTCAATGTCCGCGTGCATTATGAGGAACCATACGTCATAGTTCGAAAAGTCATCATTCTCCTCATTCAGAGAAAGTATCTCCTGAGCGTGATAGGAGATGTCCGGACTGTACACCATATTGGACCGGTCTATTGCGCCCATAGGTCTGGATATGCTTGCAGTCCCCGTCAGGCTGCTGAATGAATATGTCCCGCTCTTGTTTTTCACTCTCACTGACGGATTGATGATATCCGGGAAGTTCTTCAGTTCTTCGAAATCATCCGATGCATCGTAACTGAATACCAGTGTCGCCTTGTTGATGAGGGCCTTCTTGGGGTCTCCGTGCTTGGAGATTTCCTGCTCCATAAGGGATTTGAGGACCTCTGCCTTGATGACGGGGCTGATGCCTCCGGCTCCTTCCATATATATCTTCTCCTCGGCGGGACCCTGCATCGAGACCGAAGAATGGGACGCTACGTTGAGGCAGTACTGTGGGAGTGTGCCGCTGGACGAATAATAGAGCAGGGAATCGATGTTGTAGAACCTGTCGGGAGAGAAGTAGAAAAGGCAGGTGGTGTCCACCATCCGTCCGTCGAATTCGGCAGTGAAATCAAGTTGCGCGTAGTCATTGTTGATGATTCCCTGACTGGCATTGAAACCAAGCTGCAGGTTGAACATATTGATTCTCCCTCCGTTATCTTCAGCTTCATCGGTTTCGATGAAGATTCCGGGCAACTTTTCGAGATACTTGTCGATGTCGCTCCAATCCTCGTCTTTCATGGATGCAAGAGTGCTGAGGTATTTCTCTCCGAATTCTTTGGTGAAGTCGAATTTAAGAGTGTCCGTATTCCCGCCCACCACGGGTATGGAGCGCGACACTCTCCGGCTTCTGTCCACGTCCGGGAAGCGGTTGATGTCGTATGTGGTGGAGTCTATGCTGTGGCTCAACTCATATACGAACACGTTCTGGAGTATATTCTTCTGCGAATCGTCGGCATATGAAATCGTATCTTTGGTCGATTTGAAAGTAAATTTCTTGAAAACGGGGTCTTTGCCGAAGTCGACGGAATCTTTCAGAGGAATCAGAGTGAGCGCGCAACCCCTGTTGCATACGCCGAACAGTTCGTCTTTCGTAGAGCCGAAAGTGATGTGCTTGCTTGAGTACCCGCTGAGACTGTCGGCCAGACGGAGTGATATCTCGTCGATGGGTATGTCATCGCTGACGTATATGGACAGAAGTTCATCTTCCGGCACGAAATCTTCGCCGAGTGTCCCGTCTACCGATATGCAGGAATGGAATCCGGCTGCGGCTGCAATCAGACAGACGGACTGCAGCAACGCGCGTATGATTCTATATTTTGTCATAGAAGTTGTTGTATTCTTCAATATAGCTGCCGTTGAGATAGGATTCGGCATTGAACGGGAGCAGGGGGGCTCCCAATCTTTCGCAGAAATCGACAAGCGACTTGTCGACGTTCCCGTCAGCAACGATGACTGCATCGGAATATGAAGCGGCAAGTTTCGCAAGATTCGTGCCGTTCGGGTTTTCAATGAGGGAGGTGTCTTCCGGCATTATTCCTCCGAAGGATATCTTCTGTCTGAAGCCGTCGGAGAAACTTTCCTGCGGAATGTCACCGGAAAGAGAAAGGACAACCTTGCTGTTGGAAAAAATGGGGTCATCCTTGTATGCTTTTTTCAAAAACAGCGGGAGCAGGTACGAGAACCATCCCTGGCAATGAATAATGTCGGGTTCCCACCTGAGCCTCTTCACCGTTTCCAGTACTCCGCGGGCATAGAAGACGGCTCTCTCGTCATTGTCCTCGAAGAACTCTCCGCTTTCCGCCCTATAAATCTGCTTGCGTTTGAAATAGTCTTCGTTGTCAATGAAGTAGATTTGTATGTGGCCGGCAGGGATGGAAGCGACCTTGATTACAAGGGGCCTGTCCACGTCACAGATGATAAGGTTCATCCCGGACAGCCTTATGACTTCATGCAACTGGTTCTTCCGCTCGTTGATGCACCCGAAACGCGGCATGAAAGTGCGTATCTCACGTTTTTTCTCCTGTATGCCCTGAGGCAATTTGCGCCCGATTGCCGCCAACCCCGACTCTGGGGTGTAAGGCAACATCTCTGAATTGACAAAAAGGACTTTTTTAACACCGTCTCCCATATTCCATCATTAAAAGTGCAGGTTGATGACCCGTTTTTCGGGCGAAAAACCGAGTCTATCACAAAGGTAAGAAAAATTTTCATAAAAATGTGTTAGAAAGATTTTTTGTAACTTTGCGGTATCATGTCAGTTCAAATAAAAACGATTGGGGCCGGCTCATCTGTTCTTCGCAGGCAACGTCGGTGTCCGGTGGGTCGGGACATACCGGACGCCCGCCGGGTAATGTACGGAGTGGCGATATGACTTTTGCTGAATTCATCGTTGAACTGGCGGAATCCTTCAAGGCGGGTCGCCGCAGATATCTTCTTGCCTCGATCACCACAATGTTCGGAGTGTTTCTCCTGACTCTTCTGACCGGGGCCGGATACAGCATCACCAGAGGTATAAACGTCACCTACGGTTATGCGGAGAAGAACCTGCTGCGCATTTCGCCCGGATTGACCTCATTGCCTTGCGGCGTGTATGACAAGGGAAGAACCGTAACTTTGAACGACAATGACGTCAGATGCCTGGAAAACGCTTTCCCGGAGCAGATTCGTGAGGTCGTCCCCGTTACTGCAAAGAAATTCCGCGTGAACATCGACGGCCGGAGTTTTCCCAGCGTCGCTTACGGCGTCCGACCGGGATATATGGATGCGATGTTCCTTGTACTATGCGGAGGGCGCGACATCAGCAGGCACGACATCGATACGGAAAGCAGGACATGCCTTATTTCAAAGTCCGCGGCGGAGTGTTATTTCGATGCGGTCCACCCGGAAAAAGCCATTTCCGGATACGTGAACATCGGAGGTACACGTTTTCAGATTGTGGGAATTTTCAAGGCTCTGCGCAAGTCGCATAATACAGATTTCGTCATTGTCCCGGGGAGTACCGCTTCCTCCGTGTGGGGGATGGAAGATAATTACAAGACAATCATATTGAATCTTAACGGCTTGCATACGGAATCCGAGAATGCGGAATTCAAAGACCGCATACGCGGGCTGATAGCCCGGGAGCATTCCTTTGATTCGAGGGACGAAAGCGCTCTGTCCATATCGGACAATTTTGATGCGTACAGGCAGATGAAATCGATTCTCGGGGGATTGCGGGCATCGATAATTCTTTTCTGCATACTGATTCTCGTATCAGAGATATTCGGGGTGAGCAACATTCTGTTCATATCCGTCCGTGAAAGAACCTACGAAATTGTCCTGAGGCGTCTTATGGGAGCTTCCGACGCCAACATATTCGCGTTGGTCGTTTGCGAAGCCGTCCTCATAATGACCTTTTCCGCACTGGCCGGAATGTTGCTTGCAGATGGTGTCCTGTATGCCGCGAATGTCGTCGTAGCTCCCACGCGGGCGGAAGATTATTATATCTGGGGCGATTTCAATATGGACTTTCCGGTTGTCGTCATCATCTTCCTGGCCACTGTCGCGAGCGGTATCATTGCGGGTTTTGCGCCCGCCAGGAAGGCCGTGGAACTTAAAATCACACAGATTCGCTGATGGGAAGAGCGGCAAAA
This sequence comes from Bacteroidales bacterium, assembly GCA_024401975.1. Classification (GTDB taxonomy): domain Bacteria; phylum Bacteroidota; class Bacteroidia; order Bacteroidales; family UBA932; genus Cryptobacteroides. The sequence continues at coordinate 15,026 of JAKSKB010000016.1, read as the reverse complement.
GGTCTGAATGTTCTGCGCGAGATTGAAGTATCGCTACGCCGGAAGAGAGTCAACACGCTTCTTGCTATGGGAGGGATATTTCTGGGCGTGTTCATCCTGCTCGTCTGCACGGGAATTTACAATGCATTTATGAGTGGTACTCTTGCCGAATCCCTGAAATGGGACGTCTCCATTCTGCGTGTCACGACGGATGGCAACTTCGCTATGGAATATGACGATTTGCAGAATGTGGAAGAGAAGTTCCCGGATAGCGAATGCACCTGTGCGGATATTCCCTCTGAACCAGGCATCATATATGCTTCTGTCTCCCGCAGTGCATCCGCGCCGGTTTGTTTCGTGCTCCCCGATTACTGCGAACGGATGATGCTGGGATTACTTTCAGGGAGATTCATCAATGACAGGGACGTCGAATTCAGACGGAAGGTATGTGTCCTTGGGAAAAACGTTTCAGACAAACTGTTCGGCGAGGATTCCGACCCTTGCGGCAATGTGGTCGAAACAGGCGGTGTATGCTACACCGTCGTGGGCAGGCTCTGCAAGCCTGTCGCTCCCATCGAAATATTCGGCAACGAGGAGGATATGATGTTCATCCCATACCCCGCCGCAGATGACGCGTACGGGCTGGGCGGGAAAATCTCGCAGATGATGGTATTCTTCCCACAGGATGCCGATACGGAGCGGAAAGCCGGTGACGTCAGGCGGTTCATCAAGCAGATTCACGGAGTGGAGGACAATGGTTATGAGGTGATTGTGAAAGATTGTACAGATCCCGTGAGGCAGTGGGGTGTCGCTTTTGCAGGAGTGAAGTATCTGATTTTGATTGTCGGCGCGGGAATGATAGTCGCGGGATTGCTGAACCTGTTCAACATAATGCTTGTCTCCGTAATGGAGCGCAGGGAGGAATTAGGTCTCAGGCTGTGTTCCGGGGCAACTCCTTCTCTCGTTGCGGGAACGATGGCCGTCGAAGGGGCAGTAATGTCTTCTGCAGCGGTGCTTGCGGCCACGTTTCTTGCCCTGTTCGTGATTGTGGCGGCCCGCGCTTTAATAAGAATAGAACTGGTGGGGGAACCGTATATCTCTGTCCTGCTTTGCGCCTCGGTGCTTCTGGCAATGATGATAGGGGGAGCCGTCATCGGATATTTATGCATAAGGAAGACAGTATATGAAGAAGTGAGCACACTTTTATCGAAAACGGAATAATGCAATGAATAAAAAAACGTTTTTTCTCCTGTTCGCTGCGGCAGTGTTGTTGGCGGCGGCTTTCTATTGCCTGTGGAGGCAGTCTGTTCCGGAGCCCGAGACATACGGGTACGTTTACCCTGTCAGGCGAGATATCGCCCGCAAGTCGCGCATTCACGGGCACATCGATTCCCGTAACCGCATATGCGTCTATCCTCAGGCTTCAGGTATTCTCTCACGAATCTCCGTCAGCAACGGGGACTTTGTCCGGAAGGGGTGTGAACTGGCCGTGATTGATCTGTCCCCTCAGTCCGATGCCACCGAAGAGTGTCTGGCTGAAGAACAGAATGCCCGCATCCGCTACGAGCAGGCCGCGCGCGATGAAAAGAGGGCGAAGGAACTGCTGGGGAAAGGGGCCGTCAGCGAAAAAGAATACGAGAATGCCAGAAATGCTCTTGAGATGGCAGGGAAAGGGCTTGCTCTGGCCTCTTCACGTATGAGCCGGAACCGTGAGGTTTCAGTCATTACGGCACCCATCGACGGGATTGTGTGCGACTTGTTGTTCGTGACCGGGGCCTCTGTGTCGGTGCAGACTCCCATATGCGGGATATTCGACCCCTCGGCTATGATTTTCTGCGGATATGCTGACGAGACGGACGTGTATCCTTTGAAGGAAGGGATGGAGATGACCGTCATTCCGGGAGCAAACAGGAAGGCGGAGATTCCGGCGAGGCTGCGCTATGTGTCGGAAAAAGGCGAGGAGGTCAACGGAGCCACTCGCTTTGAGATACGTGCGGATATTCTTGACAATGACGTGATGCATCTGCGTATGGGATATAGCGCAAATGCCGAGATGACCGTCGAACGCAGGGACGGTGTGCTTTCAATCGAAGAAGCCTTCGTATTCTATGATCCGGAACCGTTCATATGGGTGCTTTCGTCCAATCCTGAGGACCTGAAACGGCAGAAATGGGAGAAGAAGTATGTCACGACGGGAGTCTCTGACGGCATATACATTGAAATAGAGGGAACACTCCCGGAAGGGACCATAGTCAGAGGCCGGAAGATTTGAAATCTCCCACTCGATATGTGATGCCGGAGATTTCGAGAATGAATTCCATTATTCTGTCCGTGACGAATTCCTCTGACGCCATCGATTCCATCATTTCACATTTCAAGGGAAAACGTTTCCTGAATTTGTCTGAAACGAAGACGTACATCGGAATCTGAAGCCCTTCTTCCAGCGAGACGGGGTCGTGCAGACGGGCGTGGCCCGCATAATGGGGATGGCTGGCGTAAATGTCCATCCCGTGGTCAGGCACATAAACAACCACCGCTTCCCTGTCGGCGAAAGTCTTCATCATTTCGCTTACTATGAAATCGTTGTACAGGATAGAGTTGTCGTACTCCGCCGTCACGGCCGCTGATTTTTCCGACGGTCTGTCCGGCTTGAATCTGCCAAATGCTTCGGGATAACGGTCCTTGAACGCCTCGTGTTGCCCGAGCGGGTGGATTACAAGAAACATATTGCCGGGCTGCGAATCCGCAAGGGATTTTACCGGCGGAAGAAGGCGCTCGTCATAAGACATCCTGAACGGACTTGCCGGCGGAACCCAGTACGTGCTGTCCGACTTCTCCGCGATTTTTGTCACGGGATTGTCCTGGAATCCGAAGGGATTGTGATTTGAAAGCCAGAAGGTCTTGTATCCTGCCGATTTCATCACGTCAGTAAGGAATGTATCCCTGAATTGGAATCCGTTGAGGGGATCGAACGATGAATTTGTCATCATGCACAAAAGCGATTCTATGGTGCGCGGCCATACTGTGGAAGCGTAAAAAAAAGGAATGACGTCCCCTTTCCTTGCCATCGAATCGAGCCGCGGGGCAGTGTCGCGTCTGTATCCGTATGTCGAGACATGCGATTTGGCGTGCGACTCTCCGATTATCAGGACCACGCATTCGGGGAGTTCTCCTTCAATCGTGACGTCGTATGTCCTGCCGTCTTCCGTTCCCAAATCCACCGGTTCGTATGAAAGAACCATCAGCAGTTTGTCTGCATATATTCCCTCGTGATTTTTTTTCGGAAGGAGTGCCCACAGTGCCGTGGAGGTGACTGTAAGAATGGTTAATATCAGTTTCAAGCCCGGTCGCATTCGGGACGTATCCACCTTTGAAACGGCTCTGAAGCAGCTCCAGATGACAAGAAGTGCCAGCGCTGTCACGGATATTGCCCTGATGTCGACGTACATCCCGAGAAAGCCCGTTGTTTCCGTGACAGTGGAACATACCATGCTCTGGACGCAATCATAGGAGAAAATGCCTCCGAGAATCTTCAGGCAGAATATGTCGAAGATGACGTTCGCCGCTCCGAGCAGGCAGATTGCCGCACCGACGGCTTTCTTCGCTTTTCCCGGTCTGAACAGGCCGTAGACGAAAGTGACGGCGTATGCGGGGGAGACTGCAAGGAAGACTCTCGATATACCGGTGAAGACAGAGGATTGAAAGAAGATATGACCAATCAAGTCCACCAGCGCGATACACAGATACTGTGCGGCAAATATGCCCAGATTTTCGCCGAATGGTTTCAATAGCAACTCTTTCGCGCCTTTCCTCATCATTTTGTGTGTTACAAGTTCAGCAAAACAATCGGCAGTCCTTGCTGCAATCGGGCGACTTCCCCGTCAGGAAGACCGTGTGCCGTTTTAAAGATGGCGTTTTGCTATGAGGACGCAAAATTAATCAAAAAATTTTCATAATTTTGCAATATGTCGAAGACGGAAAGCAAAATGATTAAACGGAGACTGGCCAATTCCTACGTCTCCTCTCTCATAAGCACAAGCCTGGTATTGTTCCTTGTCGGAGTTACGAGTATGCTCCTGGTCAACGCAAGGAGCGTTTCGGACTATTTCAAGGAGAACCTGCAGATATCGGTTCTAATGAAGCCCGAAGTCTCTGATGCGCAGGCGATGGACTTTCAGGCGGAACTGGACAATATGCATTTCATAAAAAGTACGGCATTCGTCTCCCGCGAGCAAGGGACAGAGGAGATGAAAGCGATGCTCGGCGAGGATTTCATGGACGTTTTCAACAGCATCCCCGTCCCGGCCTCCATAGACGTCACCCTGCAGGCGGAATATGTCTCCTCGGACAGCGTGGCGGTGGTCAGGGACAGGATACTGGAATCCAATCTCGTGGACGAGGTCGAATACCAGCAGTCCCTCATCGAGGCTCTCAATGCCAACTTGCGCAAGATTTCGATGTTCTTCGCCGTATTCATCGCTCTTTTGCTTTTCATATCTTTCGTCCTGATAAACAATACCGTACGGCTCAGCATATTCTCGCGTAGATTTTCCATCCATACGATGAAGCTGGTGGGTGCCACGCGATCTTTCATAAGGGAACCGTTCCTCCTCCAGTCGGTCATCCAGGGATTCTTCGCATCCGTCATCGCAACGGTCATCTTGCTTGCGGTGATGTTCTTCGTGCGCAAGGGCTTTGTCAGGATGTTCGAGATATTCAGGATGGAACTGCTGCTGGCCGTCATAGGGATAATGATAGTGTCCGGTATAATCATCTGTATGGCAAGCACCTGTTTCGCAGTGAACAGGATGGTCTCTCTGACCCGGGACGAACTTTATTATTGAAAACGACAAGGTATGGACAATCCGAAGATGGCTATAACGGCCAAAGGACTCAAATTGATGATTGCGGGGCTTCTCGTGATGGTGGCGGGTTATATCCTGCTGTCGGGCGGAGGCAGCGGCGATCCTCAGACGTTCAGTTACGATATGTTCGATTTCCGCCGGCTGGTGGCCGCTCCCGTCATAATAGTTTGCGGTATCATAATTGAAGTGGTGGCCATAATGAAGAGGCCGTCCGATAAAGGAACAGAGGGAAAATGAACTGGTGGCAGGCTGTCATACTTGGCCTTGTCCAGGGACTTACGGAGTTTCTCCCCGTAAGTAGCAGCGGACATCTGGCCATAGGTCGTGAAATTCTCGGTGTAGAAGCTTCCGGCGACCTCGTGTTCGAAGTGGCCGTCCATACTGCGACGGTACTTGCCACAATCGTCGTCTTCCGGTGCCAGATTCTGGAACTGCTTCGTGGTCTGCTTCGTTTCAAATACAATGACGAGACGGATTATATTCTGAAGATAGGTCTTTCCATGGTACCCGTCTTCATTGTCGGAATGTTTTTCAAAGACACTGTCGAGGCTTTTTTCGGCTCGCTCACAGTAGTGGGGGCCGCGCTTGTAGTCACAGCGACGCTGCTTTTCTTCTCGGACAGGGCCGCCGCATCTCCTTCCGGGAGGACAACTGGTCTTTCCCGCAATGGAATCTCCTGGATGCAGGCTTTCGTCGTGGGGCTGGGACAGGCCCTGGCCGTTGTCCCGGGACTTTCACGCTCCGGGACCACGATAAGCACCGGACTCCTTTGCGGAATGAAACGCGGTGACGTGACGCAGTTCTCCTTCCTTATGGTACTGGTTCCGATTCTGGGAGAAGCGCTTCTCGACATCACAGGCGGTGACGTCGCATCCTCAACCGTGGGATTTGTCCCTCTGGCCGCCGGGTTTGCAACCGCATTTTTGTCGGGCGTCCTCGCCTGCAAACTTATGATTTCCGTCGTAAGAAAAGCGGGACTCAAGTGGTTCGCTCTCTATTGCGCCGCAGCGGGAACGCTGGTCCTCATATTCTCTTTGACTTAGCAGGAGTCTATGGAAGATGTCAGAAACCTTGCGTTCTTCGTCTCTGACGTTCATCTGGGTCTTGACTGTAAAGACCCGGAAGACAGGGAAAGGAGATTCGTTTCATTTCTGAAGGGCATTCCGAAGGAAAAGACGTCCGCGTTGTATATGCTCGGCGATATCTGGGATTTCTGGTACGAGTACCGCGATGTCGTACCCAAGGGCTATTCCAGAGTCTTTGCATCCCTGCACGAACTGATGGATGCGGGTGTCCCGGTCTTTTTCATTCCGGGCAACCACGACCTGTGGTGCTACCGTTACTTCGAGGAACTGGGTATCAAGGTGCTCCGCCAACCGTATGTCACGCAAATCGGAGGCAAGACATTCTGCCTCGGACACGGAGACGGACTCGGTGACGTGGGGGCGGGATACCGTTTTATGAAGCGCATCTTCGAAAGCCGCTTTCTTCAGGCACTTTTCAGCACCCTGCATCCGTGGATTGCGTTCCGTTTCGGCAAGGGGTGGTCAGGAAAGAGCCGCCTTTCCAAGAATATCCACTACGAGTTCAAGAGAGAATCCGAGCCGCTTTACAAGTATGCAGTCGAATTTTCTTCCGCGCAAAAGATCGATTACTTCATATTCGGGCACTATCACTGCAATGCGGACATTGAACTGCCTACCGGCGCGCGACTCCTTTTGACGGGCGACTGGATGGATGGTGAAAATTATCTGTATTTCGATGGAATCACCACTTTCTCCGGCCATTCGAAAAACAGCGAATAATAAAGAGCGTCAAACTGCCCTTCCTCCCATTTTTCAATCAGATACTCTGTCATACGGTCTTCGCCGTCCGGGTCATAATGGGTGGTCAGGTCCTGGTCGAACAACTTCGCTATTCCCTGCCAGAACTTTGCCGCCGCCCGGCTCTTGTAGTCCCTGACAATGTCGAAAGAGGTTTTTCCCACCTCCCTGTCCACCAGGCGGCATAGCAGTTTCCCCTGGGAGATGGTCATATTTCTGGCCACTGACGTGAAGTCCTTGAGCAACTGTTCCTGCACTTTGTCCACGTATTTTTCCTTCTGGCGGCGGTTCATCCGCGAAATCAGGCTGTCGGCTTCCATCACGGTCTTTTTCGCGACGTCGGTGTAGGGATAGACGGCGTTGAAATTGTACACCAGTCTGTAGTACTTGCGCAAATCAGGGTTGGACTGCCTTTCCCTTCTCGAAAATTTGGGGAACACGAATGCGGGAGGCAATTCGTCCACGAACACCGTATCGCCCGCCGGCTGCACATAGTATTCCAGGAACACTCTTTCCTGCCAGTTCGCGGCCACCTGCTTCTTCCTGTTCCCTCCGTCGGGGAGGGGGAGAAGCACGAGCGCTGCGGCAAGTATCGGGACTAGAAGTTTCATATGCGGTCGCAAATGTAAGGATTTTTTTTTCAACACTTGCCATAAGTAGTTGAAGAAAGCACGTTTAACTTGAAATTTTTGTGTCGAAAACCTGATTTTTTTCTCAAAAAGGTTTGAGATTGAATAATTTTTACTAAATTTGCAGTCCCCAAAAAGGGTGCCGAATAGCGTATAATGCTGATTTACAGCGATTTGGCGTATGTGTGCAAAATAATTAAAGTAATACGACGATGTTACAGCCAAAGAAAACTAAGTTCAGAAGGGAGCAGAAAAACCGTATGAAAGGTATGGCCCAGAGGGGCAACCAGCTTGCGTTCGGTTCTTTCGGTCTCAAGACCCTCGAAAATTGCTGGCTTACCGCTCAGCAGATAGAGGCCGCCCGTCAGGCCATTTCGCGTTATATGAATCGTGAAGGTCAGATTTGGATCAGGGTGTTCCCCGTGAAGCCGGTTACCAAGAAACCGCTCTCTACCCGTATGGGTAAAGGAAAAGGTGATCCTTATGGATTCGTGGCCCCCATCACTCCCGGCCGTATTCTCTTCGAAGCCGAAGGAGTGTCCCTTGAGATAGCGAAGGAGGCTATGCGTCTTGCAGCCAACAAACTTCCTATCGATACGAAGTTCGTGGTCCGCAGGGATTATGTTGAATAATATTGATGGAGACAACAAAATGAAAATTTCAGAAGTACGCGAAATGTCAATCGCCGATTTGCGCGACCGCATTGAGATTGAGAAATCCAACCTCGATACAATGAAGATAAATCACGCTATCTCTCCATTAGAGGATACGTCCAAGTTTAGGAAGACCAGGCAGGATATAGCTCGTATGATCACTGTCCTTGCTGAGAAAGAGAAACAACAGAACTAATATTGAAGTCTTATGGAAAGAAATCTTCGTAAGGAAAGAATAGGTGTAGTGGTCAGCGACAAAATGGACAAGACCATCATCGTAGCCGTGCAGATAAGGGAGAAGCATCCCCTGTACGGAAAATTCGTAAAGAAGACTACCAAGTTCGTTGCGCAGGACGACAAGAATGAGTGCGGCATTGGAGATACCGTCCGCATCATGGAGACCCGTCCGTTGAGCAAGACGAAGAACTGGAGATTGGTTGAAATTGTAGAAAAAGCAAAATAGCATTATGATACAGCAGGAAACACGTTTACAGGTGGCCGACAACAGCGGTGCAAAGGAAGTCCTCTGCATACGCGTGCTTGGCGGGACCCACCATCGTTATGCAACTGTCGGTGACAAGATAGTCGTCTCAGTAAAGAGTGCGATTCCGGCCGGTGATGCCAAGAAGGGTACCGTATCAAAGGCTGTGGTTGTCCGCACGAAGAAAGAAATCCGTCGGGCGGACGGATCCTACATCCGTTTTGATGACAACGCCTGTGTCCTCCTCAACAACGCGGGAGAACTCAGGGGTACGCGTATCTTCGGCCCCGTGGCCAGGGAACTTCGCGAAAACTATATGAAAATCGTATCATTGGCGCCGGAGGTCCTTTAACAACAAGTGAATTATGAAAAAATTGCATATCAAGAAAGGTGACACCGTGTATGTAAATGCCGGTAACGATAAGGGGAAGACCGGGAAGGTTCTTTCCGTGATTCCCGACAAGGACCGCGCGATTGTCGAGGGAATCAATATGGTTTCCAATCATACGAAGCCCAATTCCAAGCAGCCTCAGGGAGGTATCATCAGGAAAGAGGCGGGCATTCATATCTCAAATCTTCAACTTATCGATCCCCAGAGCGGCAAGCCCACGAGAGCGGGCTACAGGTTTGAGGACGGAAAGAAGATTCGTTACGCTAAAAAATCAGGAGAGGAGATCAAATAATCATGGCAAAGAAAGAAACAAAAGCTACGGCTGCTCAGGCTGTTCCGGCAGGATATGTTCCCGCCCTCAAGAAGGCCTACAAGGAGGAAATCGTTGATCGACTCACCAAGCAGTTTTCCTACAGCACCGTGATGCAGGTGCCCAGGCTCGTCAAAATCACCATCAACGAAGGTGTTGGTGAGGGTACTTCCGACAGAAAGATTGTTGAGGAGGCGGCTGCGGAACTCGCCCTCATCACCGGGCAGAAAGCTGTCATTACCTCTTCCAAGAAGGACGTCTCGAATTTCAAGCTCCGCAAGGGGATGGCCATCGGAACGAAGGTCACGCTTCGCGGCAACAGGATGTACGAGTTCCTCGAGAGATTGATAAGAGTCACCCTTCCCCGTATCAGGGATTTCAACGGAGTCGCTGAAAATCTGGACGGGCAGGGCAACTACACCCTCGGTCTCAAGGAACAGATTATCTTCCCTGAAATCGATATCGACAAGAACCCGCGCATCCACGGGCTTGAGATTACTTTCGTGACGACGGCTTCTACGGACGAAGAGGCTTATGCGCTTCTCAAGGAGTTCGGCCTGCCTTTCAAGAAACACAATAAATAAGATAGTATGGCAAAAGAATCAATGAAAGCCCGCGAAGTAAAACGCGCGAAATTAGTTGCCAAGTATGCGGAAAAGAGGAAGGCCCTCAAAGAGGCCGGCGACTGGGCGGCGCTTGACAAGCTCCCCAAGAACTCTTCTCCCGTACGCCTTCACAACCGCTGCTCTCTCACAGGGCGTCCGAAAGGATATATGAGGGAATTCGGCCTCAGCCGTATCCAGTTCCGCGAGATGGCCGCCAGCGGTCTTATTCCGGGCGTGAAGAAGGCAAGCTGGTAGAAACAGCATATCAACGAATAATAACAATCGGATATCGGGCGCCTGTGCGCCGGTTCAATTAAAAGATAAAAGAAATGACTGATCCAATTGCAGATTACCTCACCAGGATTCGCAACGCTTATCTTGCAGGTAACAAGATAGTCGAGATTCCTTCATCCAGAATGAAACTGGCTATCACCGGGATTCTGTGCGAGAAGGGCTACATACTCAGCTACAAGGAGGTGGAGTCCGCTCCCCAGAACATCATCAAGATTGCACTCAAGTATCATCCTCAGACCAAGATGGCCGCCATCAAGAAAATCGAAAGGGTTTCCACTCCCGGTCTGAGAAGATATACCGACGTGAAAGATATGCCCCGCGTCCTTAACGGACTCGGCATAGCCATTCTTTCCACGTCCAAGGGAATCATCACCGATAAGGAGGCTAAAGATCTCAATGTCGGCGGTGAAATCATATGTTACGTTTACTAATCTAATAAGGATAAACAATGTCACGAATAGGTAAATTGCCTGTAAACCTTCCGGCCGGAGTGAGCGCAGAACTTCTTCCCGGCAACGTTGTGAAGGTTAAAGGACCTCACGGTGAGATGTCCAGGAAAGTAGATCCGGACATCACCGTCACCATAGAGGGCAACGAAATAAGATTCACCCGACCGACCGACCAGCCGCGTCACCGTTCGATGCACGGTCTCTACCGTGCACTCGTGCACAATATGGTTGTAGGAGTGTCGGAGCAGTTCACCATCAAGCAGGAGCTTGTGGGTGTCGGTTTCCGTGTTGAAACGGCCGGCCAGCTGGTCACGTTCAACCTCGGTTATTCGCATACCATCCAGCTGATGCTTCCCCCGGAGGTTACGGCCGAGGCTCCTCAGGTGAAGAAAGGTGAGAATCCGCTCCTTATTCTCAAGAGTTGCGACAAGCAGCTTGTGGGGCAGGTGGCGGCCAAGATACGTTCATTCCGTAAGCCTGAACCTTACAAGGGCAAGGGTATCAAGTTTGTTGGTGAGCAGCTCCGTCGCAAGGCCGGAAAGACTGCGGCCGCTAAATAAATTTAGGAGGATTGAGATATGGCATTGAGTAGAACTGAAAGAAGAAAAAGAATTCACTACCGTATACGCAAACATGTAAGCGGCACCGCTGAGAGACCCAGAATGGTCGTTTTCAGAAGCAACAAGCAGATTTACGTACAGGTTGTGGACGATGCGCAAGGGAAGACACTTGTCTCGGCAGCGTCCAACGACAAACTTCTTGCCGCACAGTGCAAGGGCAAGTCGGGAATCGAGGCAGCCGCGATAGTAGGCAAGGCCGTTGCGGAGCGCGCTATTGCGAAGGGAATCAACTCGATTTCTTTCGACCGCGGAGGATATCTCTTCCACGGCAGGGTTAAAAGTTTGGCAGACGCTGCCCGTGAAGGCGGCCTTATATTCTAGAGACTATGGCAAATACGAACGTAAAAAGAGTCAAGACATCCGATCTTGAATTGAAAGACAGGCTTGTCGCTATCCAGAGGGTCACCAAAGTGACCAAGGGTGGACGTCATTTCCGCTTTGCAGCCATCGTGGTTGTGGGAGACGGAAACGGAGTCGTGGGCTATGGTCTTGGAAAAGCCAACGAAGTCACTGCGGCCATCGCCAAGGGAGTGGAGGATGCGAAGAAGAATCTCGTGAAGATTCCCGTCATCAACACAACCATTCCTCACGAGCAGGAATCCAAATTCGGTGGTTCCAGAGTATTTATGATGCCCGCTGCTCCTGGTACCGGTGTCAAGGCCGGAGGCGCCATGCGTGCCGTGTTCGAGATGGCCGGCGTGCAGAACGTGCTTGCCAAGTCCAAGGGATCTTCCAACCCTCACAATCTCGTGAAGGCTACGATTGCGGCCCTGACCGAGATGAGGGATGCCTATACGGTTGCCGGACTTCGCGGAGTTTCTATGACAAAGGTATTTAACGGATAGGAGGATACGGTTATGGCAAAACTCAGAATCACACAGATTATAAGCAGCAACGGTGAGACCAAGCGCCAGAAGGATAACCTTCGTTGCCTTGGAATCCGTCGTATGCATCATACGGTAGAGGTAGAAAAGACTCCCATAACTATGGGGCAGGTTGCGAAAATCGCTCACCTCGTAAAAGTTGAAGAAATTGACTAGGAGGACAGAGTTATGAAACTTGAAAATTTGAAACCTGCTGCAGGTGCAACTAAAACAAGCAAGAGAGTAGGTCGCGGAGAGGGCTCCGGCAAGGGCGGCACTGCCACCCGTGGTACGAAGGGAGCTCAGGCGCGTGCGGGATACGAACATAAAATCGGTTTCGAAGGAGGGCAGATGCCTATCCAGAGACGTCTTCCGAAGTTCGGATTCAAGAATCCCACACGGGTTGAATACAAACCTGTCAACGTTTCCACCCTTCAGGCCATAAGCGAGAAATTCGGCAAGACCGAAATCTCTCTTGAGGATTTCATAAGCGCCGGAATTACAAAGGCCGGTGAACTCGTGAAAGTGCTTGGCGACGGTGAGATTGCAGCAGCTGTCACGGTCAGCGCACACGCGTTCTCCGCTTCAGCCATTTCCAAAATCGAAGCTGCCGGAGGAAAGGCCGCTGTAATTGAAGAATAGTAATGAAGAAGTTTTTCGAAACAATAGGCAATATCTTCAAGATTGAAGAACTCCGCAAGAGGATAGCGTACACCATGATTCTCGTCCTGGTGTACCGCCTCGGCTGCTTCATAGTCCTTCCGGGCATTGATGCAACCCTTCTGGCGAAGTTCCAGAGCACGACACAGGAAGGTCTTGTCGGACTCCTGAACATGTTTTCGGGAGGTGCGTTCGGCAATGCCTCGATATTCGCGCTCGGTGTGATGCCGTATATTTCGGCGTCAATCGTCATCCAACTTCTGGGCGTGTTCGTTCCTTACTTCCGCAAACTGCAGATGGAAGGCGAGAGTGGGCGCAAGAAGATGAACCAGATGACCAGAGTTCTCACCATCTTGATTATCTGCATCCAGGGACCGGCCTATATGGCGACCCTCCACAGCCAGATTCCGACGTCTGCGTTTCTTGCCGTCAACCAGCTCGGCTGGAGCAACTTCATGTTCAATTTCATCTCCACCATAATCCTTATGGCGGGATCGATGTTCGTGATGTGGCTGGGCGAACGTATCACTGACCGGGGCATAGGCAATGGCATATCCCTCATCATTATGATAGGTATCGTGGCCAGATTCCCCTATGCGGTTGTGGCTGAATTCGGGCAGAAACTTTCCACCACCAACGGAGGTCTTCTCCTTCTTATCGTGGAAATGATTGTCTGGTTCTTCGTCCTCATCTCCGCAATAATGCTGGTGCAGGGCGTGCGGAAAGTCCCTGTACAATACGCGAGGAGTGTGATAGGCAACAGGATGGTAGGTGGAGTGCGTCAGTACATTCCGCTGAAGATAAATGCCGCCGGCGTTATGCCCATCATCTTCGCCCAGGCGCTTATGCTCTTCCCTCTCATCTTCTCGAAGTTTGATGCGACGAGAGGTTTTGCGGCCACGATGAGCAACTATACCGGATTGTGGTATAATATCGTGTTCTTCATTCTCGTCGTTGTGTTCACGTTTTTCTATACAGCCGTTACGGTCAATCCGACGATGATGGCGGAAGAAATGAAGAAGAACGGAGGGTTCATCCCCGGAGTCAAGCCCGGGAAGAAAACTGTCGAGTATCTCGACTCCATTATGACGAAGGTAACTCTCCCCGGATCCATATTTCTGGGCATTATCGCCATATTTCCTGCATTTGCAAGGAGGGCTGGTGTCAACGATGCGTTCGCCGGTTTCTATGGCGGTACTTCCCTGCTGATTCTCGTGGGAGTCGTTCTGGATACGCTCCAGCAGATTGAAAGTTATTTGCTGATGCGTCACTATGACGGTTTGATGAAAACCGGCCGTCTGACGGGACGCTCAGGACTATGATATTTGAAATAAGGTTGAAGGAAGATGGTAAAGCCCAAGACCGAAGAGGAGATTGAACTGTTGCGTGAGAACGCCGTAATAGTTTCCAGGACTTTGGCAGAAGTCGGTAAGGCTGTCGCTCCCGGTGTGACAACTTCAGAGTTGAACAGAGTGGCAGAGACTTTTATCCGCGACAATGGCGCAATCCCCAGTTTTCTCGGTTTCGAAGGCTTCCCTTCAGCAATCTGTGCCTCGGTTAACGATGTGGTCGTCCACGGTTTTCCGTCCGACTATGTTCTCAAGGAAGGAGACATCGTATCCGTTGACATCGGCACTTTGTACAAGGGTTGGAACGGTGATTCCGCCTACACTTTTCCTGTCGGCGAGGTGGATGCGGAGACCAGAAAGCTTCTTGACGTGACAAAGGCCTCCCTTTACAAGGGGATAGAGGTTGCTGTAGCGGGAAACAGGACCGGAGACATAGGGCACGCGGTGCAAACGTACGTCGAGTCATTCGGCTTTTCGGCGGTCCGTGAACTGGAAGGTCACGGAATAGGAAGGCAGATGCACGAATCCCCCGGAGTACCGAATTACGGGAAACAGGGCAGGGGTGCGAAACTTGTGGATGGAATGACGATATGTATAGAACCGATGATCAATGCAGGCACGAAGGGTGTATATCTGGCAAAAAACGGCTGGGCTGTGCACACTGCCGACCACAGGAAATCGGCTCATTACGAGCTTACGGTTGTTGTCCGTCGCGGAAAAGCTGAACTGCTGTCGACCTTTGATTTTATCGAGAAAGATGGAACTATTGGAATTTAAGGTGTTTTTTCAATGTCGAAACAAGTGTCAATAGAGCAGGACGGGAAAGTAATAGAGACTCTCCCTAATGCGATGTTCAAAGTTGAACTAGAGAACGGTCACGTTCTCCTCTGCAACATATCGGGGAAGATGCGTATGAATTTCATACACATTCTCCTTGGGGATAGGGTACGCGTTGAGATTTCGCCTTATGATTTGACCAAAGGCCGCATCTCTTTCAGATATAAATAAAAAATTCCATAATATGAAAGTCAAGACATCCATCAAGAAACGCAGTG
>JAKSKB010000015.1 GCA_024401975.1 Bacteroidales bacterium | reverse complement strand
GCCATTTTCGGCGACAAGGCCGGTGACGTCAAGGATGCGTCGCTCAAAGCGAATCCTTCACTGAGCGGAACCATCGTCAAGACTTCCCTCTACTCCAAACTGGGCAAGGAAAGCTACGGAAGAAGCGCCAAGGCGGACCTCAAGGTGAAAATAGAGAAGCGGGAGGAATCCTTCAAGAAATATTCCGAAAAACTCCGCACGGATTTTCTGGAGAGGCTTGCAATACTGACCAAAAACAAGAAGAGCGCGGGTATCTGTGACCTCTTCGGTGTGGAACTCATAGCGAAGGACAGGAAAATCACGTCCGACCTGCTCAAGGGAATCGATTACAACAACGTCATTTCCAGCAAATGGACCACTGACAAGGATGCCAACGTCCTCATAAGCGAACTCATCGGAAATTACTGTTTCGCTGTGAAAGTCGCAAAGGCTCAGGCGGACAAGGAAATCAACAAGATGAAGATTGGAGACGAGCTCAACAACGGAGTGATGCAGATTGCCAAGGTCTATGTTGCCAAGAAGCGCAAGATTACCGTGGGTGACAAGATGGCGGGACGGCACGGAAACAAGGGTATCGTCGCCAAGATAGTCCGTCAGGAAGATATGCCGTTCCTTGAGGACGGAACTCCCGTGGATCTCGTGCTCAACCCGCTCGGCGTTCCTTCACGTATGAATCTCGGTCAGATATACGAAACCGTGCTCGGCTGGGCCGGAAGGAAACTCGGCTTGAAGTTCAGCACCCCTATCTTCGACGGTGCGAGCATCGACGAGATATGTGAATATACTGACAAGGCCGGAGTGCCAAGATTCGGCAAGACATTGCTCCGCGACGGCGGTACGGGAGATTATTTCGACCAGCCTGCCACAGTCGGGGTCATCTATATGATCAAACTCGGCCATATGGTTGACGACAAGATGCACGCCAGAAGCATAGGACCTTACTCTCTCATCACCCAGCAGCCTCTCGGAGGCAAGGCGCAGTTCGGAGGACAGCGCTTCGGAGAGATGGAGGTGTGGGCCCTCGAGGCATTCGGAGCCGCTAATGCACTTCAGGAGATTCTTACAGTCAAGTCCGATGACGTGACCGGGCGTTCCAAGGCCTATGAAGCCATAGTCAAGGGCGACCCTATGCCGCCTGCCGGTATCCCTGAATCGCTCAACGTACTTCTGCACGAGCTCCGGGGACTTGGACTCAAGGTAACATTGAATTAATGTCGGACAAATCGAAAGGAGAAAATATGTCTAATTATATCAACAAAGAAGACAAGATAAAGAGCAATTTCCAGAGAATCAGCATTTCTCTTGCCTCTCCGGAAGACATCACCGCACGGTCTTGCGGTGAAGTCCTCAAACCGGAAACGGTCAACTACAGGACCTACAAGCCTGAGAAAGACGGACTCTTCTGTGAAAAGATATTCGGACCCACCAAGGATTACGAATGCTACTGCGGCAAGTACAAGAGAATCCGCTACCGCGGCATCGTCTGCGACCGCTGCGGGGTGGAAGTCACTGAAAAGAAAGTCCGCAGGGAGAGAATGGGGCACATAACCCTCAAAGTCCCCGTGGCTCACATCTGGTATTTCAAATCTGCTCCCAACAAGATTTCCGCAGTGCTCGGACTCCCTTCCAAGAAACTTGAGTCCGTAATCTACTACGAAAAATACATTGTGGTCAGAGGAGGGGCGACAGGGCTCGAAAAGATGACTCTTCTTTCTGAAGACGAATACCTCGACGCGCTCGCGAAAGTTCCGGACAACCACACCCTTCCCGACGACAATCCCGACAAGTTCATCGCAAAGATGGGTGCAGAAGGCATATATGACCTTCTGGCTGAGATTGACGTGGAAGAACTCGGGCATTCGCTGCGTTGTCAGATGGAGGTTGAGTCCTCCCAGCAGAAGAAGGCGGAGATACTCAAGAGACTCCAGGTAATCAAGTGGTTCGAGGAATCCAAGGGCATCAACCGTCCGGAATGGATGATAATGAAGGTTCTTCCTGTCATCCCGCCGGATCTCCGACCGCTCGTGCCGCTTGATGGCGGACGTTTCGCCACATCGGACCTCAACGACCTATACAGAAGAGTCATCATCAGGAACAACCGCCTCAGCAAACTCATCGAGATAAAGGCTCCCGAAGTCATACTCAGGAACGAGAAGCGAATGCTCCAGGAGTCCGTGGATTCTCTCTTCGACAATTCGAAGAAGTCCTCCGCGGTTAAGAACGAGACCAACAGGGCTCTCAAGTCGTTGTCCGACAGTCTCAAAGGAAAGCAGGGAAGGTTCCGTCAGAACCTCCTCGGAAAACGCGTCGACTATTCAGCGCGTTCGGTCATCGTGGTAGGCCCCGAACTCAACATGCACGAGTGCGGTCTTCCAAAGTATATGGCCGCGGAGCTTTACAAACCTTTCATTATAAGGAAACTTATCGAAAGGGGAATAGTAAAGACTGTCAAATCAGCCAAAAAGATAGTTGACCGCAAGGATGCGGCAATCTGGGACATACTCGAGAACGTGATGAAAGGTCATCCCGTTCTCCTCAACCGTGCCCCTACCCTGCACAGACTCGGCATCCAGGCCTTTCAGCCGAAGATGATAGAGGGCAAGGCCATTCAGCTCCACCCTCTCGCCTGTACGGCGTTCAACGCCGACTTCGACGGAGACCAGATGGCGGTTCACCTTCCGTTGGGCAATGCCGCGATAATGGAAGCGCAGCTTCTTATGCTCGGCTCCCAGAACATCCTGAATCCGGCAAACGGGGCCCCTATCACCGTTCCTTCGCAGGATATGGTGCTGGGACTGTACTACATCACAAAGATAAAACCCGGAGCAAAAGGTACCGGAATGAGTTTCTACGGGCCCGAGGAGGTTATAGTGGCGTACGATGAGAAAGCCATAGAGATGCACGCCCTCATCAACGTGCGTATCCCGGTTGACAAGTTGGACCCTTCCAAGGGTGCCAGAATGGTGGAGACCACGGCGGGCCGTATCATCGTGAACCAGTATGTGCCTGAAGAAGTGCCTTTCGTGAATGAGGTACTTGGAAAGAAAGCCCTCAGGAACATCATCACCTCCGTAATCAAGAACACGGGCATAATGCGTACCGCTCAATTCCTTGACGACATCAAGAACCTCGGATATGAGCAGGCGTTCCGTGCCGGTATATCCTTCAATCTCGGTGACGTGCTCGTACCTGAAGACAAGGCCAGACTCATCGAGGACGGATACCAGCAGGTCGAAGCCATCAAGAGCAACTACTCGATGGGCTTCATCACCAACAACGAGCGTTACAACAAGGTGATTGATCTCTGGACTGCGATTGACAACAATCTCACCAACATCGTCACCAAACAGATATCGTCAGACCAGCAGGGCTTCAATCCGGTATATATGATGCTGGACTCCGGAGCCCGCGGTTCGACCCAGCAGATAAAGCAGCTCTGCGGTATGCGAGGCCTGATGGCCAAACCTCAGAAATCAGGTGCTGCGGGAGCCGAAATCATAGAGAACCCTATCGTATCCAACCTCAAGGAAGGAATGTCGGTGCTCGAATACTTCATCTCCACGCACGGTGCCCGCAAGGGTCTGGCCGACACCGCCCTCAAGACGGCGGATGCAGGTTATCTCACCCGCCGTCTGGTGGATGTATCACACGATGTCATCATCAACGAGGATGATTGCGGGACTCTCAGAGGACTCATCGCAACCGCCATCAAGAACAAGGATGAAATCGTGGAGACTCTCGGAGAGCGCATACTCGGCCGCACATCGGTACACGACATATTCAACCCCCTCACAGGAGAACTGATTCTGAAGGCAGGCGAAGAAATCCGGGAGGATGCCGCCAAACTGATTGATTCGCTTCCTATCGAGCAGGTTGAAATCCGTTCGGTCCTCACCTGTGAAAGCCGCCGCGGTGTCTGCGCGAAGTGCTACGGACGCAATCTCGCGACCAGCCGTATGGTGGAGAAAGGTGAAGTGGTGGGCGTAATCGCGGCGCAGTCTATCGGAGAACCGGGTACACAGCTGACTCTCCGTACCTTCCACGTCGGAGGTATCGCGGGAGGTGCAGCCGTGGATTCCAGCATCACTGCAAAATACAACGGAAAACTCCAGTTCGAAGAACTCCGCACCATCAAGAAAATCGGTGAAAAAGGCGAAACTCAGGAAATCGTAGTCAGCCGTTCGACGGAACTCAGGGTACTTGACCCCAATACCGGATACACCTATTCCCAGTATGACATACCTTATGGTTCCCTCCTGTACAAGAAGGACGGAGAGAACGTGAAAGCGGGAGACCTCATCTGTGAGTGGGATGCCTATAATGCCCTCAACATAGTCGAGACGGCCGGCAAAATCCGCTACGAGAACCTCGTGGAAGGCGTGACGTACAAGGAGGAGGTCGCTGATGAGTTCTCTGTCAACAGAGATCGCATCATCATCGAATCCAGGGACAAGACCAAGAGTCCGTCACTCAACATCATAGATGAAAACGGAGAGAGCATACGCCAGTATAACCTTCCTGTAGGTGCCCACGTCATCGTGGATGACGGAAGCAACGTCCAGGTCGGCGACGTCATCATCAAGATTCCGCGCGTAGTTGGAAAGGCCAACGATATCACGGGAGGACTTCCCAGGGTCACTGAACTCTTTGAAGCCCGCAACTCCGGAAGTCCGGCCATCATATCCGAAATCAATGGTGAGGTCACTATGGGCAAGAACAAGCGCGGCAACCGTGAAATCATAGTCACCAACAGCGCAAGCAAGGTGAGCAAGACGTATCTCGTTCCGCTCTCCAAACAAATTCTTGTCCAGGAGAACGACTACGTAAGGGCCGGAGCCAGACTTTCCGACGGAGGAATCGCTCCTTCCGACATCCTCAAGGTGCTCGGACCCGTAAAAGCCCAAGAATACATCGTGAACGAGGTGCAAGCCGTATATAGGCTGCAAGGCGTTAAAATCAACGACAAGCACTTCGAAATCATCGTGCGCCAGATGATGCGCAAGGTGGAAATCTCCGATCCGGGCGACACCCAGTTCCTTAAAGAGGAACTTGTGGACAAATGGGCGTTTATGGACGCGAACGATGCCATCTACGGCAAGTTCGTGGTAATGAGCAAAGGCGCTTCACAGAAGTTCAAGGAAAGGGACATTATCAATGCCCGTGAGATGAGGAATGAAAACTCCTCGCTCGAAAGGCAAGGTCTCGAGAAAATGGTTACCCGCGAAGCCAAGCCGGCGACGGCCACACTGATACTTCAAGGTATCACCAAGGCCGCACTCCGCACAAGCAGCTTCATTTCGGCGGCATCTTTCCAGGAAACGACGAAAGTGCTCAGCGAAGCCGCGATACGTGCACGCGTGGACAATCTCGAAGGCCTCAAGGAGAATGTCATCTGCGGACACCTCATTCCTGCCGGTACCGGTCTCAGCGAGTATCAGGACATAGTTGTCACCAAGAATGACGATATGTCCCGCGAACTGGAGGAACTTTAAGGACAATATGGTACGGTTCGGGATTGTCGGTACCGGAAGAATCAGTGACTGGATACTGAAAGGCGCCGTTACCGAACCGCGATTCAAGGCAGTGGCTGTATGCTCGCGAAGCGAGGATACAGCCATCGCCTTTATCAGAAAACACCCGGAAGCATTTGACGAAGATGCTCTGGCATTCACGTCCGTCGAGGATATGGCCCGGTGCGACAAGGTCGATGCCATATACATAGGCACACCCAATTCAACGCACTGCGCATATACCCTGACCTGTCTCAAGCACGGAAAACACGTTCTCTGCGAAAAGCCGCTCGGATGCAGCGAAGCGGAGGTCCGGGAAATGACTGCCGCGTCAGGGAAATACGGAGCCGCGCTTATGGAAGCTATGATTTCCACGCTCAATCCCAATTTCCGCGCAGCAGTCGCAAGAATCCCGGAGATAGGCAGGATACGGCTGTTCAGAGCCGGATATTGCCAGTACTCCACGCGTTACGATGCGCTCAAGGAAGGGATTGTTTCGAATTCCTTCAATCCGCAGATGGGAGGTGGAGCACTTGAAGACATAGGTGTATATACGACCTTCCCCGCAGCGGCGCTTTTCGGTGAACCAGAGGGCGTGTCGGCCTCATTCGACACAATGCCCTCGGCTTTCGGGGACATCACTCTCCAAGGCAACATACTTCTGTCCTATCCCGGAATGGGAGCGGTGCTGAGCTTTTCGAAAACTGCCGACTCACTGACGGAAACCGAAATCTGCGGCGAGAAAGGCAACATCATACTGGACAATATACACAACTGCCGGAAAGCGGAATTTGCCGCGCACAATGCTCCGTCTGCGGGCAGAGGTCCCACAGCGACACGCGAACTCATCAGGGAGGGTCTGGAAATGGATGATTACCACTACGAATTCAAGGAATTCATAGACGTGGTGGAATCCGGACGCATCGAATCAGATATAAATTCCCACAGAGTATCCATCATCAATGCAGGGATAATGGACAAGGCCAGGAACTACCGGTAACTCTCAAACAACGCCTTGAAAGCCGGTATGGAGCGTCTTATCCTGTCATAATCCGTACAATATGCTATGCGGGCATACCCCGGTGCACCGAAAGACCCGGCAGGCACAAGCAGTATGTCGAAATCTCTGGCACGCAGCGAAAACTTGACTGCATCGGGTTCCAATGACTTGATGAACAGATAAAAAGCCCCGTCAGGATGCACGCACTCATACCCTATTTCGGACAATGAGCCGTAGAGCAGATCCCTGTTGCGACGGTAAACCTCTATGTCAGGCATCACGCCGGGAAGCCTTTCGATGATTTTCTGGAAAAGGCTCGGCGCACATACATAACCCAAAGCCCTTCCAGCGCCGCACACGGCCGCATATACGCGGGAAGCATCGGAGGCGCGCGGACTGACAGCCACGTAACCTATCCTCTCGCCCGGAACCGACAGGCATTTGCTGTAACTGTAGCACATTATGGTATCCGGATAGAGGTTCATTATGAAGGGGACCGCCTCTCCGTTGTAAACTATCTCCCTATACGGCTCATCACTGACAATATAGATAGGATGTCCGTATTCCGCGCTCTTCTCCCGGAGTATCGCGCAAAGTTCGAGCAGAGTGCTTTCCTTATAGATTACACCGCAGGGAGTGTTTGGAGAATTGATTACCACGGCGTGGGTCTCCGGAGACAAAGTTGCCCTGAACGCATCGAGATCAATCTGGAAATCCTTTTCCACAAACGGGACACTCACCGGGACGGCTCCCGCAGAAGAGATGAAGACCTTGTATTCGGGGAAATAGGGCGCGAAGATGATTATCTCGTCATTCGAATCATTCAACGCGCGGAACGTTATGGACAACGCCGCGGCCGCCCCGCAGGTCATATATATGTCGTCCGGTCCCAGACCGGCGTCGAAACGCGCATTGAGATTGTCTGCCACTGCCTTTCTTGTATTGAAGTCCCCCTGCGCCGAGGTATATCCGTGAAGGGTGAGGCTGTCAGTCTCATCCAGCAGGGACATCACGCAGTCGCGCAGTGCAGACGGCGTCGGTACGCTTGGGTTGCCCAAAGAGAAATCGAAGAGATTGTCATCCCCGATTTCGGCGCGGCGTTTCCTTCCATATTCATACTGATCACGGATGACAGACCTGCTGCTGCCATATCCGTACATCTGTTCATTGATGCAATTCATCGGGCTATTTTGTTTCTAGGGTTACGGGACAATGGTCGGACCCGTATATGTCATTGAGTATGTCCGCTCCGACTATGGATTCACGCATCGACTCGGACGTAAGGAAATAATCGATGCGCCACCCGACGTTCCTCGCCCTCGCGTTCATCCGGTATGACCACCACGAATACTTCTCTTCTTCAGGATGAAGGAAGCGCCAACTGTCCACGAAACCTGAAGCGAGCAGGCAGGACATCTTCCCGCGCTCCTCGTCCGAAAAACCGGCGTTGAAGTGATTGGCCGCAGGATTCTTGAGGTCAATCTCCTGATGGGCCACGTTCAGGTCGCCGCACACCACGACTCCCTTGCAGACAGCAAGAGAGTGCAGGTAGCATCTGAAAGCATCTTCCCATTCCATCCTGTATGCAAGCCTGCGCAAACCGTCCTGCGAATTGGGCACATATACGTTGACAAGGAAGAAATCAGGCATTTCGATGGTTATGACACGCCCCTCGCGGTCGTGCTCCTCCTTCCCTATGCCATACGTCACGGAAAGAGGCTCGTGCCGGGAATATACCGCAGTGCCGGAATAGCCCTTCTTTTCCGCATAGTTCCAGTACGACCTGTATCCGTCGAATTCAAGATTGATGAGGCCGGGCTGAAGCTTGGTCTCCTGAAGGCATACAAAATCCGCATCGAAAGAACGGAATATGTCCTCGAAACCTTTTGACACGACGGCCCTCAGGCCATTGACATTCCAACTTACGAATTTCATCACTGACTGTCGTTTATAGTCCATTCCACGCCTTCCCTGGTATCCTTGACAGTAATTCCCAGCGCTTTCAGACTGTCCCTGATACGGTCCGAAGCAGTCCAGTCCTTCGCAGCTTTGGCGGCGGCCCTCTGCGCGATAACCATATTCATAAGTCCGGCTATCACTTTTCCCCCGTTTTCGGAAGAAATACGCTCGTCGCAAAGTCCGAGAACACCGAAGACTATGTCATTGAATACCTGAACCAGCGTACTGACATCCCCGTCTGAAAGGGCAATCTTTCCGTCTTTTGCCGTATTGATGATGCGTACCGCCTCGAAAATCGCGGCAAGAGCCACAGGAGTGTTCATATCGTCGCAAAGGGCGTCATATACGTTCTCGAAGACGGACTTGACTTCCGGGCTTGTCGCCGGGCAGATATCGGGAGCCGTGCCGAATGTGTATTCACCGTAATTCTGCGCCGGAAGATGGAGTCCTGCAAGGGCGAAAAGGTCGGCAGAAGCTTGCATCACTTTCCGGAAACCTTTCTCCGCAGCCTTGAGGGCATCGTTGGAGAAATCCAGGGTGCCGCGGTAATGGGCCTGAAGTATGAAAAACCTCACGGTCATAGGACTGTAAGCTTGCTCCAGAGCAGGATGATCCCCACTGAAAAGCTGCGGCAAAGTGATGAAGTTGCCAAGCGACTTGCCCATTTTCTGTCCGTTGATGGTTATCATATTGTTGTGCACCCAATAACGGACGCCCTGCGTATTGCGGGAAGCGACGTTCTGGGCAATTTCACATTCGTGATGCGGGAACATCAGATCCATCCCTCCGCCGTGTATGTCGAATTCTCTTCCGAGATATTTCTCCCCCATCACCGAACATTCAAGATGCCAGCCGGGGAAACCTTCGCCCCAGGGAGACGGCCACCTCATTATGTGCTGCGGCTCCGCTTTTTTCCATATTGCGAAGTCGTACGGAGCTTTCTTGTCGCCCTGTCCGTCAAGATTGCGGGTACCTTCAAGCGTATCTTCCAGAGTGCGTCCGGAAAGTATGCCGTATCTGTGGTCCTTGTTGTACTTTTCCACGTCGAAATACACCGACCCGTTGCTCTCGTAAGCATATCCGGCGGCAAGAATCTTCTTCACCGCCTCTATCTGCTCGATTATGTGGCCTGAAGCGCGCGGCTCTATGGAAGGAGGAGCCACGTTCAAGAGTCTCATAGCCTCGTGATAGTGCAGGGTATAAGTCTGCACCACCTCCATAGGCTCCAACTCTTCCAACCGGGCTTTCTTCGCTATCTTGTCCTCGCCCTCGTCGGCATCGTGCTCGAGATGGCCCACGTCGGTGACGTTGCGGACATAGCGGACTTTGTAGCCGAGGTGGCGGAGCAGTTTCTGGAGAACGTCATACGTGACACCGGGGCGGGCGTGACCGAGGTGGGCTTCGCCATATACGGTGGGACCGCATACATACATCCCTGCCCGCCCCTCCGTGACCGGCACGAACAATTCCTTCCGATGTGTCAATGTATTGGTAAGTCTGAGTGCTCTCATATGCTTTATTCTTGAATCATCTTGCAAATATACTCAATTCACCTGCTTTTGCGGACCTTTGCGTCTCAGGCATTCCGAGACGTAGGAGGCCAATCCTGTGACAACCATAGTCACCGCCTGGGATTCGTGGGAAATGGTGGCGAACGCTATCCCCACGCCCTCCCGAGGGAAACCGTATATGCTGGACATCGCTACGGAGACTATGTAATGGTAGGCCCCGAATCCTCCCGGAACCGGCAGGCAGGATGCAAAACTGCCTATGAGCATAAGGAAAAGCGCATCTTCAAGCATCACTCCGCTCACAGACGGCATCGCCTTCGCAATCAGGACCATCTGAAGCCAGTACATAGCCCATATCAGAAGGGTGTAAATAAAGAAAAGCCCTTTCCCCTTCATATGCAGGCAACTGCTGAAACCTTCCAGCAGGCGGCATATCACCCCGTATATCCTACCGCAGATCCGATAACGTTCACTATAATGTCTTATGGCGAAACACCCCGCGACAATCAGGCCGGTCAGAAGGACAAGAGCGAAGAATCCCACCAGATGCATATGTCCGAAAACGGGATTCCACACTTTTTCCACGAGGAATCCGCTGAACTGGTCGCGCTTGAATATGAGCAGTACGGCCAGAAGGATGATGACGGAAAGTATGTCCCAGAAGCGTTCGAGGGCCGCTGTACCGAGAGCTCTGTCGTATGTCACGACAGGTTTACCCGTGACCGCATCCCTGGTGGAGCGTCTGGTGACTATGCCGCTGCGCACGAACTCCCCGCAGAACGGGATGAAAAGATTGGCCATATTGGAGATATTGACGCCGTTGACTGTGGTCAGCAGTTCCGTACCGCTGTCCAGGGGCATCAGTATCTGTTTCCAGCGCACCCCTCTTATCGCAAAGGCAACGGTGCCGGCCAGCATTGAAAGCAGTATGTACCCCCAGTCGCAGACAGCCAGTTCCCTGCTGAACTCCGTCCACTCGACTTTTCTGAACGCGAGGTACAACAGAGCAGCCGCAAGGGCAGCCGACAGCGAATATTTCAGCAATTTGCCGAGCTTCTCTTTCATAGCCGCAAATATACCGAATTATTTAGTAAATTTGTCTGTTCAGGACACATATGAAGCATATGAAATCCATTTTAGGTATCGGCAATGCGCTGACTGACATTCTGGCCATTCTGCCCGATGATTCACTTTTAAGACAATACCACCTTCCCAAGGGGAGCATGCAGCACGTGGATATGGAGACCGGAGACCGCATTTGGGCGAGTCTCAAACCGATGGGAGTCCACTACGTCGCGGGAGGTTCCGCAGCCAACACCATCACCTGCACGTCCATCTTCGGGATGCCGTCGGCATTCATCGGCAAAATCGGCGACGACGAGCTGGGACATCTTTTCAAGAGCGACGAAGAGCAGTACGGCGTGAAATGTACGCTCCTCAAAGGAAAGAATTCGTCCGGACGCTCGATGGTATTCGTGACCGAAGCCAATGCCGAACGGACTTTCGCGGTTTATCTGGGAGCGGCGCTTGAACTGGTGCCGGAAGATTTGAAGCAGGAGTATTTCGAAGGCTATGACTATTTCCACATCGAAGGATATCTCGTCCAGAATCAGGACCTCATCCGCACGGCCGTGGAGATGGCGAAAAAGGCGGGCTGCATAATTTCGCTGGATATGGCCTCATACAATGTCGTGGAGTCCAATGACGCTTTTCTCCATAATCTCATAGACAAATACGTGGACATAGTGTTTGCCAATGAGTCCGAGTCCAGGGCCTTCACAAAGATGGAGGAGCCGCACGATGCCCTGAACGTGATTGCCGAATACTGTAAAATCGCCGTGGTGAAAGTGGGGAAGGCCGGAAGTTGGGTGAAGAAAGGCGATGAAGAATATTTCATAGAGCCATGGCCGGGTGAGGCAGTGGATGCGACTGGTGCCGGAGACACGTATGCCGCAGGGTTTCTGTATGCCCATTCGCTGGGAATGCCTGTCCGCATCTGCGGAGAAGTGGGATCCTGTCTGGCCGCAAAAGTCGTGGAAATAATAGGCAGCAAAATCGACATTCCGCGTTGGAAGCAGGCGAAACGTGAGATTCGCAAGCTGATAGCGGATTACCAATCGGAAAACGAATAGGAAATGCACCTCGGGAAAAACGTATCGACAGCCTTGAAAGGCTTTTTTATGGGAGCGGCGAACATCGTTCCGGGCGTGTCAGGAGGGACCATCGCCCTTATAAGCGGAATCTACGGAGAGCTTATCGGAGCGCTTGACGCCATTATGAGCGTGAGCACCTGGAAACTTCTTGCCGCAGGCGAGTGGAGAAAGTTCCGGGATACCATACACGGAACATTTCTGCTGTCCCTCTCCATAGGCGTGGGGATAAGCGTGTTCTCCCTCGCGAAACTGATGACGACCTGTCTGACACTTCATCCCATCCAGACTTGGGCCTTTTTCTTCGGTCTGATAGCCGCATCGGCGGCTGTGATGCTCAAGGACATAAAGGGATGGGACGCGAAAGCGGCGGCATTCACGGCGGCTGGAGTGATTCTGGGAGTGGTGACCTGCACCCTGTCACCCACGCGCACCACCGATGAACTGTGGTTCATCTTCATATGCGGAGCCATTGCCGTATGCACGATGATACTTCCAGGCATATCGGGAAGTTTCATTCTTGTGATATTGGGCAAATACGACTACGTAATGGAGGCCATAGGGTCGCTGGACTGGCCGGTGCTGGCAGTGTTCGCCTTGGGCTGCGCCGCCGGCATACTCGCATTCGCGAAATGTCTCCACTGGCTGCTGGACAAGTGGGAGAAAGAGACTATGCTCGTCCTTGTCGGCTTCGTCATAGGGTCTCTTGTCAAGGTGTGGCCATGGAACGACAAGGCGGCGCTGGAAACCGCTCAACGGTTGCGC
Organism: Bacteroidales bacterium; assembly: GCA_024401975.1. GTDB lineage: Bacteria > Bacteroidota > Bacteroidia > Bacteroidales > UBA932 > Cryptobacteroides. The sequence continues at coordinate 17,699 of JAKSKB010000015.1, read as the reverse complement.
ACCGGTACAGATGCAGCGCTTGACCTCCAGATTCCGGGAGCGGTACTCTGGTGCATCGCCGGGATTGCGCTGATTGCCGTCATAGAAGTTTGGAAAGGTCTTTCTCGGCGATGACGGAAAGACGGGCCGCCTTTATGGCCTCCGCCGCTTTCTCCGCATTGTCCGTCCTGAATATGAGGACTCCCTTCCCGTTTAGCAGGAAAGAATAGAGATACGCGATGGATATCCCTTCTTTGGCGAATATCTCAATCGCATCCGCAGCACGTCCGGGCACGTCATCGAGCGAAAGCGCGAATACCTCGCACAGGGACACCGCAACTCCTGCTTTCTTGAGAATTTCATACGCGCGTTCCGGTTCGCTGCATATAATACGGCATATACCGTATTCGGCGGTATCGGCGATGGTGGACGCTATCAGTTGAATACCTTCACCCTTCAACAGCTTGAGAACCTTGACAAGGGTGCCCGATTTGTTTTCGATAAAAATTGAGAGTTGATGAACAGTCATAATATTACGGTGATTAGTATTGTTTTCTCAAATCCTTGACACGAACGGCCTTGCCTTCCGACTTTGGCAGCGAATCCTTGGGCACGAGCCGCACTCTGGGCGTTATCAGTATCTCATCCTTCAACTGACGCGTGATTTCCTTCTCCAAAGCCTTCAACTTGGCGTAGTCGTCAACAGGGATGTCCTTGATTTCAACTTTGACAGTCATATAGTCGTTGTCTTCGAGAGTCTCGAGAATGATGAGATAATCGGAAGCGAGTTCTTCGAACTGCATCAGTATGGTCTCTATCTGGATGGGGAAGATGTTGACTCCCTTAAGTATTATCATATCATCGCTGCGGCCCTTCATCCTGTCCAGTCTCAAATGCTCGCGTCCGCAAGGACATTTGCCTGGCAGGATGCGCGTGAGGTCACGCGTGCGGTATCTCAGGAGCGGCATAGCCTCGCGGTTGATGGTCGTGAGCACGAGTTCTCCCACCTGCCCGTCAGGCACAGGCTCCAGAGTGTCAGGGTCGATTATCTCGACTATGTAGTAGTCTTCCCAGATGTGGAGTCCGTTCTGCTCCTTACACTCGAAAGCCACGCCAGGACCGCACATCTCGCTCATTCCGAAGGAATTGTAGGCCTTGACCCCAAGCATATCCTCTATTCTTCTGCGAGTATCCTCGGAATGAGGTTCCGCCCCGATTACAAGTGTCCTGAGGGAAGTGTCCCTGCGCGGGTCGATACCCTTTTCCTGCATCACCTCGAAAATGCGGGCCGCATAAGACGGTATGGCGTGCACCACCGTAGTGCCGAAATCGGTAAAGAACTTCAGTTGCCGCAAGGTGTTGCCCGCCGCCGCAGGCACCGTAAGCATACCCAGCCTCTCGGCTCCGTACTGGAATCCAAGCCCTCCGGTGAACATCCCGTAACCGGAAGTGTTCTGGAAGACATCTTCCGGGCGGCATCCCACCATCCACAGACAACGCGCCACGGCATTGGCCCATTGGTCGAGGTCCCTGGCAGTATGAAGGATAACCGTGGGATTGCCTGTCGTGCCGCTGGAAGAATGCAACCTCACGCATCTGTCAAGAGGCACTGACGCCATCCCGAAAGGATAAGTGTCGCGGAGGTCCTGCTTTGTGGTGAACGGTATTTTCCTGAGGTCATCCAGAGTCTTGAAATCCGAAACGCTGACGTTGCTGTCGGCGAACCTTTTCCTATAGAACGCCGAACCCATGCAGTGCTCCACCGTGGAATGGAGACGTTCAAGTTGCAACGCCTCTATCTCGGAGCGGCTCAATCCTTCTTCCTGATTGTAAAACTGCTTGTCCATAATCTATTTCAGTATTCTGTTGTCTATCACGAATATGCTCTTCCCTTCGCTGCGGTCAAGCGTGTTGGGGGCCTTGACCTGCACTCTGGCGGAGATGCTCAATACGCTCTTGAGTCTGGCGGCAATTTTCTTTTCGAGCTCCATAATCGGCTCGAAAGTATCGAACCCCTGCGCGAAATATTCCTGACGCACTTCCACCTGGACCGTAAGCGTGTCGAGGTTGTTGATCCTGTCCACGATGAGCAGGAAGCGTGGCGCGCACTCCGGCATACCGAGTATGACGCTTTCCACCTGCGAAGGGAACACGTTTATGCCGCGGATTATGAGCATATCGTCGCTGCGACCCAGAATCTTGCCCATCCTGACGCTTGTCCGTCCGCAGGAGCACTTCCCGCGCGTGATGGAACACAGATCCCTGGTACGGTAGCGGAGCATAGGCATACCCTCCTTCGTCAAGGTGGTGAACACCAGTTCTCCCACCTGCCCGTCAGGCAACGGTTTCAAGGTCACGGGGTCTATTATCTCAGGATAGAAATGGTCCTCATTGATGTGCGAACCATTCTGGCATTCGCACTCGTAGCTTACGCACGGTCCCATTATCTCGCTCAACCCGTAGAGGTTGTACGCCTTCACTCCGAGACGCTCCTCGATTTCGTGACGCATATTCTCAGTCCACGGTTCGGCTCCGAACACGCCTGTCCGCAGTTTTATCTTGTCTTTGACTATGCCCATCGATTCCATCGTTTCGGCAAGATGAAGGGCATAAGAAGGTGTGCAGGCGATGCCGGTGACACCCAGATCCTTGAGAAGACGTATGTGCTTTTCGGTGTTGCCTGTGGATACGGGAAGCACGGACGCCCCCATATTCTCCACTCCGTAATGCACTCCGAGTCCTCCGGTGAACAGTCCGTATCCGTAAGCTACGGAAAATATGTCGTTCCTGCCTACCCCATAGGAGGTGAGGCATCTGGACATACATTCGCTCCACACGGCGATGTCGCTTCTCGTATAGCCTACTATGGTGGGATTCCCCGTAGTCCCGCTGGACGCGTGCACACGTATGATTTCACTCTGCGGAACGGCCTGGAGTCCGAAAGGATAATTGTCCCGGAGGTTCTGCTTGACCGTGAACGGCAGTTTGGTTATGTCTTCTATGTCGTTGATGTCCCCGGGCGTGATGTCCACCTCCTGAAGCGCGTTTCTGTAGAAAGGCACGTTGTGATATACGTGGTCTACTACTTTATGGAGACGTTTACCTTGAAGGGAGCGCCTCTCGTCCTCAGACATACATTCGTTCGTCTTGTTCCAGATCATAATTACTTGTTTGATTCGAGCCCGAGGTCAAAAGCTTTCAAATTGGATTCCACCACCGCATCACCCTTCGGTGAGAAAATGACCCTGATGGCATCGCGCAGCTGTCCGGGACGAAGTATGTTCAGATGCTCCGCCGCCATCCCCAGCAGCACCATATTGGCTCCGCGAGGATTGCCAGCCTTGATTGCCACCTCTTCTATGTCGAGACGGCAAAGCTGCGGTACCTGGGAGAAAAGTCCGGAAAGGGTTACTTCCGAAGGATAATCCGGAATGTTCACCAGCGGTTTTGAAGACGTGATGACTATGCCTTCCGGAGAAAGGTACTGGAGGTAGCGGAGCGATTCCATCGGTTCCATCGAGATTATCAGGTCCGCCTCCCCTTTCGGTATCAGATCGCTGAAAACCGGCTCCGTACTGAGCCTGAGGTCGCTCTCGACGTCTCCTCCCCGCTGGCTCATCCCGTGGACTTCCGCCTGCTTGAGATAAAGTCCGGCTGCCGTGGCCGCCTCTCCTATTACAGTGGCGATGGAGAGTATTCCCTGACCTCCCACACCGCAAAGTATGATGTCCTTTTTCATTTTCTGTTGTGTCTTTTGGCTGTCTGCATACACTCGCGCCGAGGAATGATTACCGACACTCCGTCATATTCAATCTCCTTCCTTATGGTCTCCGCTATCTGCCCAATGTTGGCCGGTACCGGCACGACCACGTGCAGATGCTCAGGCTCGACTCCGAGACCGAGACAGATTGCCTCGAAACGGCTGGTGCCGGCGCTGTCCTGGCCTCCGGTCATAGCGGTGGTGAGGTTGTCGGAAAGTATGACCGTCACGTTGGAACGGTCATTGACGGCATCGAGCAATCCCGTCATCCCGGAATGAGTGAAGGTGGAATCCCCTATTACCGCTATCGACGGAAATACACCGGCATCCGCTGCTCCTTTCGCCATAGTGATTGAGGCGCCCATATCCACGCAGCTGTCAAGCGACTTGAACGGAGGGAGGGCTCCCAGAGTGTAGCATCCTATATCTCCGAAGACGCGTGCGCCCGGATATTCGGCGACTATCTCGCCAAGTGCCTTGAAAACGTCCCTGTGCCCACATCCGGGGCATAGTTGCGGCGGTCTGGCCGGCAGTCCCTCCACAGGTTTGAATGTGGGCGCCTTTCCGCAGCCGAGAGCTGCGGCGACACTGTCGGGAGTCAGTTCGCCGGTGCGCGGCAACGCACCGGTAAGGCGCCCCTCAACCTTGACGGAGGTACCGAGCATCATACTGACTTCCTGTTCCACGACGGGTTGTCCGTCTTCGACCACCATAATCCTGTCGCATCCGGATGCAAAAGCGCGTATCCGTTCCTGCGGGAGAGGATATCCGGTGATTTTGAGCGTCCTGACTGACGCCCGTGATTCCTTCACATAGTTATATGCTATGCCGCAGGCTATCACACCAAGGCTGCCTGCCCCTTCTTCCTTTGCCAGAGCGGAGCTTTTCTCCACAAGAGTGTCCTGCTTCCCGACAAGAGCCGCATACTGGCGATGCGCTATTGCCGGCAGGAGCACCCATCCCTTGCTGTCCGACGGTGCGAGAGCCTTCCCCGGACGCGCTTCACCGACTTCGACGGCCGCACGGGAATGCGACAGTCTGGTCACCATACGGAGAAGCACCGGAAGATGCACTTCCTCCGAGAAGACGAATGCATCCGTAACCATATCGTAGGCTTCCTGCTGGTTGGAGGGTTCGAACACGGGTACCATCGCGAATTTCCCATAGAATCGGGAATCCTGCTCGTTCTGCGAGGAGTGCATAGACGGGTCATCAGCGGCCACTACCACCAGTCCTCCGTTCACGCCTGTCACGGCGCTGTTGACAAACGCGTCCGCGCACACGTTCATCCCCACGTGCTTCATACACACAAGAGCTCTTCTGCCCGCATAAGACATACCCAAAGCGGCCTCCATAGCCGTCTTTTCATTGGTACACCAGCGACTGCGCACCTTGCGGGCCGCGGCCGTCGGGTCCTTCTGTATAAACTCCGTGATTTCGGTCGCAGGCGTACCCGGATACGCGTACACTCCGGAAATTCCGGCATTTATCGCTCCGAGCGCCACCGCTTCATCACCCAACAACATCCTTTTCATATCTTTATCTCAAATTTGTCCGCTCCATCCAATACAGGGAAAGAGCTGTTGTATTCATTGACGAACTGCATATTGATGTCACCGACAGCCTCGCACTCCGCATCGTCCGCACAACGGGCCGTCACGATTCCGAACGGGTTCACAAGCACCGACCCTCCCATATAGTCGCACATCGGGTCTCTTCCCACCCTGTTGACGGCAATCACGTAGGACTGGTTTTCGATGGCACGCGCGACCGGAAGGGTTTGCCAGACCAGATGGCGGGCCACAGGCCAGTTGGCAGACACTATCATAGCGTCATAATCCCCCAAGTTCCTGTCCCACACGGGATAGCGTATGTCATAGCAAACGGTGAGCAGAAAACGCACTCCCCCATACTCCACGACCACCCTGCGGTTGCCCGGCGTGAAACGGAGGTGCTCACCGCCGAAACTGAACAGATGGCGTTTGTCATAGAAGATTGTCTCTCCGTCAGGCTTGACAAAATACATCCGGTTGAAACATTTGCCATTTTCTTCCATCGCGATGCTGCCTGCAAGAGCGCAGCATCCCGCTTTGGCGTGAGACTTCATCCATTCTACCGTACCCTGCGGGTCGGTATCTATGCTTGAATCGGGAGAAGATGCGAAACCTGTCGTGAACATTTCCGGGAACACGTACAATTCCGCTCCGGGAGTACGGTCGAGAGCGAGGTCAAGACGCTTCAGATTGGCAGTCCTGTCACCCCATACGATATCCTGCTGTACTAACGCCACTTTCATATTCCGACGGATTACGCGTTGCTGTCAGTTGGAAAGAGTCTCGACGAGTTTCAGCATAGGGGCACCGTTCTTCGCCTGCACCTGAATCGCCTTCGCGAACGGCACATAGACAGGCTCGCCGTTGCTCATCCCCACCATTATGTTGTGCTGACCTTCCTTGATGGCCTCCACGGCCACCGCCCCGAGGACACTTGCAAGTATCCTGTCCCGCGCCGAGGGCGAACCTCCACGCTGCATATGGCCCAGGATGGACACTCGCACGTCAAACTGGGGATATTCCTTCTTGACACGTTCGGCATAGTGCATGGCCCCGCATTCCGGGCTTTCACTTACGATGACTATGCTGGAGTTCTTGCTCTTGCGTATGCCTTTTTCTATGTACTGCGCCAGCTGGTCCACGTTGGTGGCGGATTCCGGAACTATCGCCGCCTCCGCTCCGGACGCTATGGCGCTGCTCTGCGCCAGCCAGCCGGCATCCCTTCCCATCACCTCTATGAAGAATATCCTTTCGTGCGATGCGGCCGTATCACGAATCTTGTCCACGCACTCCATAATGGTATTGAGCGTCGTGTCGTAGCCTATGGTCTCGTCAGTTCCGTTGATGTCATTGTCCACAGTGGCCGGAATGCCGATGCACTGTATGTCATATTCGTCGGCGAAAGTCATCGCGCCGGTGAGGGTGCCGTTGCCCCCTATGCACACGAGCGCGTCGATTCCGGCCTCCTTGAATTTTTCATAGGCTTTTTTCCTGCCTTCTACGGTGAGGAAATCCATACAGCGTGCGGTACGGAGTATAGTACCTCCACGTGATATGATACCGCTCACGCTTTCGTTGGTGAATTCTTCGATTTCCCCATTGATAAGTCCCTGATATCCGTGATAGATGGCCTTCACCTTGTATCCGGCCGTTATCGACGCCCTTGTCACCGCCCTTACCGCGGCATTCATACCCGGAGCGTCCCCGCCCGATGTCAGGATTCCTATGGTCTTTGCTTTCATTGTTCTTGGTAAATTTCCATAAATATAACACTTTTTCCTTATATTTGTTGTCCGGACATGCCTTAAACTGACGGCCGCGCCGTTTTTTTAACACATCACAACCATGAAAAGGTTAATTGCAATTCACACATTGTCACTCCCGTTCTGCTTCTTCGCAGGTGTCCGGATGTCCGATGCGCTGAGAGTCAAGACTTTCACGCTTGACAACGACCTACAAGGCATCGGACATAATCAGATAATGTCATGATGCCCCGGAGACGTCCATTCCTTGCCATTCTCTGCATCTTCCTGTGCTACGCATGTTCCGACAGGACGCGGGACTACGTTTCCCTTGTGGACACCCGCATAGGCACGGATTCCCGTTTCGAACTGAGTTACGGCAACACCTATCCCGGGACAGGGCGTCCGTTCGGAATGCACCTGTGGTCACCTCAGACAGGAGACAACGGCGACGGATGGAAATACACCTGGAATGCCGGTTGCATACGAGGTTTCTGCCAGTCACACCAATGCAGCCCGTGGACGAGGGATTACGCCAGTCTGTCATTGTTCCCGGAATCAGGAAAGCTTCAGGTCCTTGCCCGTGAGCGCGGGGCTCAATTCCGGCATGAGGACGAAGTGGCTCTGCCACACCGTTACAGCGTGAAGTTCAAGAACGGGATAACCACCGAAATGGCCCCCACGGAACGCTGCAATCTGTTCAGTTTCGGTTTCCCGGAAGGAAGTGAGTCCTTTGTGGTGATAGACGGTTGCAGAGAGTTCTCCGAGATGAAGATAGATACGGTGCACAATGCCGTCACCGGAGTCATCACGCTTTTCACTCGCAACGCAGGCACGATGAAGAACTGGTTCATCGTGGAATTCGACAGGCCTTTCACTGCTTACGGCAGTTGGAAAGACCCCGCCCCCACGAAGTGGTTCGGGTATAACAACCATTCGATAATCAAGGTTTTCGAAAGCGGCACGCCCGAATGCGAGGAAGCCGGAATTCTCGAGGGGGCCGGAGTGTCATCGGGCTATAACGCCGGCGTATATCTGTCCTTCGGGGAAAGCGGAACCGTACAGGCGAAAGTTGCCTCCTCATATATCAGCATGGAACAGGCCCGCATCAATCTGGAGCGGGAACTTGGAGATGGTGCCACACTTGAGCGCACGGCAGAAGAAGGCAGGAAGGATTGGAACGAGGCACTGGGGAAAATCTCCGTCGAAGGGGGAAGAGATGAAGACATACGCACGTTCTACGCCTGCCTATATCACGCCAGTATCTTCCCGCGGATGATTTATGAGTTCGACGCGGAAGATAACCCGCATTACTTCAGTCCGTTCGACTTCACCATTCACGACGGATATATGTACACAGACATAGGATACTGGGATGCATTCCGCTCGCAATTCCCACTTTTCAACATCATACACAGGGAGGTGCAGGAAAAATATATGTCCGGCATTCTGGACATCTATGACCAGCGCGGATGGCTCCCTTCCTGGACTTTCCCGTATGAAAATTCCGGAATGATCGGCAATCACGCCATCTCCCTCCTCGCCGATGCCTGGGCGAAGGGAATCCGCAGTTTCGACCCGGTGAAGGCGCTGGAGGCCTACCGTCACGAAATCACCGCAAAAAGGGACTACAATAGGATGTCGCACGGCCGTTTCGGAGCGAAAGAGTTCCGTGAACTCGGGTACGTTCCGTATCCGGAATACCACTACGGCACCGCCGTGACTCTCGAATATGCTTACGATGACTTCTGTGCCTGGGCTCTGGCAATGATGAGCGGCAATGAAGAACTCGCCGAAGAATTCGGCCGGACCATGTACAACTACCGCAACGTGTTCGACCGGGAATCCGGTTTCATGCGGGGACGCGGCGCCGACGGGGAATGGACTCCGGACTTCCGCCCCGGCGCCTGGGGAGGACCGTTCATAGAGGGCAATGCCTGGCATTACAACTGGTCCGTGTTCCAGGACATACAGGGACTTATAAACCTCTATGGGAGCGACAAGGCTTTCACCGACAGGCTGGATGACATATTTTCGGCTCCAGCCATCATCGAAGTCGGGCATTATGGAGAAATCTTCAACGAGATGGTGGAGATGGTGGTGGCAGGACTGGGGCAATACGAACACGGGAACCAGCCCATGCATCACGTGGCATATCTGTATGACTATGCGGGAGAGCCGTGGAAAACGCAGTACTGGACCCGCAGGATAATGTCGCAACTTTACAATCCCGGGCCGAAAGGATATCCGGGAGACGAGGATCAGGGTTCAATGTCCGCGTGGTACGTGATGAGCGCGCTGGGCTTCTATCCCGTAACTCCAGGAACAGGCCAGTATGCGATAGGCAGTCCGCTTTTCCGGAAGGCTGTCATAACGCTTGAAGACGGCAAGACTTTCACGGTGGAAGCGGAGAACAACTCCGCCGAGAATGTATATATCCAGAGTGCCACGCTGAACGGGAAGCCGTTCGAGCGCAATTGGATAGAGCATAGCGAGATTATGGCCGGAGGGGTACTTCATTTCGTGATGGGTCCGGATCCCGCCACCGACCGGTGCACCGGGAAGGACGCCTCGCCTTTCTCTCTGTCTTCGGCTGATATTTGAATTTGAAAAATTTTATTACCTTTGCATCGACGTTCACGCAAGCCCGAGTGGCGGAATTGGTAGACGCGATGGACTCAAAATCCATTGTCCCCTAAAGACGTGCCGGTTCGAGCCCGGCCCCGGGCACTTGAAAAATCTCCAGAATTCGAATATTGGGCGTTCTACGATGCCGGTTTAAGCGAAAGCGTATCTCCCGGGTGATGAAGCCCACGCTACGGTGCAAACCGCATTTTCTCTACAGTTCATCGGAATAGACTGCGGAGGGGAGGTCGTGGAGGTTGTATCGGGATGCCATCGACATTCCGTAGGCGCCAGCCGACTTGATGGTCAGGAGATCCCCTCTTTTCGTGACGGGAAGACCCACGCTCTGGTCGAATACGTCGGTGCTTTCGCAGGCGGTGCCGACGATGGTGTAGCGTTCCCTGGCGCTTTCTTCAGAGGTGATGTTCTCGATGCAGTGATAAGCGCCGTACAGCGCAGGACGTATCAGTTCGGTCATCGAGGCGTCGATAATGACAAGCTTGCGACCCGTAGCGGTGTCTTTGCGGAAAAGCACCGTTGAGATGAGCTCTCCGCACTGAGCTACAATCGACCTTCCGAACTCGAAATGAATCTCGCGTCCTTCGGCCTTGAGATTCTGGTTGACGATGGCGAATACCGAAGAGAAATTGGGGATAGGTTCGTTCTCGGGAAAGTCGTAGTTGATGCCGAGGCCGCCGCCCACGTCTATGAAATCGAGGACGAATCCAAGGCCGGTAAGACACTCCACGATGGCGTTCACTTTGTCGCAGAGGTATTCGAACACGTGCAGCTCGCGTATCTGCGAACCGATGTGAAGATGCATTCCTTTGACGCGTACGTTGCCGTATTCCTTGATTCTGTCAGCGTTGGCCATCACTTCTTCGTAAGAAATGCCGAATTTGGAGTCAGCCTGGCCTGTGTCGATGCAACTGTTGGTCTTGGGGTCTATGTCGGGATTGATGCGCAGCGCGACATTCTGGACCTTACCCATCCGGCCTGCAATGAGGTCTATCAGCTCCAGTTCCTGGAGAGATTCGCAATTGATGGAGAATATACCCTGGGATATTGCGTATTCAATCTCCTTGTCCTTCTTGCCTACACCGGCGTAGACTATTCCCGCTGGGGCGAATCCCGCTTCAATGGCGCAGCGGATTTCGTTGCCTGACGCGCAATCGATGCCCAACCCGTATTCTTTGATGACGGAAAGGATTTTGGGGTCGTAGTTGGCCTTGATGGCGTAATGAAGCCGGAAACCATACTTCGAGGCTACGGCGACGGCACTGTCAAGCGTCTGTCTGAGAAGGTCGATGTCGTAAAGGTAAAAAGGGGTCTCGAATCCTTTGAGTCTGTCTGCTACTTTTCTGCTGAGCATATTCGGTTCAAAAAAAAATGGTTAATCGCACAAATTTAGGAAATACGGAGTATTTGCGCAACATCCTTCCATATCGGCCCAGGGATTCCATACTCTTTACACAAATCAACAATCCTCTTTTGCTCCGAATCCCCGGCTCTCAAGACAGACGTCGGAAAAGTTTTGGAATCTGCGAAAGAAAAATTAATTTTGCTCAAGGGGAATCCCCTGACAAATTCTGGAGAACTTATAAAAATGAAAGGATTCAAAATCGCTCTGATCTGGAAGGTTCTTCTGGCCTGCGCGCTGGGATACGTTCTGGGACACGTGTTCCCCACGCCTGCAATCAGAGTCTTCGCGACTTTCAACCATCTCTTTTCCCAATACATCGGCTTTATGGTTCCCCTGATTGTTGTCGGTCTTGTCACGCCGGCGATATGCAAGATGGGGACCGGTGCCGGGAAGATGCTGATTTTTACGATATTGCTGGCTTATTTTTCCAGCGTGCTGTCCGGACTGTTCTCATACGGTGTCAGCATCAGGATATTTCCGGGCGTTCTTGACAGCATCGGAGTGGATACAAGCGGGATTGGGGGCAGTGGCGTCGCTCCGTTCTTCACTATGGAGATTCCCGCGTTCATGAGTGTCACGTCGGCTCTGGTGTTTTCGTTTCTGGTAGGGACATTACTTGCCGGTACGGGTCGGGGACATCTGAAGGAGGTCGTATTCGATTTCGAGGAGATTGTCGCGAAAGCCATCTCCGTGACGCTCATCCCGCTTCTCCCTATTTACATATTCGGCATCTTTCTGGAAATGTCCTTTACAGGAGAGATATTCCCGATAATAAAGGTTTTTGCCGGGATAATCTTGATAATCCTTGCGATGAGTCTCGTCTGGCTCATTGCCGTGTTCTGCATATCCGGGCTGATATCGCGTCGTAACCCTTTCAAATGCCTCGCCGCGATGCTGCCGGCATACGTGACCGCTCTGGGGAGTGCAAGCAGCGCCGCCACCATTCCGGTCACTCTGTCCTGTGTTCGCAAATGCGGGGTGAAAGAGTCTGTAAGCAATTTTTCCGTGCCCTTATGCGCTACAATACACCTGCCCGGCTCGATGATGAAAGTGACGGCCTGTGCCATTACCATAATGATGCTCCGTGGCGAGGCTCTGTCTTTCAGCCTCGTGCTCCAGTTCGTGATGCTGCTTGCAATCACGGCAGTTGCGGCTCCCGGTGTGCCGGGAGGTATGGTGATGGCATCTCTCGGTGTGCTGGCATCCGTGCTGGGCTTTGATGAGTCCGCACAGGCTCTGATGATTACGCTATACATTGTAATGGACAGTTTCGGTACCGCCTGCAATGTCACTGCTGACGGAGCCGTGGCCATCATAGTGGACAAGGTATTCAGTAAATGACAGACGTATCCTGTCGAAGTGTTTTGCGAGAAAAGATTTAGAACAGGTTCTAATCTCCTGTCGAAAAATTTTCAGGATGCCTTGCCGTGTAGCCGTGCGCCGCATAGCGGGCCTGGATGGCATCAGTGTCTGCCCGCGCATCGTCAGTCAAGTCAAAACGCTCACCTACGCCTATGTGCCTTGTCCTCCAGTCGAAATAGCCGAGATATACCGGACAACCGAGTGATTTCGCTATCATATGGTAGCCCATCTTCCATTTACGTACAAGTTTGCGCGTCCCTTCAGGCGCTATGCACAAGTGGAACTCTCCCTTGCTGTTCGCCGCTTCGGCGATGACGCTGCGTACTACGTCGGCTCCGCTGCTCCTGTCCACGGGGACACAGCCCACCTTGCGCAGCAGCCAGCCCACAGGTCCCTTGAATACTTCCTTCTTTATCATTATGTGAGCGGTATGCCCTATGCCCGTGTAGAACAGATAACTCACGAAAAAATCGGCAATGCTCGTGTGCGGGACTCCCAGAATGACACATTTCTCTTCGGGAGCCGCTCCTCCGTCTATGGTCCAGCCCATCACCCGGGTGAGGGTCCAGTGGCAGAATCCTCTCCAACTCATATGTCTATATCTTCAAGTTCTTCCTCCGAACGCAGGTTCTCACGGATGAAATTCTGCCTGTCGATGGTGTTGTCTCCCATATAGAAAGTCATAATGTCCGATATGGACTCCTCATCGGCAAGTTTTACCTGGTCGAGTCTCATATTCTCTCCTATGAAGTCCACGAACTCGCCGGGGTCAATCTCTCCCAGGCCCTTGAATCTGGTTATCTGTACACTGCCTTTCAACCTCTCCACCGCTTTCTCCTTCTCCTGCGGGGAATAGCAATAGCAAGTCTCTTTCTTGTCCCGGACTCGGAAAAGCGGAGTTTGGAGTATGTACACGTGCCCGCGCCTTATAAGGTCAGGATAGTATTTCATAAAGAAAGTCACCACCAGCATCCTGATGTGCATACCGTCGTTATCGGCATCGGTGGCAACGATTATGTTGTTGTATCTGAGGTCCTGAAGGTCGTCTTCCACGCCCAGCGCGGAGATGAGAAGGTTGAGTTCCTCGTTTTCGGCGACTTTCTTGTGACTCTCCTTGAAGCAGTTGATGGGCTTGCCGCGGAGTGAGAATACGGCCTGGTTGTTGGCGTTGCGCACTTTTGTGATTGTACCGCTCGCCGAATCTCCCTCAGTGATGAAAATACTTGACTTCTCGATGTCTTCGGCCGTCTTTTCGGTCACCTTGTCGTTGTAGTGGTAACGGCAGTCGCGCAGTTTCTTGTTATAGACATTGGCTTTCTTGTTCTTCTCGCGGGTTTTTTTCTGGATACCCTGTATCTGCACCCTTTCCTCTTGCGAATCCTTGATTTTCTGCTCTATGACAGGGCAGACGTCCGGATGCTTGAGAAGATATTTTTCGAGTTCGCGGGCCACGAAGTCATTGATGAAACCACGGATGGTGGGGCCGATGTCTCCGTTCTTTTCCCAAAGATAGGTCGAACCGAGCTTGATTTTGGTCTGACTCTCGAACTTCGGTTCCTGAATCTGGATGCTGATGGCTCCGACCACTCCCTGCCGGCAATCCTCCGGCAGATAGTTCTTCTTGAAGAAATCTTTCAGCGTCTTGCCTATGGCCTCGCGGTATGCCGCCAGATGCGTGCCTCCGTCCCGAGTGTTCTGGCCATTGACGAAAGAGGTGATGTTCTCTCCGTAGGCCCTTCCGTGGGTAAGCACTATCTCTATGTCTTCTCCTTCCAGATGGATTGGAGAGTACAGAGGCTCTTCTCCCAGACTCTCGTTGACAAGGTCCAGCAGACCGTTTTCGGACTTGTAAGGAATTCCGTTGAGAGTCAGGGTCAGCCCTTTCTTGAGGTAGGAATAATTCTTGACCATCGACTCCACGTAGTCCATATTGTAGAGGAAATCACCGAAGATGGCCGGGTCCGAATCGGGATAGAACTCGACAAGGGTGCCGTTCTTCTCTTTCGTAGGCTCCTGCCCCTGCCCGGAAAGTTCGCCCTTGATGAATCGCGCCCAGGCGCACTGACCGTCGCGGCAGGACCTGACGTAAAACTCCTGCGACAATGCGTTGACGGCTTTTGAACCTACTCCGTTGAGTCCGACTGATTTCTTGAAGGCCTTGTCGTCGAACTTGCCGCCCGTGTTGAGGATGCTGACGGCATCCACGACTTTCCCGAGAGGAATGCCGCGGCCATAGTCGCGCACGGACACTTTTCTGCCGTCGATTATGTCGATGGTGACATTTTTTCCGTAGCCCATTGAGAACTCGTCTATGCAGTTGTCAATGATTTCCTTCAGCAGGACATAAATTCCGTCGCTCTGGTTGGAACCGTTGCCGAGACGCCCGATGTACATCCCCGGACGCATTCTGATGTGCTGGACACCGGACAGGGTGCGTATGTTTTCTTCAGTGTAGTTCTCTATCATTCCGTACTTTTTTGCCTGAACGCAAATTTAGTGAAATTAATTGATAAAACCCGTCACGAAAAGGTTCACCACGGGGCGTAGGGGCGAGTTGGTGGTGAGAGTTATCATCACTCTGTTCTCTCCTTCCGTCAGGGCCCCTGTATCCACTGTCACCGTGAACGAACTCTGCCCGCCGGCGGGCACGTCCGAGATGGTCCCGACCGTGGCGGCGGCATTGTCCACGTCCGCCTTATGGATATGCAGGGTCTTTTCCCCGACGTTACCCATCTTGAACTCGAGTTGGACTTTGCCCGAAGTCCTGCGGGACTTGAATGCCAGGACACTGTCTTCGAATTTGGGGTTGGGGCCGGCGGCTTTCTCTTCGCCGGACAGGCCGCTGAAGTCTTCCTTTGTCGCTGCTGTAATGAAGAATCCGCGTTGACGCACATCGTTCACGACAGGGACTGCGGAATATTCGCAAAGGCCCCACCGGTCATTGCCTGCCGTGATGGTGTAGATGAGCCGTGCTGTCTGATGCGCGGGTATGGGATTGTTGTCCAGACGCAATGAGAGCCCTTCCGACAGGTCGGTGAAACGGACTGTGATGCTTTTGGCTCCGAGATTGGCCACGGTTATCTCTCCGCTTTTCTGCTGCCCCTGATTCAGATTGAGTCTGGGAAATCCGTCACTTTTCAATGCAAGGTCTCCGTAGAGGACGGTATAGCGTTCTTCCAGGGGAAGGACTTTTTCCCGTGAGATTCCACGGAGACGCAGTATTACGGGTTCTTTCGCGCAGGAGAGATAGACCGTAAGCGTCTTGTCAAAGGGAACAGGGCCTTCGTCGTTCTTGTAGGTGGCGCTTATGACTCCCTTCTTGCCCGGCTCGATGGACTCTCTGGTCCATTTTACGTTGGTGCACCCGCAGGACGTGACCACGCTCAATATGTTGAGCGGGGACGTGCCGGAATTGGTCACCACATAGTTGCAGCTCACAGGCCCGTCGCTGACGCAGATGTCTCCGAAGTCATATACTGTTCTGTCAAACGATGCGCCTCCCCGGATTCGGGTCTGGGCCGGGACGCATACGGAGAGCGCGGTGCCTAAGACAAGGGCGAAAAGGCATTTTTTCATAAGCCGATGTTTGATTATTCAAATTTACATATTACTTTTGTAAAACAAGTCTGTAACCTATATTTAATTTAATATTTATGGCACACAAAATTTCACCGGATACCTGCATCGCATGCGGAGCATGTCAGGCTGAGTGTCCTTCAGGAGCGATTAAGGAAGGGGATGTCTATTCGATTAATCCCGAAATCTGCATCGATTGCGGAGCTTGCGTGGAGGCTTGCCCCACCGGGTCGATTTCCGAGGCGTAGCGTTTCTTCCTTTTTTACATCCTTAAGAAGGGGGTTGACTGAGAAGTCCAAAGGGACTTGAGGTCATCCCCCTTTCTTATTGACTGTCATTCGCGTCTTGTTTTGTTGAGCCTTGCAACAATCGGCTCAAATCACTCGCCCGGAATTCGGTTTTCCCTATGCAGCAAAGTAAGACAGCCACTTGCTGACACCACTGTCACACGCCGAGGATGTAATATAATCCGCGGCACTTTTGACTTCGTCTGCTGCCGTTCCCATCGCTATCCCACGGCCGGCAAATTTCAGCATTGCGATGTCGTTGAAGCCGTCGCCGAAAGCAATTATTTCGGCAGGACTGATATGGTAAGTACCGAGTATCTTTTTTATTCCCACCACTTTGTCTAATCCTTTTACGTTTATGTCGCAGTATTCGTTACACCATCGGGATGTATCCAGCTCACTCAGGACATCCTTGAAAAGGGTTTCTTCTTCCTCGGGCGAGACAAAAGGGCAGAAGGAATAAATCCGTTCCTTCAATGCCGCTTCAAGAATATCGCCATTCCTGGGCGAGGGCATATTGACGCGCTGAATGAATTCGAGTGCCTTCTGAGTTTGGTGACCGAACAATGTTGTTGTAGCGGTGCTTGCAGCAGCGGGTATTTGGTTGTCGGTAATTATACGCGCAATATCAATGGCCTGTTGTCTTGGAATCGGATGGCCTTCCACCAGCACAAATCTGTCTCTCTCGCAAAAATGCGCACAACTATAATTTACGACATAAGTCTGAGCACCATTACCGCAAACTGCACCATGGACGGGGAAAGGGATATTGTCGATGTCGCAAAGATGCCGGCCCGTGACAATGAAAATGAGAGTCCCTTGCCTGCGCAGGGCTTCAATTGCCTCACAGTCTGTCTGTGAGATACAACGGGTATCGTATGGAACGAGAGTTCCGTCAATATCGAAGAATGCGGCTTTTGGAATACGATTATTCATAAGGGAACCGTAAGATGAGCAAATTCTGTCCGTACATATGCTGATAATCCACGTGCTTGCAGATGCCGAGGAGTATTTCCAGGCCGAGTCCCCGCTTTTCTTCCTCGACAGCCAGCGGATTGAAGGGACGTCCGTCATCCTTCACGACACTGAGTATTCCGTCCTGCTCCATACGGATGATGACATCGTAATAGTGCCCATCGCCTAAAAACCCGGCATATTCATTGATATTCAGGAATATTTCTTCCAGACACAGCACCAATTTTTTCTCAAGTCCGTCGGAGATGTTCTGACGGTCAAGAAATTCCCGGATTGACTTCAGAGACAAATACATATCATCCTTGTTGATGGGTATGGAAAGTTGAAGTTGTCCCACATCCTCGTCATTCGAATGCTTGGGGATATGTATGAATCTGTAAACCGTATTGTTACCGTTGCGTACAATTTCGCTGATGA
>JAKSKB010000014.1 GCA_024401975.1 Bacteroidales bacterium | reverse complement strand
TGTCCGCTCGTCAACTTCAGATAGATGTGACCAATTGATTTTTAGAGGAAATATATGAATTCCGCGTCATTGGCGGAAACGGTGATACGGAAGATGTTGTCTGAGGACGGTTCAGGTATGCCGAGATACGTGAAGGCTTCCTCGGGAACCTTGACGTCAATCAGTGATTTTTCATCCGAAAAGTTCACCGCCACCAGCACTGCCCGGCCTTCCAATGAGCGCATGAAGGCAAAATGCTTTCTTCTGTCGAAGCCGCTCCCTTCTGGCTGGGCGTAACACAGGTCGAATACCTTTCCTTCGCGGAAGAGCGGTGACGAGGCCGCCTCGAGAATTTTCCGGTATGACGACAGTACGGAAATCTGCTCTCCAGAGAGCGAGTTTTCTCCATGGATGTAACCATAGAGCGCTTCTATGCCGGGAACTTTCACGAAATCGAATATGGATGTACGGCCCGACGGAGTACCTTCAGCGCTTTCGCCCACCTCCTGTCCCGAATACAGCAGGAACGATGCGTCGTTGAAAAGAGCAGAAACTGCAAGAGCCGCATATCCTTTCGATGCAGAACCCGCAAAATGGCGGGACGCAAGTCTCTGTTCATCGTGGTTTTCGAGAAAATTGAGCATTCTGCTTTGGAGACTCCCCAGACGTTGCCAGTTGAAAGTGATTGCTTCGGCACTGCCTTCGCCGCATATCACCGAGCGTAGCGAATCATAGAGTCCCGATTTGTCATACAGAAGGTCGAACCCGACTTCATCGCAATATTTTCTGTAGGAGCCCAACGTATATACTTCAGCGATGAAAAGGGTCTCCGGATATCGCTCCTTCACCTCCCGTATCACCCAGGCGAAGAACTCAGGAGGCACCATCTCCACCATATCGCAGCGAAAGCCGTCCACTCCCAGTCCGGCCCAGAAAAGCAGTATGTCGCGGAGGCGCAGCCAGGTCCCGCTCCCACTCGGCCCGTAATCTATTTTCCTGGTATCTGTCCAGTCATAGTCGCAATGGTCGAATGTCCTTATGCCGCCGTGACTGTCCGCGTAGCAGGGAGCCACGTGGTTGGGGACAAAGTCTATGACAACCTTCATCGAATGGGTGTGAGTCCTTGCTATGAGCTGCTTAAGCTCGCTCATCCTTTCTTTCTTATTATCAGCAAGATACTCGTTGGTATCATAGTAGTCGCTTATGGCATAGGGAGAACCTGCGTTTCCTTTTACGAAAGAATCCCCGTAAGCGTGTCTGGGGATGCCCGTGTACCAGATGAAGTCCATCCCGAGCGAACGGAAATATTCGAGTGACAGGTCATCCACAGACGAGAACCTGCCTGTCCCCCAAAGCCTGGGAAGCAATTGCATTATCAGTTTCTTAGCCATATATCCTCCTCCGGAATTCCGCTACGGTCAGGGCCGTGGCAACGGCAGCATTGAGTGACTCCGACCCTCTCAAGTCTGCGGGATACGGCGGTATGAAAAGGCGGCTGTCGACTTTCGAAGCCATTTCCGGGGATATGCCGGAGGCTTCGTTGCCTATCACTATCATTGACGGGCTGACCGTGCCGACATTGAGTTCAGTCCCGTAGATATTTTCCCCGTCAAGGAAAGTCCCGTAAACCGTCCCACCTGCGCCACGCACCTTATCCGCCGCTTCAGGAAGGGGCATATAAATGACGTTCACTCTGAATATTGCTCCCATCGTGGCCTGTACCACCTTCGGGTTGTAAACGTCCACGGTGTCGGGTGAGCAGAGGATTGTCCCCACTCCGAACCAGTCAGCTATCCTGATGATGGTGCCGAAGTTGCCGGGGTCTCTGACCGAATCGAGGGAGAGGTAAAGACCGGGTTTCGCCTCGAATGGCGGTTGTTTCCTCTGTCTTATCACAGCCAGAGCGGGAGACGGATGAGTGAGAAGCGTGATGCGCGACATCATTTGTTCCCCGATTTCCCCGATGCGGTACACCTTTTCGACCTTGAAGCCGGAATTGAGAGCTTCCCCGCCGAGTTTTTCGCCTTCCGCCACGAACAGTCCGGAAGAGTCCCTGTCCTTCTTCCTGTCCAGCGAGCGGATGAGTTTTATATCCCTGGAGTCCATAACAGGTACAAACTTACGCAAAAGTTCCGAAATTTTGTTAAATTTGTAAGATTAAAACCATCAAACATACCATGTCAGAAAAATCACAACTTCAAATCGCTCGCGCTGCCTATCAGCCGAAGCTCCCCAAGGCCCTCAAGGGCGCTGTCAGGACCGTGGAAGGAAAGGCAACGCAATCTGTAGGAAATCAGGAAGATATCAAAGCGCTTTTCCCGAATACGTACGGGATGCCGGTGGTAGAATTCGCCGAGGGCGGCAAAGCCGAGCGCAAATCATTCAACGTGGGCATCATACTTTCTGGCGGACAGGCCCCCGGAGGACACAACGTCATTTCCGGTCTGTATGACGGAGTGAAGGCGCTGGACCCCGCCAACAAACTCTACGGCTTTCTCATGGGGCCGGGAGGTCTCGTAGACCACAAGTACGTCGAATTCAATGACAAACTGATAGATGAGTACCGCAATACCGGCGGATTCGACATCATAGGATCCGGCAGGACCAAATTGGAGGAAGTCGAACAGTTCGAGAAAGGCCGCGAGATACTTGACAAACTCGGCATAAAGGCTCTCGTAATCATCGGAGGCGACGATTCCAACACCAACGCCTGCGTGCTTGCCGAATATTATGCCGCAAAGAAATATGGCATTCAGGTAATCGGATGTCCGAAAACCATAGACGGTGACCTCAAGAATGACCAGATAGAGACGTCCTTCGGATTCGACACTGCGACCAAGACCTATTCCGAGCTGATCGGCAACATCGAGCGCGACTGCAATTCAGCCCGCAAATACTGGCACTTCATCAAACTTATGGGACGCAGTGCCAGTCACATCGCTCTGGAATGCGCACTGCAGACCCAGCCCAACGTATGTCTCATTTCCGAGGAGATAGAAGCAAAGTCGCAGAGCCTTGACGACATAGTGGACTACATCGCCTCCATTGTGGCCACAAGGGCTCAGAAAGGTGACAATTTCGGGACGGTACTCATTCCGGAAGGTCTCATAGAATTCATCCCAGCCATCAAGAAGCTCATTTCCGAGCTCAACGACACCCTCGCAACCGATGAAGCGAAGAGCATAGCCCGCGAGAATCAGATAGAATACGTGAAAGCTCACCTAAGCGCAGTCAATCTCGCCACTTTCAACAGTCTTCCTGAAGACGTGGCAAGTCAGCTGGCTCTTGACCGTGACCCTCACGGCAACGTGCAGGTTTCTCTCATCGAGACGGAAAAACTTCTCTCGCGTATGGTAGAACGCCGTCTGAAAACCATGAAAGCCGAAGGGAAATATGTCGGCAAGTTCTCCGCCCAGCACCATTTCTTCGGGTATGAAGGACGCTGTGCAGCTCCCTCCAACTTCGATGCCGATTACTGCTACAGTCTAGGATATAACGCTTCCAGGCTTATTGCCGCCGGCAAGACTGGTTATATGTCCGTGATAAAGAACACGACTGCACCCGCCGCGGAATGGATTGCAGGAGGTGTGCCTATAACCATGATGATGAATCTTGAAAGGAGAAACGGCAAGATGAAACCCGTAATCCGCAAGGCTCTCGTAGAACTTGACGGCGCACCGTTCAGATATTTCGCTTCGAAGCGCGAAAAGTGGGCACTTGGGACGGAGTACGTCTATCCCGGTTCCATCCAGTACTGGGGACCTTCGGAAGTATGCGACCAGCCCACTGCAACCATAAAGCTGGAACACGGGAAATAGCCGCATGGACAGGCTGGAAGCATACGGCAGGATAGAGGAACTGAAGGCCGTTCTCAAGGAGAACAGCCGTAGGTATTATGTCGAGAACGCTCCTACGATGAGCGACTATGATTTCGACATGAAGATGAAGGAGCTGGAGGAGCTGGAGGCCGAATGGCCCGAATTCGCAACGGCGGATTCGCCGACCCGCAAGGTCGGCAGCGACCTCTCCTCATCGGATGCCCGCAAGGGATTCCTGCAATACAGCCACCGCTACCCTATGCTTTCGCTTGGCAATACCTACAGCCTCGGCGAGGTGGAGGAATTTGCCGCAAGAGCCGAAAAATCCCTGGAAGGCAAGAACTTCACCTACTGCTGCGAACTGAAATTCGACGGGACCTCAATTTCTTTGAATTATGTGCACGGACATCTTTTCAGAGCTCTCACGCGAGGTGACGGCACAGTCGGTGACGACGTGACGGAGAACGTGCGTATGATAGGAAACGTGCCTGAAACGCTGAAAGGTGAAGGCTGGCCCGATGATTTCGAAATCAGAGGCGAAATCCTTATGCCATTCGAAGCCTTCGACAGGCTGAACGCCGAAAGAGAAGCCTCAGAAGAAGCCCCTTTCGCCAATCCGCGCAATGCGGCATCCGGTTCGCTTAAGCTTCAGGATTCCTCGGAAGTGGCACACAGGGGATTGTGGTGCACGCTGTATCACATCCCGAGCCGCAGTGTCAGTTTTGCAACACACGACGATGCCCTGAAAGCAGCGCAAGGCTGGGGACTTCCTGTTTCCGATAAAAGGAAACTGTGCAGGAACATCGCCGAAATCGAAGAATACGTCAACTATTGGGATACAGCGAGGAAGGCACTCCCCTACGCCACCGACGGCATTGTCATAAAAATAAATGAACTGGAGTACCAGACCGCCCTGGGATATACGGCCAAGTCCCCCAGATGGGCCGTGGCCTACAAGTTCCAGGCGGAACGCGCGCTTACCCCCGTGCTCTCCATAGACTATCAGGTGGGACGCACGGGTGCAGTGACACCGGTAGCCAATCTCGAACCGGTATTCATTTCCGGAACGATGGTGAAACGGGCCACTCTCAACAATGCCGACCAGATGGAACTTATAGACATCCGCATAGGTGACTCCGTTTATGTTGAAAAAGGCGGGGAGATAATCCCCAAAATAACGGGAGTGGAACTTTCGCTCCGCCCTGGCGACTCCGTTAAACCGGAGTTTCCCAGAGTATGTCCCGACTGCGGCGCACTACTTGTCAGGGAGGAGGAAGAGGCGCGGTGGTTCTGTCCCGACACCTATGGATGCCCCATGCAGATAAAAGGGCGCATCCTGCATTTCCTGAGCCGCAAGGCGATGGACATAGAAGCCGGAGAGGCTACGGTGGCGCAGTTGTTCAATGCGGGGCTTGTCCGGACTCCTGCGGATTTGTATGACCTCACACCTGAGCAGTTGATTTCTCTTGACGGATGGCAGAAAAAAGCTGCCGAAAATTTCCTTTCGAGCCTTGCGGCTTCGAAGGAAGTGCCTTTCGAAAGAGTCCTGTTCGCACTGGGCATACGCCACATCGGTGAGACCAAAGCCAAGTCGCTGGCCAGGCATTTCGGTAACATAGATGCAATTGCGATGGCGACTGAAGAGGAAATGGCATCGGTGCCGGACATAGGTCAGGTAATCGCGCACAGCACCGCCCTCTATTTCGAGGACGCACGACACGCCATAGAGATTCACCGTCTCCGCGAGCATGGAATAAAATTCAGTATCGAGGAGGGGGACAGCACCGAATCGGATATCCTCAAAGGTCAGATAATCGTCATTTCCGGCAACTTCAGCATATCTCGCGATGAAATGAAATCGCTGATAGAAAGACACGGGGGGAAGAACAGTTCCTCCGTCAGCGGCAAGACTTCGTTCCTGCTGGCAGGCTCGAAACCCGGTCCGGAAAAGATACGCAAATGCAATCAGTTGGGCATACGTATCGTTGACGAAGCGTCCTTTCTCGCAATGCTGTCCGGGAAAGACGTGGTGAAAGACACATTGTTTTGAGCGGGATGGGGAAAAGGTTCAGACGATATATCGGAATAGCGCAGGACGTATTCAAATCGTTCATCGACCACAAAATGGGATTCCAATGCGTGGCCCTGAGCTATTTCTGCACAATGGCCTTGATTCCGATGCTCGCCCTGCTGTTTGTCGTGAGCGGAGGACTTGGAGTGTCAGACAGGATTTCGGATATGCTGTACAAAGTGATGCCGGCGTACCCCGAACTGATAGACTATCTGCTCAGCAAGGCAGACAACGTCATCTCGGAATTGAGCAAAGGGTGGGTTGGCATCATAAGCGCCATCGTATTCTTCTGGAGCGTAGTGTGGATGTTTTTCCAGATAGAAAGAGTGTTCAACAATGCCTGGGGCATAGACAAGGTACCCCGCAACATAATCAAGAGGTTCTCGTTCTATATCGCAGCCCTCTTCCTGCTCCCTCTCCTCATAGCACTGTTTTCGCTGGGGATAATGGCATATTCCAATTCCCTGACTCTGCTCGGGCTTCATTTCCGCGAACTGAAGGTGCTGCCGGTCATACTCCTGTGGATGGCATTCTACCTGCTGGCAGTACTTATACTTTCACTGCTGTACAAGATGATTCCCGCCACCAAGGTGATTTACCGCTATGCATTGAGTTCTTCGCTGCTGACCGCCGCAGTGTTCTCCGGTTTCCAGTACCTGTATCTGCAGACGCAGGTGTTCGTGACACATCTGAATGCCGTGTACGGAATCATCGCGGCCGTTCCGCTCTTTCTTATGTGGCTCAATTTCAGCTGGCAGATAATAATGTACGGTGCAGAACTTTCATATTCACTACAAAAAGCTGACGGACTTATAGAAAGCATATGAGTTTTTCTGAATTCATAAAAGAAGACCACGAGGTAATACTCCGGGAGCGTGAATCCCTGCTCGCTCTGGCAAAAAAGCGCTGCGCGAACGGAAAGGAGTTCGAGACGGTGCGGAAGGCCCTTGATTTCGCGTGTGAAGCACACAAGAACGTAAGAAGACGTTCGGGCGAACCGTACATCATACATCCCATAGCGGTGGCAAAGATAGTGATTGAACAGATAGGTCTGGGGTACAAGTCCATAGTTGCCGCACTGCTTCACGATGTCGTGGAAGACACGGACTATTCCACGGATGATATAAAGAACCTCTTCGGCGCAAAAATAGCGAGCCTTGTGGACGGACTCACCAAGATAAAGACCGTATTGGACAACGAGGACAAGAGTCACGGACACGAGGTGTACACGGAAAGTCTTCAGGCCGAGAATTTCAAGCGCATACTTCTCACTCTCAACGACGATGTACGGGTTGTCCTGATAAAGCTCGCCGACAGACTCCACAATTGCCGCACCATCGAGTATATGCCGGAGTACAAGAGGGACAAGATACTGTCGGAGACGATGTTCATATTCATACCCCTGGCCCATCGGCTGGGACTGTATGAAGTAAAATCGGAGCTGGAAAACATCTGGCTCCGCTACAGGGAACCGGAGACCTACAATACCATAGTTCAGCGCATCAATTCCAGCATAGACCTGAACGGAAAAGCGATAGATGACTTCATCGAACCTATAAGGGAGGCATTGTCGAAGGCCGGTTTCGATTTCGAAATCAAGAAACGCATAAAGACCCCGTATTCCATATGGCGGAAGATGCGCAACAAGAACATCCCGTTCGAAGAAGTGTATGACCTGTATGCCCTGCGCATAATCTTCAACGGCGGCATCAACGGGAACGAGACGGAGCGCGATCAGTGCTATCACATATTCTCCATCATATCCGGGCTCTACCGTTTCGAACCGAACAGAATGCGCGACTGGGTGAAACATCCCAAGAGCAACGGCTATGAAGCGCTCCATTGCACGCTGATGAGTGATGCCGGAATATGGGTGGAAGTGCAGATACGTTCGCGTCGTATGGACGACATAGCGGAGAAGGGCATTGCCGCACACTGGGCATACAAACAGGAGGGATACATTTCCGAAACCGACAGCGAGATGGACAAGTGGCTCGCTCAGGTGAAGGAGATACTCGTACAGAAGGACAGAATCAACGCCGTCGAACTTCTTGACATCATCCACAATGATCTGACCAGCGCCGAGATTGTGGTATTCACCCCGAAAGGAGACCAGCGCACATTGGCAAAGGGTTGTACGGCTCTGGATTTCGCATATCAGATTCACTCCGACATAGGACACAAAGCCATTGCAGCCAAGGTCAACAAGAAACTGGTACCTCTTTCGCAGGTCCTCAAGTCCGGAGATCAGGTCGAAATCATCACTGCGGAAAGTGGTTCTCCGCAGAAAGACTGGCTTCTTTTCCTGACCAGCAGGAGAGCAATCAATCTCGTGACGGACTATTTCCGAGCCCAATCGGAAGAACTGGTGATGGAAGGCGGGCGCATACTGCGTAACGTTCTCAATGATATGGGGCAGAAACTGACCAACGACACTATCAAGAAGCTCCTGCTCGAAACCAATCTCTCCTACGTGGACGAACTTTATTTCCGCCTTGCGCTCGGACTTGTGAAGAACGACTCCATCAAGGCCATCCTGTGGGACAAGCAGAAATCTTCATCCGCGATTCTGGACAAGTACGTGATGCACGGACGCGATCCCGAGGGAAGAAAGTACATCATCGCCTCCTGCTGCTGCCCCATCCCGGGAGACCCGGTAATCGGTTTCGAAGCTCCTGACGGGACTATAACCATACATAAAAAATCCTGCAAGATTGCGCAGGGCATAGCCTCCAAACACGGAGACAGAGTGGTGACGCCGCAATGGAAAGGAGGTTCGGAAAACAACGCTTTCCCCGTCCGCATCTCCCTTCAGGGACTTGACCGCATAGGATTGCTGAGCGACATATCGCAGCATATATCCACCACGATGGACATCAATATGAGAAAGATACAGCTGGGTTCCTCCGAGGGCATATTCGAAGGATACATAGAAATGATGGTCCACGACAAGAAGAGCCTCGAAAAACTGATTGCCCTGCTCAGCGGCGTAGAGGGCATACAGAACGTGATACGTACAGACATTTGACGGAATTTTTGGAACGGATACAGGAATGTTACTGATTAAAGAGCTGTTGAAAAGATATTATCCCGCAATCCCGATGGCATTTATGCTTGTCGGATCATTCTTCTCACATTCCTGCGCCAACACTACGCAGAGACCGACCGGCGGCCCGAAAGACAGTATTCCTCCCGTATTGCTAGCCGTCTATCCCCAACCGAAAGCGGTCGGAGTACCTGTAAGCGGTCAGGAATTCTACTTCCGCTTCGACGAATATTTCTCCATCAAGGAGGCACAGAACATATATCTTTCACCGCCATTGAGCAAGCGTCCCAAAACACGTATCAATGAAAAGAGCCTGTACGTCACTTTCGAAGACACTCTGCTATTCAACACAACCTATACCTTGAGCCTGAACGGCGCGATTGCAGACAATCACGAGTCCAACATATTTCCAGGATACACCTACGTGTTCTCTACCGGGCAACAGGTTGATTCCTTCTTCATAACAGGCATCATTCAGGACAACCAGACACTCGCTCCCGTCAAAGGGGCCACAGCAATGCTGTACACAGACCTGTCCGATTCCGCCATTTTCCTCAGCAGACCCGCCGCTTCGGCCAAAAGCGATGATTGGGGATTTTTCCGAATCAGGAACATAAAGGATACGCTGTACAGAATATTTGCACTGACTGACGACAATAACAATGGACTCTACGACCCTGACAATGAAAAAATAGCCTTTATCGACAGTCTCATCAGACCGAGTCTCGTCGTAGATGAGACACTGCCTGAAATCCGCAACTTCGATATGAAGGATACTGTCAGATGCCTTGCGCGGAAGCCCCAGTATGAATTGAATCTTTTCAAGGAAAAACCTTCTGTCCAGTATGTAAAAAACAGCGGGCGCACCTCGGACAGGGCCTGCTTCGTCTCTTTCATGGCGCAGAACGCGCATATCGACACGCTCTGGATGAGAGAATTCCCGGCAGACAGGATAATCACGCAGATCAACCGTGAACGAGACAGTCTGGAACTCTGGGTCAATGACAAGCACACAATGCCGGACACCTTTCATCTGTTCGTGAATTATCTGAAACCTGACTCACTCGGTGTCCCGACTCCTTTCACGGAAGAAGTCAAACTGGTGAATCCTCATCCGCGCGGACGCAAACGTTACATTTCCAAGAGCAACCTGAAGCACGAGGACACCATCTGTACGTTCAAGCTCGATGCCGACCCCAAAACAATGGAGCAAATCGGTCTGAGACTGAATTTCGGAGAGCCTGTCGTAAACATAGATACCGGAGGCATTTCGATGAAATCCATCAATCCCAGGCAGAAGGTGGAGACTGTCGGATTCACTTTCGAACGGGATTCGCTTGACCTCAAGTCCTACTGCATCCAGCTTGTCGGAAAATATATGCCGGGGTATGAGTACATCCTTAAAATCAAGGAAAACACATTCAGAAACATAAACGGTTTCGGGAACGACAGTACGGAAGTGAAGGTCAAACTGCCCAATGACGAAAAGCTCAGCACCCTCACACTCAATCTTTCAGGAGTAAAGAACCAGTATATGGTCGACCTTATGGACAAGAGCAAGACAAAGAGCATCAGAAGTCATATGATAGATTGTGACACTACCATAGTGTTCCCCTATGTCTCGAAGGATACATACTACATACGCTTCATAGAAGATTCCAATCGCAACTTCATAGTGGATGCGGGCAATGTCTTGAAAAACATCCTTCCTGAAAAGGTGCTCTTCTACAAAATGGGCGACGGCAAGTCCGAATATCTGATTCCCGCGGGAGCCGAATTGACTCAGGACATAGACCTTTGTAAAATGTTCGGAAAAGATGAGACTGATTGAAACTGCCCTGACAGTCTTAGTACTGGCTTTGTTCTGCACGAATCCCATTTTCGCGCAGAATGGTGCGCCGACCGACTCTCTCGGCGGTCTCACTTTTTACACTGACGAATATCTGGACACGGTGAACATCAAGAAGAAGTTTGTCATCAACGACTATTCGATGATAGGATTCGAGTATGGCGTGTCTATGATAAACGGGCGCTTCACCCCCAACTATGACCGGACGATGACCTTCACCCCCGTTTATACGGGAGTGACTTTCACCCACTACCAGAAGATGTACGGACGGCATCCTTATTTCGGATACGAATTGGGTATCTTCTACAGCAAACAGGGCTATTGCTTCACCGAAAAGAGCGGATATACCATATACAACGCCAACAAGGCCGTATACGACATCGTGGAAGTGCCTGCGTGGGCAGTCATCCACTTCGATGCCCCTCACGTGAAATTCATGGTAAATCTCGGGCCATACGGAGGATACAGGCTGTCTATACACCGTTCCAACACATACGCTCCCGAATTGGCCGTCAGTTATCGTGACAATTTCGCTCCGGAAGACAGACGTTTCGATTACGGCTTGAGCGGCGGAGTGGGAGCGGGACTCGTATTTGCCCCCATAGAGTTGCACGTCAATCTACGGACACGTTTCTCCATGTCTGAATTCTTCACCCCCGACTCTTATATGGACCCCGTGAAGCAGACCTGGTTCTATGCCTATCCCTGGGATTTTATGCTCAGTGCCGGCATCCGGTTCCACCTCACCAAGAGGACCGGGCGCGGCACCTCTGTCCTCAAGGCCGAGGCAAAGAGAAGGATTGAAGAAAAGAAATCTGTTGAAAATCAATGATGAGCAGAGAGGTCAAGGTGGGAAACACAATCATTGGCGGCGGCAATCCCATCGCCGTACAGACAATGTGCGACACCCACACCGCTGACGTGGAAGCCACCCTTGCACAGTGCAGGGAGATGGCTCAGGCCGGGGTGGACATAATACGAGTGACAGTGCCGGGGATGCCGGAGGTACAGGCCGTACGGCGGATAAAGGAAGAACTTCTCAGGGACGGTATAACGATACCTCTTGTCGCCGACATACACTTTTCATCCGAAACCGCGCTGGCGGTAGTGCCTTATGTGGACAAAATCAGAATCAATCCGGGCAATTTCCACCCCGACCACGACAAAGCCCGTGAAAGATTCAAGGAACTTATAGAAAAGTGCAAAGTCTTCGGCAAGCCTATACGGATAGGGCTCAACCATGGCTCGCTCGGACGTTTCATCACAGAAAAGTACGGCAATACTCCCCAAGCGATGGCGATGGCCGCCATAGAATGGCTGGATATGTGTGTGGAGAATGCTTTCCCTTCCGTAGTGCTTTCGCTCAAGGCAAGCAATACCATAGTAATGACGGAAGCATACAGGATTCTGGCAGAAAAAATGGCAGAAAAGGGATATGACTTCCCTTTCCATCTCGGCGTGACGGAAGCGGGAAACGGTGACTCTGGAAGGATAAAGTCCTGCGTCGGTATCTCGACACTCCTTTCCGAAGGCATCGGAGATACCCTGAGAGTGTCACTCACTGAAGACCCGGTCAATGAAATTTCCATCGGAAAGTATCTTGCTTCGCGCTATTCGGGAGAATTGAAGTCGACTATGAAACGCATACGCATCACCGGCAGGGAGGTGGAAGCGTTTTACGACAGTCCAGACAAAGAAAGGCTTCTGCTGGATTTTTCCTGCGATTTCGGAAAGAGGCTTCTGGACAAGGAAATTGACAGTGTGCGCCTGCACTCCCCTTTCGGGGAAAACTATGACTCTTATCTTGAGGACGAACTGATGCAGGCCTGCCGCAGACGTTTCTATAAGCCCGAGTACATCGCCTGTCCCGGATGCGGCCGCACGATGTACGATCTTCACAAGGCATTGGAAACCGTCAAGAAACGCACTTCTCACCTGAAAGGTATGGTCATAGCTGTGATGGGGTGCGTGGTAAACGGCCCCGGTGAGATGGCTGACGCAGACTGGGGATACGTGGGTGAAGGTGGCGGAAAAGTCACGATTTACAGGAAATCAAAACCGCTCCTCAGACATATACCCGAAGAAGAAGCCATAGACAGATTGCTCGAACTGATAGAAAAGAGCGAAGCCTGATTGTGTCCGCTCCCCTGCCGTCACCCTGACTTTAGATTCGGGCGATTACCGTTTCACAGGCTCTTACCTGCTGCCCTAATTCAATCTCCAGTTTTGCATCCAGAGGCAAGAACATATCTATCCTCGAACCGAACTTGATGATGCCACATTGCTCCCCTGCATTTTCCATCGAACCCACCTTGGAATAAGATACGATTCTGCGCGCGAAAGTTCCTGCCAATTGCTTGAAAAATATATCCTTGCCGTTTTCTGTGCGCATATTGGTGCACGTGTGTTCGTTGTCTTCCGATGCCTTGGGAAGAAACGCAAGCAGATGTTTTCCGGGATTATACCTGAAATATGTGATATGTCCCGTAACCGGCCAGAAATTGGCATGCACGTCCCAGAAGTCCATATAGACTGACACCTGTATGCAATCTCTCATCAGGTATTCTTTTTCAAACACTTTTTCGATGATGACCACCTTGCCGTCCGCCACGGAAGTGACCGTCACTCCATCCCCCAGTTTCTGTCTGACAGGCACTCTGAAAAACAGCGTCTGCCATATGCAGAAAGCCAAAAGTAACAGCGAAACGGGGGCAAGGACCCACCATTTGGAGCAGAAGTGGAATACGGTCAGCGCCACAAGTCCCGAAATCAGGTAAACCAGCGCTATTGTGCCACGTGAGTTCTTGTCTATTTTCATAATTTCAAAGCAGATTGATTATCGCGAGGCTCGCCGTCCCGGCAGGTATTGCAAAAAGGGAACTGTCAAAACGGTCAAGAAGGCCTCCGTGCCCGGGAATGAGGTTGCCTGAATCCTTCACCCCTCCGCGTCTCTTCCACATAGACTCGAAAAGATCACCCGCCGTACCGGCCACGGCCATAATGATACCGATGACGATGCTCTGCAGGGCAGGCACGTCCCACATTCCGAAGCGATTAAGCAGGAAAGCGCCAAATCCGGCAAAGAAGATACTCCCCCAGAAACCTATCCAGGACTTCTTGGGCGATATTTCAGGACAGAGTTTACCTCCGTATTTCTGACCGAGTGCCATACCGGTAAGATATGCGCCCACATCGGTACACCATACTATTATGAAGAAGCACAGGAGAAGCGCCCCTCTGAATTCACCGCCGCCCAGCACCAGAACATTCGAAAGCGATACCGGAACGGCCAGATAAAGAAGGGCTGTCAGGTACACCGGATATGTCTTAAAATCCTCTTTGTCCTTCAGGAAAATCGAACTGGACATAAGCAATATGAGAGGAAAGACGGTGATTCCGGCGAGTGCTGCCGGCAAGTCAAACGCATAGATCGCAAACAGTGCCGCAAAGAAGACAACGGCAGTGGCAAGGCACAGCGCCGTAACCGCCCGGTGTCTGTCCGCATCCGCAATACGAAGAAATT
Source organism: Bacteroidales bacterium (assembly GCA_024401975.1). Taxonomy (GTDB): domain Bacteria; phylum Bacteroidota; class Bacteroidia; order Bacteroidales; family UBA932; genus Cryptobacteroides. The sequence continues at coordinate 18,323 of JAKSKB010000014.1, read as the reverse complement.
CAAGCATCATCCCGCACATAATGAACAACATATATGCGGCGAAGAAATATTTGCCGGAAAGCAGACAGAAGAAGGTAAGAAACGCGAATACAGCGGCTGCGAGAGTCCTAATCAGAAGTTTTTTCATCCTTTTCTTCATCAATTGCAACGTTTTCCGCATCTGAGGCCGGCTTGACTTTCGGCCCAAGTATCTTCTCTACGTCCTCGGCGAAAATCACTTCATTGCGCAAAAGCAGGGCAGCGACTTTCAGGAAGCCTTCCTTGTGCTCAACAAGAATATGGTAAGTCCTGTCGTGAATCTCCTTCACCAGTCTTTTCACCTCTTCGTCCATAAGTTCCGCAGTCTTGTCGCTGTATGGCTTGGTGAGGTCATATCCACGCGCTCCCGTAGAGTCATAGAATGACAGAAGTCCAACCTTGTCACTCATCCCGTAGTACTGAACCATAGCGTAAGCCATGGAAGTCAGGCGTTCGAGGTCGTTCTGCGCCCCTGTGGAAGGTTCCCCGTTCACTATTTCTTCAGCCACACGTCCACCGATAAGCGAAGACATCTCGTCAATCATCTGGGATTTCATCCACAGTTTGCGTTCCTCAGGAAGATACCAGGCAGCTCCCAATGCGTTTCCACGGGGCACAAGAGTCACCTTGAAAAGAGGATTGGCATAAGGGAGAAGCCAGCTCACTACGGCATGTCCCGCTTCGTGATGAGCTATCGATTCCTTTTCCTTCTGCGTTATTATGGCACTCTTACGCTCCAGACCGCCTATTATTCTATCTACCGCATCAAGAAAATCCTGCTTGTCGATGCATTTCTTGTCCTTTCTCGCGGCAGTCAGCGCCGCTTCGTTGCAGACGTTGGCTATATCCGCTCCGGAAAATCCCGCCGTATGTTTAGCCATGAAATCAAGGTCAAAATCCTTCTCCACTTTCAGTCCGTTCATATGTACCTTGAATATTTCCTCCCTCTCTTTCAGTTCGGGAAGTTCCACGTGAATCTGGCGGTCGAAACGTCCGGCTCTCATAAGTGCCTTGTCCAGAATGTCGGCGCGGTTGGTGGCGGCCAGAACTATTACGCCCGAATTGGTACCGAAACCATCCATTTCAGTGAGAAGCTGATTGAGAGTGTTCTCTCTTTCGTCATTGGACGAGAATCCCACGTTACGGCCTCTGGCACGTCCCACGGCATCTATTTCGTCAATAAACACTATACACGGAGCCTTTTCCTTGGCCTGGGCGAAAAGGTCACGCACGCGACTTGCCCCCACGCCCACGAACACTTCCACGAAGTCGGAACCGCTTATACTGAAGAAAGGAACGTCCGCTTCGCCTGCCACAGCTTTTGCCAGAAGAGTCTTTCCAGTTCCCGGAGGGCCCACGAGAAGCGCACCTTTAGGAATTTTTCCTCCGAGTGCCGTGTATTTGGACGGATTCTTGAGGAAATCCACGATTTCCACCACTTCTTCTTTCGCTCCGTACATTCCCGCCACATCCTTGAAAGTCACCTTTACCTTGTTTTTGTCAGTAAGCTTACCGCTTGCCTTCCCCACGTTGAACGGGTTCATCCCCCCTCCCCCTCCACCACTCATATTACCGTTGCGGAAACCACGAAACATCCACACCCACATCAAGATAAGGAGAAGCGGAAAGAAAATCCACTCGAGGATGTGCCCCCATACCTTGGAATCATTCTCCATTACTATTTTCACCCTGTCTTCTTCGGACAGCGAGGCGTTCAGAGACGTAAACTCATCTTCAGCATCGAATGCCGTAGATACGAGGAAGATGAAGTGAGGCGAACGTGCGGGAACCTCTCCGCCGAACTTGTCCTTGTATTTGTCCAGACATTCCGGCCGTATTGTGATGGTACCCTTGAAATCATTGCGCACAAAACGTATTTCCTTGATGTCACCGGACTGGAACATTGTCTGTACCTCGGCCCATTCGATTTTCTGCGGATTGGCTGCCCCTCGGTTGAATATCATCCAGATGATGAAACCGATGATGATGATGTAAATCCATGAGAAATTGATTCTCAGGACTTTATTGTCATTTTTCCTGCCTGCGGGCTTTCTTGGTTTCTTATTCGCCATCTTTTTCTTTTTTCTTTCTTGCCGAAGGCTTCCTGTAACTGTAAGATTTCTTCGGGGAGTCGGCCCAAAGATCTTCGAGACGATAGAATTGACGGTATTCGGTCAAAAAAACGTGCACTACGATGTGACCGTAATCCAGAATAATCCAGAAATTATTCTCCAGTCCCTGTGTGCGCAGGGGTTTCATCCCAAGTTGTTCCCGGACTTCCTTCATTATGTTGTCTGCAATGGCGGCCACGTTGGTGGTGGAATCCGCGTTGCATATGACGAAATGGTCCGCAATCGCAGAACCGGTCTGACGAAGGTCGAGAGACACGACATCCTGCCCCTTCTTGTCAAGAGCGGCATCCGCGATAACGCGCAAATCGTGAGTTATCATAAATACTTTTATTAAATTTGTTTCACAAATATACTACAAAAATTTTACCTGACCGATGATTTATCTATATGACATACTGGATTCGACAAATAACTATCTGAAAGAGCGTCCGGAGGCATTTGACAATTTGTCAGTGATAGCCGCCCGATGTCAGACTGCCGGGCGCGGACAAGGGTAATCGGCAGATCGCCTGCCCGATGGGAAAGCGAGCCCGGACTCAATCTGACTTTCAGCGTCCTGCTGGACTTTAGCGAATCACCGCTGCCTCTTGAAGCAAGTGACAGCATCCTGCTGACTGAGATTGCCACCTTTGCCATAAGACGCTTTCTCACAGACGAAAACATAGATTCCAGAATCAAATTGCCCAATGACATATATGTAGGAGGCAGGAAAATATGCGGAATACTGATAGAAAACAAGTTGTCAGGGCGCATGGTCGCACGGAGCATCATAGGAGCAGGACTCAATCTCAATCAAACCTCATTTCCGCCAGAATTGCCCAATCCTGTGTCTGCTGCCATGCTTACAGGACGGAAATACGACACAGACACAGCCCTGCGTTGTCTGGAGACCAATTTCCGCGAAGCCTGGATTTTGGCGTGTTCGATGGAAGGGCGCGAAATATTGAAGGAGTCTTTCGTGTCCGCGATAGGAATCAACGGCAATGAAGAGTCTCGATGACTGCTTCCGGGGTATCCGACCCGAACACCGATGAAGCGGACACGAGGATGTCTGCTCCGCTTTCCGCAAGGCGGCGGCAATTGTCAGGAGTGACTCCCCCGTCGATTTCGATTTTACAGGAACTGCCTTTCTCAAGCAGATGTCTCTTCAGTTCCCTGACACGTCCGAAAGTGTCGGGAATGAGTTGTTGTCCGGAATAACCGGCGAACACCGACATCACCAATATGAAATCAGCATCCCCGACATATGGGAAAACGGTGCTGATAGGAATGTCGGGGTTGATGGCAAGGCCCGCCTCCATACCGAGTGCCTTTATCTTCCTCAGCCATACGGCACAATCCGCTCCGGCTCTCGCGGCGGCTTCCAGATGGAAACTCAGCATATCCACTCCTGAAGAGGCGAAACGCTCGAAATATCTGTCCGGATTGACTATCATAAGGTGTGTATCGAGAGGTTTGGACGATACTCTTCTTACTGCATCGATGATAGGAAACCCGAACGAAATGTTAGGCACCATCGTGCCGTCCATCACGTCCAGATGTATCATATCGGCCGATGAACGCTCGAGCACCAGGACTTCATCTTCCAGATGGAGAAAATCTGCGGCATGGATTGAGGGCGAAACGAGGGGCATTGCGATTTACCTGTAGTTGCAGACCACGTCAGAAAGAAGCGCCACGAACTTGTCGAGTGAGGCCAGTTCAAGTCTTTCGCCAGGGGCGTGAACGCCCCTGAGAGTGGGGCCGAACGAAATCATGTCCAACTCCGGGAATTTCTCAAGGAAAAGACCGCATTCAAGGCCGGCGTGGATAGCCTTGACTTCCGGTTCTTGATTGAACAGGCGCCTGTATGATTCTACGCACACCGCAAGTATGGGAGAATCCAGATTGGGTTTCCAGCCCGGATAGGCGTAAAGTCTTTCGCACTCCGCTCCGGCAAGCCTGAAAAGCGCCTCTACCCTGTCTCCGGCCATATCCCTCTCGGAGATTGTGGAACTGCGCTGGCTCGTGGTTATAATTATCCGTCCGTCATCACCGGTCCTGACGGACGCAAGATTGGTGGATGTCTCGACCAGACCGGGAATGTCCTGACTCATTGCAAGCACTCCGTGCGGACAGCAGCAGAGCGAACTTATCAGTTTCCCAGCAGTCGCGGACTCAATGGCTTCGGATGCATTTCCTTCGGCTGACGCGGCACGTATTGCAGGGTCGCTGACGCAGAATTCCATCGAAAGCGTCTTCCCGAACAAGGCGAATCTCGCGGCCGTGGCTCCGGCATCCGGAACGCTTACCACCGCTTCGCATTCGCGGGCTATGGCATTGGGTTTGCCGCCTCCATTTATGGAGGAGAGTTGCATCCCCTTTTTCATCTCGGTATACAGGAAGCGGGACATCTGTTGGAGTGCGTTCACTCTCTCCTTGTTGATATCATCGCCACTGTGGCCGCCCGTCGCTCCGTCGAGCTTGAGCACCAGTGTCTTCCATCCTTTCTGTACAGGCTCTTTCGTGTATTCCAAAGTCACCCGCGTATTCATTCCTCCGGCACAACCTATGAAAAGTTGTCCCTCGTCTTCTGAATCGAGATTGATAAGTGTCTTGCCGGAAAAGAATCCCGGTTGCAACGCTTCCGCTCCATCCATTCCTGTCTCTTCTGATATGGTGAAAAGACATTCGATGCGTCCCATAGACTCTTTGCTTTCAAGCAACGCCAGCTGCGCGGCTATGCCTATGCCGTCATCTGCACCTAGAGTGGTCTCTGGAGCAATCATCCAACCGTCTTCCACGACATAACGAACAGGGTCCTTCGAAAAATCGTGACTCGAGCCGGCAAGTTTCTCGCACACCATATCCTGATGGCTCTGAAGTACGAGAGTGGGAACACTTTCACGACCGGGAGAAGCCTCTTTGACAATCAGCACGTTACCCGTCGGGTCAATGCTACAAGACAAACCGCGGGATATGGCAAACTGCCTGAGATATTCCGTGATGGGGCCTTCATGCCCGGATTCACGCGGAATCCGCGTGATTTCCTTGAAAATATCAAGGACCTGTTTCGAATTCATATATTGTCTGATGGTGCTATCATCTTCTCGATGTCGGTGACATACTGTCTGAAAGTCTTGTCGGTCGACATCAAATCCGAGACTGTCGAACAGGCGTGGAGCACCGTGGCGTGATCCTTTCCGCCGATTTCCGCCCCTATGGTGGAAAGCGAGCAGTTCGTGATATGGTTCCGGCAAAGGTACATCGCTATCTGGCGGGCCTGGACTATATGGCGTTTCCTAGACGGTGACTGCATGTCGGAAAGTGCCAGGTTGAAATAATCGCAGACGGTATTCTGAACCTTTTCGATGGTAAGGTCGTTCTGGACACTGGATACAAGTTTGCCGATGATATCCGTCGCAAGCTCCACCGTTATCTCCTGATGCGTAAGCGTATGCGCGATGAGATCAATCAAAGCCCCTTCAAGCTCCCTGAAATTGGTCTTGATGTGCGAGGCGAGATATTCGAGGACATCTTCTCCTATTTTCACACCTTCACGGAAGCAACGTGATTTGAGCATCTCCAGACGGGTCGGATAATCAGGTCGGCGCAGTTCAACGTTCAACCCCCATTTGAAGCGGGAAAGAAGCCTCTCTTCAAAGTTGTGGAGGTCAACCGGAGCGCGGTCGGAAGTGAATATCAGTTGTTTCCCCGTCTGATGCAGGTGATTGAATATATTGAAGAACGCATTCTGCGACGCCCCTCCCTGAAGGTCCTGTATGTCATCCATTATCAGGACATCAATCTTCATATAGAAAGCCATGAAATCGGTGAGTTTGTTCTTCACCACAGTGGCTGTGACATACTGATTCTTGAACTGATCGCCGGTCACATACAATACCACGAGGTCAGGAAAAGCCTCTTTGATTCTTATGCCTATGGCTTGAGCAAGGTGTGTCTTGCCGAGACCCGGTCCCCCATAAATGAAAAGTGGATTGAACGCAGTTTTGCCTGGAGCTGAAGATATGCTTTCCCCGGCAGTGACACCGAGTTTGTTGCATTCGCCCGTGACAAGATTCTCGAAACAATAGACAGGATTGAGTCCCGGGTTTATGGTGACTTTTTTCAACCCGGGATAAACGAAGGGACCCGGGCTACTGCCCATACTGTACGTACTGATGGAGACCGTCTTGTTGACAGGCGTCTGCGCACCCGCAATCGGATACGACATCGGTTCGGCGCTACGTACAGGCCTTATGGTATAGACAAGCTTCGCCTCCGCCCCTATAACTCTCTTAAGCGTCATCTTTATGACGTCAAGATACATATCTTCTATGTACTCGCGGAAGAAATCGGAAGGCACCTCCACGGTAAGCGTGGAGTCCACCATCGAAAGCGGTACGATGGGCGTGAACCACGTGGAGAATTTCTGCGGCTCTATTATCTGTTCGATGATGCGCAGAAAATTGTTCCAAACGTCTATATGTCTTCCTTGTGTTTCCATATTTGCGACTTTGCAAATTTGGTGAAAAAAAAAATCATAAATTTTTACTTCTGCTATTGTAATAAATATTTTTTATGCCTAAATAATGCAAGCAAAAAAATATTTTTTGTCGTTTATAAAAACTTGATTTATAGCAGTATAAAGATTTATAATTTTCTTAAACGCTTAATTTTCAGAAGTAATTTAAATAGAATAATTATAAATTGGCGGATTCAAGAAATTGTTTCAACACACAAATCGACAACTGACATTTTTCCGTTTTTATACCGCCTAGTTCTGAACGCTTATCGTCTCTCCGTCAACTTTCACTATGAAGGATTCGGGGAAATTAGGTTTCAAACTACTGTAGGATTTACGCACCGCGGACAAATCTGATGAATTGCATATTATATATTTGTACATTTTTCCGGATTTGACGCAAATGACGTCCTGACCCTTGAAGAAACGATCGTTGGGTGAAAGTTCACGAGAGGATGCGAGCACCTGAATGCCATAGAATGCGGTTCCTTCCTGCTTCGGGGCAGACTCAGAGGTTTCCGCCTTTTCGGATTCAACCCCCGGAGTGATGCTCACGCTTGCATCGTACACTTCCTTGTAACTGCTAAAGGCCTTGAAAAGATTTTCGACAATCCTGTCGATGTTCTTTTCTACACGCAAGGTTGAGAGGTCTTCCGGGTTGGTCATAAAGCCGAATTCAAGCAGTACGGCCGGCATCGAAGCCCGACGCAGCACACAGAAATTGCCCTGCATCACTCCCCATGTCTTGCGGAAAGGCCCATTTGACATAGAAGAAGAAACAGATTCAGCGAAACTCAGACTCTGTTCACGGAACGCGTTCTGCATCAGTTGCATAAATATTTCCGATTCAGGACTCGACGGGTCATAATCCGAGTATTTCGTGGAATAGTCCTCCTCCAGAAGGATAACGGAATTCTCCCGCTGAAGAACTTCCATATTCACATCGTAAGAATCGTAGTTCGACTTTTTGGCCGGACCAAGTATGTATGCTGAGAAACCATTAGGGGACTGAGATTTGGCGGCTGCATTTATATGTATGGAGATGAAGAGGTTGGCATTGTTTCTTGACGCGATTGCAGCCCTCGTCTCCAACGGCACGAACAGGTCTTCTTTCCTTGTAAGCACCACCTTCATGCTTGGGTACGCCTCCGTCACCTTTTCCGCAAACTTTTTCGATATCTTGAGCGTAAGTGTCTTCTCATAAGTCTTCCTGTCCTTGCTAACCGTGCCTGCATCCTTTCCGCCGTGTCCGGCATCGATTACTATTGTGTTGAGCCTCAGGTCAGGCTGCCCGGCATAAAGGTTGCAAGTGATGAAAAGTATGGCTGTGATGACGGTATGGACTTTTCTCATAGGCACGTTCGGTGACCGAAATGTTGGTAAACTTCAGAATATATTATAACTTTGTTAGTTATTTAGCAAAAATAAGAAAAATAATTGCATTTGAAGAATACCGGCTGTTTTTTTCTGATTATTGCACTGCTCCTCTCCTGCTCTGCGAACGCTCTGGCACAGAGGGTAAAAAGAGCGCGTCCCGGTGACGCTGTCAGAATCGAACAGAGGGAGTTGCCCGAGTCGCTTGATTCTCTTCAACTTGCCCGACTCGATTCATTGAAGGCGGCACGGGATTCCATCGCGCATACCGACTCCCTGCACCGTGCGGATTCCCTGTTGATGCTGGAGAAGAGTTCCCTCAAATTCCCCGCGTTCAGTTCGGCCGGAGATTCCATCATCGAATCTTTCAAGGACGGCCGCCGCATAGCCTATTACTACGGAGGAGTCAGCGTGAAATACGAAGATATGGAACTCACTGCCAATTATATGGAGTACGATATGGCGACGGGTACCGTCTTTGCGAAAGGTCAGTTCGACACCATAACCAGAGAGTGGGTGGGTCTGCCGGAAATGAAACAGGGAGGAAGCACCTTCAAGATGGATTCTCTCAAGTACAATTTCAAGACAAAGAAGGCGTTCATCAGCAATATGCTGACAAACGACAACGAAGGGGACCTGCAGGGACGACAGATACTGATGCTGGAAGACAAATCCATCAACATAAGCGGAGGAAGATACACGGTGTGCGATGCCGAGGAACCCCATTACTATCTTGCCCTGAAGGAAGCGAAGGTCATTACCCAGCCCCGCCGCAAGACTGTCTTCGGACCGGCTCACCCCGTGGTCGGAGGCGTCGACCTGCCCATCTTCCTTCCGTACGGTTTCGTCCCCGAAAGGCCTGAGAAATCAAGCGGAATCCTCTTTCCGAACATCGGCGAGGAAATGGCACGAGGATTCTATGCCCAGGACGGCGGCGTGTACCTCGTATTCGGCGACAATTTCGATGTCGCACTCACTGGAAGTTTGTACACGCTCGGAAGCTGGAGTGTCTCTGGAAACGGGCACTACAATTTCAGGTACAAGTGCAGCGGTAATTTCGGCATCACTTATTCCAACGACCGGGAAGGCGAACGTGGGAGTCCCGATTACAGGGAATCGACCAACTTCTCCGTAAAGTGGTCACATCAGCAGGATTCGAAGTCCCATCCCGGAACAACATTCAGTGCCTCGGTCAACTTTTCCTCTCCGAAGAGCAACAGATACAATTCCAGAAGCCTTCAGGATGCCATCCAGAACCAGACTTCGTCTTCAATCTCCTACTCTCGCAACTGGAATGGCAAATTCAATCTTTCCGTGACTGCAAGCCATAGTCAAAGCACGCGCGACACGGCAAACGCCAGCTATACCATCGGTCTGCCGAACGTCAATTTCAGCATGACCACCATATATCCCTTCAAACGCAAGACAAGGACCGGCCCCGAAAAATTCTACGAAAAGATTTCTTTCGGCTACAACAACTCCTTCCGCAACACTGCCTCATTCCTTTCGCAAGATTTCCGGCAAGGTGGAATACAAGCCGTCCTGGACACCATGCAGAGCGGCATGGCGCACAATTTCTCCCTCGGACTCCCCTCCTTCCAGCTTTTCAAATACATAACGTTCAACCCGTCCGTATCCTACGGAATGAACTGGTTCTTCAATGAGACTGAGCAGTATTATGACAGCGAGTCCGGACGTATATGCAAGCGGCCATCCAAGAATTTCAGCCGTTTCGGAATCACGCAGCGCTATTCGTTCGGGATGTCAATGAGCACGCGATTGTACGGAATGTTCAATTTTGGCAAGCACAAGAAGGTTCAGGCAATCAGGCACGTGATTACTCCCTCGATAAATTTCAGTCTGGCTCCGGAACTGGGCACCTATGCCAACGGATGGCGTACCCTTGAATATGATGACCCCAACGGCGTGCATCACAGTTACGATTACAACGTATTTTCCAGTCCTGCAGGAGGACCGCCGGGAAAGGGACGTACAGGAAGCATGAGTCTGCAAATCGGCAACAACCTCGAAGCCAAGATACGGGATCTAAATGACACGACAGGCACCGGGACCAAGAAAGTGAAGCTTCTGGACCAGTTGAACCTCAACACCGGATACAACTTCTTTGCCGATTCCTGCAAGATGAGCAACATATCCGTCAACGCGTCCACTTCCATACTGGACGGAAAGATGCACATACAAGGAAGCATGTCTCTCGACCCCTACGCCATCGATGCCAGCGGGCGCAGATGCGGAACTTATAACGTAGCAGCCACCGGAAAACTCGTGCGTCTCACCAACGCTACAGCCTCGCTCTCCTATTCTTTCTCCGGCAAGGGCACCATCAACGGCAATGACGGATCCAAACTGGCGAACGGTGGCAGCAGCGGAACTGGCGGGAATGCCGGGGCCACTGAATATTATAAGGTATATTATCATCCCGTCACAGGAGAATATATCCCGGGAGGGTGGCTTTACTATACCAATCCCCATTCCCCCTGGTCGCTGTCCCTCAATTACGTATTCAACTACAGCAAGTCTTACACTGCGGCCGGCGGCCAACTCGTTACCAACAACAATTTCACCCAGACACTCGGAATTAACGGAAACATACAGATTACCCCGAAGATGGCTCTCAACTTCAACACGGGATTCGACCTGATGAAAATGAAGCTCTCCCCGACCAATCTGTCTTTCACTTACGACCTGCACTGTTTCAGCATATCATTCAATTGGATACCTTCCGGAACCTACCAGAGTTATTCGTTCCGCATAGCTGCCAAGGCAGCCGCCCTCGCCGACCTGCTGAAACTCGAAAAGAGCAGCAGCTATTTTGACAGATGATTTTTTTTGTTAACTTTGCACGTTTCATTCGGGAAACGTCCCAAGTGATTGTTTCCATTCCGAATATTTATTGTGAAGATGCGGTCCTTTCGCCGCGTATTTCAATCAATCCTTTAATATGCTTTACAAATACGAAGAACTGAGAGGCATGGGGCGGGAAGAACTCGAGACCATTGCAAGGCAGTACAAAATCAGAATCAGCAAGAAGCTGACCAACGATGATCTGATTATCAAAATCATCGATTCGCAAGCCACTGCGACAGCGCAGGCCCCCGAGCCGAAGCCGGAGAAGAAGAAAAGAGGCAGGAAGCCGGCACAGGAGAAGCCGCAGGCCGGTTCGCAAGAAAAGAAAGAAGAGACCGCACCGGCAGAAGAAAAGCAGGAGGTAGTCCAACCCAAGAAACGCGGACGCAAACCGAAAGCCGCGACGCTTCCCGAACCAGTTCTGGTTCCTGAGCCCGCACCGGTTGAAACAAAAGTCTCCGCGAAACCTGAAAAGGAAGCAAAACAGAAGCGTCAGCGCATACACCGCGGTGAAAAGCCATCTTCCGACAACTCTTTCGCGGCGACGGAGCTGCAGCCGGAACAGAAGCCGCAGAGACCGGAACAGAATGCTGATGACCAGCAGACCGGATTCAAGAGACAGAATGCTGACGGCAACGGACAACAGCATCGCAACAGACAAAACCAGCAGATGCAGAAGCCGAGAACTCCCGAATTCGAAGGTACCGTAGAAGCCACCGGAGTGCTTGAGATTATGCCTGACGGCTACGGATTCCTCCGTTCATCGGATTACAATTATCTCAATTCGCCCGATGACATCTACGTCTCCCAGCAGCAGATAAAGACCAACGCGCTCAAGAGCGGCGACACGGTGACAGGAGAAATCAGGCCTCCGCGTGAAGGGGACAAATATTTTCCTCTCATACGCGTCAAATACATCAACGGACGCACTCCCGAATACATCCGCGACCGCGTTCCTTTCGATTTCCTCACTCCCCTCTTCCCCAACGAAAAATTCAATCTGCTCGGCAACGGACATTCCGCTGACCCTGCCTGCCGCATCGTTGATATGTTCGCCCCTATCGGAAAAGGCCAGCGCGCCATGATAGTGGCGCAGCCTAAAACGGGAAAGACCATGCTTCTCAAGAGCATAGCCAACGCCATAGCAGACAATCATCCTGAAGTGTACGAAATCGTGCTTCTCATAGACGAACGTCCCGAAGAGGTCACCGATATGCAGCGCACCGTACAGGCTGAAGTCGTGGCATCCACTTTCGACGAGCCGGCAGAAAGACACGTAAAGGTTGCAAATATGGTGATAGAAAAGGCCCGCAGACTCGTGGAATGCGGACACGACGTCGTCATACTTCTCGATTCCATAACGCGACTCGCGCGCGCCTACAACACGGTACAGCCGGCCTCCGGCAAAGTACTCACCGGAGGTATCGATGCCAACGCGCTCCAGAAACCGAAACGTTTTTTCGGAGCCGCCAGAAACATCGAGGGAGGAGGGTCGCTTACGATAATAGCAACGGCGCTTACCGAGACGGGGAGCAAACAGGACGATATCGTGTATGAGGAATTCAAGGGAACCGGCAACCAGGAACTCACCCTGGAACGCAATCTTGCCAACAGAAGGATTTTCCCCGCAGTCAACGTATTGCTTTCCGGCACACGTCGCGATGACCTTCTCCTCGACAAGAGCATGGCAAACAGGATATGGATATTGCGTAAGCTGCTTGCCGAGATGAACCCTGTGGAAGCGATGAATTTCATGCTTCAGCTTATGGATGAGTTTAAGACGAACGAAGAGTTGCTGGACAATATGAACAAGGTAAACCCCAGAGACTACAAGCGTTTGGATTAACATATTTTCCATCGGATGACATATTCTGAAACAATATTCGCACCGGCGACCTCGGTCGGCACCGGTGCGATTTCCATAATAAGGGTCAGCGGGCCGGAATCGACGGAGATCGCTGACAGGCTCATAACGTTCAGGCACGGAGAGGCGGCATCTTCGACAGGATATTCGCTCAAATACGGAAGCATACTTGAGGAGAGCGGGACCCTGGATGAAGTCGTGGCCGCGATATACCGTGCTCCGCAATCATATACCGGTGAAGACATGGTGGAGATAATGTGCCATTCTTCGCAATATGTAGTCGCCCGCCTCCTCGAATTGCTCGGACGTGCGGGAGCCAGACCGGCTATGCCGGGAGAATTCACCAGACGGGCGTTCGTGAACGGAAAGATGGACCTTTCACAGGCGGAAGCCGTAGCCGACCTGATAGCATCGACCTCGGAATCGGCTCACAGACTTGCGATGAACCAGTTGAAGGGCAATTATTCCGCAAAATTGTCCGACATCCGCGGAAAACTCATCGAAATAGCTTCACTGATGGAACTGGAACTGGATTTCAGCGACGAGGACATTGAATTCGCTGACCGCGACAGACTCGCAGCCCTGCTTGACGAAGCCGTTTCACACATAGACGGCCTGTGCGCCTCGTTCAGGGACGGCAACGCCATCAAGAACGGAGTCCCCGTCGTCATCGCAGGGAATGTCAATACCGGCAAGAGCACTCTTCTAAACGCACTTGTCGGTGATTCACGCGCGATTGTTTCGGACATACCGGGAACTACGCGGGACACGGTTGAAGACACGATGATCATCGATGGAATCCTTTACAGATTCATAGACACGGCTGGAATTCGTGAGACTTCGGACAAAGTCGAGAAAATGGGCATTTCCCGCACCCTAGACAGGATATCCGAAGCGGATGTGATAATTCTCGTACTGGACGCGCTGGCACCCTTGAAAGAACTCGAAAAGAGCGTTTCCTCCATACTCCCCCGTCTCAGCACCGGACAGGAACTGATATGCGTCCGCAACAAGGTTGACCTGTTCGATGCCATCCACCCGGAGGAATTCCCGGTGAAAGACCGAAGTTACAATATATTCGACTTGAAATATCCGGCATTCGGAACATACGATATCGGGACTGAAGACCTTGCCCGCAAACTATGTCTCGCCAGCGACGGAAAATTCCCTGCAGCAGCCGTGTCCGGCGAAATCATTGACATTTCGGCTCTCACGGGTGAAGGAATTGACAAACTGCTGGACAGACTGTCCAAAGGCCGGCGAGGCCGCTTTACTAGCGAGGAGATACTTGTCACCAACGCCCGGCATGCGAACGCACTGCGCCGTGCCTCGGAATCCATTGCGAGAGTCCGTGACGCCCTGTCAGGTCACGTTCCAACCGACCTCTTGTCCCAGGACCTACGCGAAGCCCTTCGCGAAATCGGCTCCATCACCGGTGAAATCACCGATGAAGAGGTGCTCGGGGAGATTTTCGGTAGGTTCTGCATAGGCAAGTAGTTGATATTCAATAGATTATAATTATTTATCTAAACTGATAGTGAAAGAGTTAGTTACCCTAGCTCTTTTATTTTTTTACTTTAGGTCGATATCTATCGTTAAATAGCGGTAGTATTACACCTTTTACTGCGTGTTTCCTGCGCGAACATAATGTTATGCGAGGCCATCTCCGAGATTTGACGAGAAAGCAACACTATGCAACATTATGCAACACTATGCAACAGGGAAACGGGCGAAATAATGCTTATGCCAACGCAGCGGTCTACAGGAAAATCTGTGTGTTTTGCGGTAAGGAGTTCACTTGTCTGAAATCATCCACTCTTTACTGTTCTCACAGATGCTCAAGTCTTGCCTACAAGCAGAGAAAAAAGGACGAGCGACACAGAGTGGCGGATGTGCTCTTTCAGGAGAACAGGAATTCAGTCCTCATGGATCGTCTGGAGAAGATGGAACTGCTCTCCCCATCCATGGCGGCATTGTATCTTGGCATGAACAGGACTACCATATATAGGTATATGTCTGCCGGAGCTCTGCCTAGCATAAGGATCGGCAACAGTACAAGAATCCGGAAAAGGCACTTATGGAATACTTCAAGATGAAAATGCTTGATGGCTCCATCGTCTATGACCCGGAAGAACTGGAATCAATCGCGAAGGAGAAAGCGGAAAAGTTGTCGGAAAAGAAACGCAGCAAGCTGCTTGATGAGATATGCGAGAAGGCCACGGAGAACATCGTGGAGAAACGGATCAACGCCAATCTTCAGCAAATCAGGCAGGACATTAGGAATATTATCTCATGGGAGACGGCAGAGTCGGAGCCTGATGCGGAGGCTCAGGAGATTGCACTTCAGACAGAGGAAGACAGCCAGCAGAGAAAAGATGCGGACGAGATGAACAGGAGGCTAGACGCAATCCGGTAGCATAGTGGCTTCTTGCTTGCCATTACTTAACGGGAAATGTTGCTCGATGAAGGACTTTATGTTCTCAAGCTCATATGCAAAATCATCGTATGAGATATAGAAGGTCCTGACCACGGTCTTGCCCTGAATAAGGTTTAGAGTAACGGTCTTGATATTTCTCCGGGTCGTACATCTGAGTCCCCTGCCCTTGAGAATCCCACTCAAAGCCGGTGCAACGGTGGATTCGAATATCTGCTGAATCATCGTCTCCTTCTGCATTTCAAGGGCTGCATTGTTCATGGCTTCCGTATACTTGTCAGAATATTTCGGAATCAATCCGCAAAGGAATCGAAGATCCTCGATGGCACGTTCGAAGCAGTCCACCTCAATGTAGTTTTCTCCAATGATGATTTTTCCGGCCTTGAAGTACAGAACGACAGACCACTTCCCTTCCGAATGGATTTCAACGCCATAGCCGCGGATATAGACCTGGTATGGGTGTTTCTTCCTGTCAGCATGAATAAGGGCATTCTTGAGGTCGAGAAGCCAATAATCCTCCGTGATGCTGCTTGGAGTATAATCACGGTCGTGGTTGTAGACTTCTTTGGCCAATTCGTACAGAATATCCGCAGATACTTTTTCTTTATACTGATCCAGATTCATAGTATCGGCAAATATCGGAAACGCCCCTGCCGTATTGTGGCAGAGGCGCTGTTCGTGAAAGAAATAATTGTCTAAAGGACCATGTTTTCAGTAAGTTTCCCAATGATTGAGTCGCGAAGCTCTCTGAAGGATTCTGACTTCAAATCGAGAATTAGTTCATAAATGGAACTTGACCGCAACTGTGAGGACGATGCACCGAAATAGTTATGTTCATGAATAATGGCCCTGCCCCATCTTTCAACATCAGTCTTATCATTTGACAAATCCCAATATGGATCATTAGCGAAATACAGGTATATGCAGCATGCGTCAATACTTTTCCTGAGAGTGCTTATATAGGCAAAACGGTTGCTGAACTGATAATAGTTCTTCAGAGGGTCATTCTCGCAATCTATTCGAGCTTCCCTGAAAGCCTGCTCAATCCTGCCTTTGATTTCAGAGAGCGAAGATGCATATGCTGCTCCGCATGAACTTTTCAGCTCATAGCTATGGGCTTTCGCCTCGAATAGAAGCAGGACTTTCTTTCCATCGGTTTTCGTAAGAACGGCTAGACCATCCCAATTCGGGCCGCCTTTCGGCCAGAACCTTGCAGGCTTCTGGAGCCCGACCCAGAAAGACTTAGCCCCAGGTTGCAGGCACCCGCTCCAGAAAGTGTCATCAACGTATTCTTCATATCCTGTCTCCTTGATTGGAGAGAACCATTCAATGGAACCACCGGTCCATTCGGGATTCAGGGATAGAATTGAAGTATCAATTTCATCCCTGG
The DNA here is from genome assembly GCA_024401975.1 of Bacteroidales bacterium. Lineage (GTDB taxonomy): Bacteria > Bacteroidota > Bacteroidia > Bacteroidales > UBA932 > Cryptobacteroides. The sequence continues at coordinate 1,739 of JAKSKB010000014.1, read as the reverse complement.
CCGTCTCTACTGCCACTCGGAAGTCAATCAAGCTTCCTGCTTTACCTTTGTTTGACATGTTTATCCTGATGTTTATGCAAAATTAGCCATTATTTGATCGCACCGCACGAACGGCATCAAATATCACAATTGTATTTCCTCCAGTTTCTCATGAATAATTCCCGATAATGAGCCTTCAGATAAGCACATTGGTAGGCTATTGACACATAACAGACACAGTGGGACTTGCTGAAAGCATAGAGGCTGTCATCATACAACTGGTTCCAGACCTTGACCAAAGTCCGTTCATGTATTCTGCGTTGTTTCCCCTCTGCCAGGAATTCCTTTTTAAGTTCTGCAATGAGAGCTCCCTTCCTTTTTGCAAGAGCCTTATATGCTGCTACGGAAGCATTGTCTGAGTTGCGAAGGAAGTCCTTGAAGAAAGACACCATCTGCTCCTGATAGATAAGAATTCCGTTCGTTTCAGCCAGAATGGCATCAAGTTCCGGTATGCCCCATTTCTTTATGCCTGAGGCGTTGTTGGCTCGTACCAGATATTCCGGGATCCTGTTCAGCAAGCCAGGGCGATAGAGGGCGTTGAGAGCGGCAAGGTCCGAAAACTTTGGAGGCCTTTTGAATGATAACAGGAACTCCCGCATTTTGGGCGACTCAAATAACAGCACACCATCCGTATCCCCAAGATTCATCAGCAAGTCGCTCTCAGGGTCAGAAATAAGGCCATCTAGACTCATGGAGGCTCCAGTGTTCTCAGCTATTTCACTAAGTGTATCGTGTATAACGTTGAGTGTTCTCAACTCAAGGAAGTTCAGCCTCAGAACTCCAGCGTCTTCACTATGATATTTTTCGTACTGGCAGATTACTTCCTCGGAACCTGTTATTTTGCTTTCTCCTAGCATGACTGGAACCGTATCTGACAGGGCACGATCACTTACCATGACCGCGCACAGGCTCACCTCATAGCTGGTCTTTCTGCCCTCCAGAGAAGAAGCGACTGAAAAGACTTCCCGCAGTTTCATTGAGGAATCCAGCAAATCTTCTACTTTTTGCACATACTTGCGTATGTTTTCACAGGTCAGCTTGTACGTCTCGATATCGTTCTCACTTTGGTAGACTATTATCTGATTGTCTTCGGGGAGGATTGCCTTGAGCCGGTCCTTGTCAACTTGACTGACCTCAAGTGCATTGCAGGCTTCCTCAAGTAACGTCCGGCAGCCTTTTGTGCAGAGACAAACCAATCCCCCGACCGCATTCTCGCCAAACTTCTCCTTCAGATAAGATACGACTTTCCCGGATGAGCCATATTCAAAATCAATATCAACCCCGGCAAACACCTTGGTCTTATCATTGAGAAGCCTTTCGAAGCACAGACCATCCGCGAGTGGATTGACCTTGGTAACTCCAAGGCAATAATTCACAAGGCTTGAAGCTGCAAATCCACGTCCCGGTCCATACATGATGCCTTCCTTCTTCGCATATTTCACAATATCTTCCAATAAGAGGAACTGGTTTTCAAAGCCCTTTTCCTTTATGACCGTCAGTTCCTTTTCCAGCCGGACCCTCCCCCGAGCACAGTCTGAACTGAACAACTTATCAAATCCAGCCTCCGCATGAGCTTTCAGTACGGAGAAAGCATCCTCGCCTTCATTCAGTTTGAACGGAAGCGGACAGCATATCCTTGGGGCATCCAGTTCATATTCCTTGATCTTCCCATAGATCTCCATTGTGTTGCCGATGGCCTC
>JAKSKB010000013.1 GCA_024401975.1 Bacteroidales bacterium | reverse complement strand
AAGACTGCCGCCATCAACCACTCGGCCAACTCTCCAGAGTCTTCCGAAAGAAGTTTTCTTTCCGAAAGGACTGCAAATGTAGGGAAAAAATCAGAAAATTCCTTATCATTGTATCAAAGTTTTGACAATATGGAAAAAATAAAGAATTCTAACGGCCTTTTAGTGATGCTCGGTCTGGCGATTATAGGATGTATGCTGCCGCTGTCGGTGGTCAAATGGAAATCTTATGACAGGACGGTCAGCGTAAAGGGGCTGTGTGAGAGGGAAGTGAAGGCGGACAAGGCGATATGGCCCGTCTCCTTCAAGGTGGTCGGGAACGAACTGGGCTCCCTCAATGCCGAAATTGACAGGAATACGGCCTCGATAGTGGAGTTCTTGAAGGCCGGTGGAATTCCGGACAATGAGATTACGGTGGCTCTTCCCAAGGTCTCGGACAAGTTCGCGCAGGAGTATGGCGGCAATGAAAGGACTTTCAGGTACGTGGCATCCTGTACCGTGACCGTCTGCTCTTCTATGGTGGATGAGGTGCTTGCACTTATGGCTAATCAGAGCGCTCTTCTGAAGCGCGGCATAGTGCTGACCATAGATTGGGACAGCACACCGAGTTTCAATTTCGAGGGTCTGAACGGGGTAAAGCCGGGAATGATAGAGGAGGCGACGAAGAATGCGCGTGAGGTGGCAGAGAAATTTGCCAAGGATTCTGACAGCCGCCTCGGCAAGATAAAGGACGCTTCCCAAGGCACTTTCTCCATCGAGGACAGGGACAGCAACACTCCCTATATAAAGAAGGTGCGCATAGTCACTTACGTGACGTACTACCTTTCCAACTGATTTGACAATAAGTAAAAACAACTGATATGATTATCAAGGACAATTCCTACAAGTGGGATTACTATGCCATAGGCGGTGTAGTCCGGGTGAACATCAACAAGGGTGAGGACATCGCTCACCTTCACGAATTGGAACAAACCAAGTGGACAGTCCTCAGTTGTCCCGTGGGCGGACTGGAGTTCGATGAAAAGACTTTGAAACTGCTGGATGCCGATGGTGACGGAAAAATCCGCGTGCCGGAGGTGATTGCGGCGGCAGACTGGCTTTCATCGGTAGTCAGGGACAAAGACCTGCTACTGAAAGGCGCCTCCTCCATTCCGCTCGGAGAGATTGACACCGACAATCCGGAAGGCAGGAAATTGTATGATTCCGCGAAACAGATTCTTTCCAATCTCGGGCTCGAAAAAGACGAGATTTCCATTGAAGATACATCGGACAGCGAGGCGATTTTTGCGGACACCCTGTTCAATGGCGACGGAATCGTCACTGCAGCAAGCGCCGGGGATGACGTGCAACTTGCGAAGACCATCGGCGACTGTATAGCGACCATCGGTTCGGTGAAGGACAGGAGCGGAGCCGACGGTGTCAATGCCGCTCTCGTAGAGACTTTCTATGACGCGTGTCACGACTATTGCGACTGGATTGACGCCGGAAGGGCCGACAAGTCCATTTTCCCTTACGGAGACAACACTGCGGCGGCTTTTGCCGCATTCAATGCGTTGAAGGACAAGGCAGATGATTTCTTTATGCGCTGCAAACTCATAGGATTCGATGCCGAAACAAAAGACGCAGTGGATGTCAACATCAATCGGATCAGCGAGATAAGTGCAGGCAATATGGCCGCGCAGGCTGACCGTATTGCCGACTGCCCCCTTGCCCGTCCCAACGAAAAAGGGAATATTCCTTTCGACGGCATCAATCCTGCCTGGCACAAGGAGTTCAGTGCTCTGAAATCGCTCATTCTGGATGTGGATTTCAAGGGAGCGCACGAAATCGGTGAAAAGGAATGGAACGCCATTCGTGACAAGTTCGGAGCATATCTCGCCTGGATGGGAGCGAAGAAGGGAGAAGCGGTAGAGAGTCTGGGATATGACAGCGTCGCCGCAATCGTAAAGGCCGCCCGCAAGGATGGCCTGCTCGCCCTCATCGAAAAGGATAAGGCTCTTGAGGAAGAATCGAAGTCCATTGATGCTGTGGACAAGCTTCTCCACTTCTACCGCGATTTTTACCGTTTTCTCAGGAACTACGTCTCTTTCTCCGATTTCTACGGCAGGGGAGGGAAACCGAAGGCTATTTTCGAGGCGGGACGTCTTTTCATTGACGAGCGCTGCTGCAACCTCTGTATCAAGGTGCAGGGCAGCGGTGACCATTCCGTTGCGGCGGCATTAGGCGGCATGTTCCTCATTTACTGCACTTGCACGTCGAAGAAATCCGACAGGAAGATGAACATCGTGGCCGTGATGACGGATGGCGACATAAAGAATATACGGCAGGGGAAAAACGCCGTATTCTATGACATTGAAGGAGATGACTGGGATGCGGTCGTCACGAAGGTCGTGGACAATCCCATCAGTGTCCGACAAGCGTTCTGGAGCCCTTACCGCAAACTGGCCAACTTCATCAACGACAAGATTGACAAGGCCGCTGCGGAAAAAGACAAGGCGGCCGTCTCCGAGCTGCTTGATACCGCGGCGTCTGACGCGGCTCCTGCAAAAGTTGCCGAGACAATAAAAGACAAATTCGACATAGCCAAGTTTGCCGGAATATTCGCTGCCATCGGAATGGCTTTCGGTATGCTGGCCGATGCTGCCGTGGGTCTCGTGAAAGGAGTGGCCAAACTGAACTGGTGGGAGGATATTATCGCCATAGCAGCCATTATGCTCGTCATTTCGGGACCGGCCTGCTTCATTGCATGGCGCAAACTGCGCAAGCGCAATCTCGGACCTGTGCTCAATGCCAACGACTGGGCCATCAACTCCACGGTGCCCATCAACATCATGTTCGGCGGCACCCTTACGTCAGTGGCCAGATATCCGCTTGTCAAGGGGAAAGACCCGTTCAGAAAGAAGCCTTCGACGTGGAAATGGACGGTTGCGCTTGTGGCAATCCTCGCCATCCTGTTCGGCATTCTGTTTCTGACACACAACCTCAAGTTTCTGGGACTTTCTTAGTACGGCTCACTTCCGCGGTGAACGTACCACGAACCAGTTGTATCCGTTTGCCGGGATGCTCACTGTCAGGCGGACCGTATAGTCGCGCTCAAGCTTGAATGACTTCGCTTTGTCGTCCTTTTCGCTTACAAGCGCCTTGTCCGTGAGCCCCGTATAGTAGAGAGGTATGGTAATGGTCCGCGTTATTTCCTCGTCCGTGGGGTTGAACACCATTATGAACCCTTTTTCTTCAAGACCGGGGTTGACGTGCAGGAAGCCGTCCCAGTCCATCCCGTCCGGTCTCCGGAGATGAATCACGTCACTGCAGAGTATGTCGCGGTATCTCTTGTACCATGAAATCACTTCTTTGACACAGTCTCTGGTGCGCTCCGTGTCATACAGGCGGAAACCGCGGTAACAGGCCTGCACGCCGGAGCCGTAGTTCTGAATCATATGTGCCTTGTAGGCATCCAGATGCTCGTCGAGAGGCTCTAGAGTCGCAGCCGCGCCGCCTCCGTGATATTGCACGAGCGGGACGAAAGTCCAGCTGTTGGTGGCAGTGCGGTTCCACATACCATCGTATATGTTCTGTCGCCCGAGAATGATTTGCCTGTCGCGGGGGAGGGACCAGTTCACTTCACGGTATCCGACGGCGCTTTTGTTGGAACCGACAAAGCGGAATCCGTCATCAGGAACATTCAGGTAGATGCCGCTGGCGCACATCCAACTGTACAAGTCGTCGATTATCTTGTGCTGTTTCCATTGCGAATCCTCCAATCCGTTGTGGTGGGCGTGGCTTGTGGATGCGCAGGGGTCTCCGCTGTATGAACCGTCGTGCTCCAGTACGTCGAACCCGGTCTTTTCGAAAAATGTCCTGATTTTGCGGAAGTAGTCATAGCCCCATTCGGAGCAGATGCAGGGGGAACTTCCGAATGTCATTCCTCCTCTCTTTCCTGTGGCGGGATTGATGAGGTCCACCTCGTCGCTTATCCAGCGGCTCGCATACAGTGAATAGCCGCCGAGTTCGATGCCCTTCGAATGGGCATAGTCCGCCAGTGCCTTGAACTTCGCAATGTTTTCGTCCGATTCGTCTTCCATATCGAGACCTGAGCCGAAACTGAGTATGACCATCTCGTAGCCTGTCTCCGCGCATTGGTCTATTGCAGTTCTGACCACTTCATCATCCGTGGAGGTGCAGTGCATGAATATGGGATTTTCGCTGGTCCAGGGGGCTATCTGGTTGCAGAAACGCTTGAAGAAAAGTGACTTGCGCTCCCTGTCCTCGGAGTCATAGGGCATCATCCAGTTTCTGAAAGACGTGAAACTCTCGCCCGCCTTGATGATTTCCTGAGGCCCGCGAGGCAGACGCACCTGAAGCCGGCACGGGGTGCCGAGGACATAGTTGACCTGGGAAGTATATCTCGGATCATTTTCCCAATGGGTGGTGAAACCCTCGTCCCAGTCACTTTCCACGTAGATGTTGTGAGGGCGGAATCTGCGGGGACCGTCAACTATGGATTCGGACTCCACCATAGCCAGGTCCTCCAGAAGAAACTCATTGAGGATGCAGTCGTATCCCGTGCCGTTATGCAGTTCGAACCATTTGCTCAAGATGGGATAGCCGTCATATACAGCCACGTGCAGGTAGAGCCTGAATCCGCTGAGATTGCCGGGACCCGCAATGGTGAACACTATTTCCTTGCCTGAAGGATTCCATTCCTTGACGAGAGACCAGCGTTTGTGCTTCCATTCCATACGCGGCTGCAACTCGCGCACCTCGAAGTCGATGACCTGGAACGAATTCGGTATGGGGGTGAAGCCGTCTATCCATTTGGCGAGCGTATAGCCATATTCGAATTGTCCGGAAAGACCTCCGATGCTGTATTCGCGTCCGTCGATTTTCAGGGAACCCTCGCTGCTTGGCGAGCGGAGCAGGGCCTCTCCGGACATCGCATTGAAAAAATCTACCGTGGCCAGATTGGGTATGACTCGGAAACTTCTGGACACAAGGCCGTTGCCGATTACTACGGTCTTCCCGTCCCCTGTGCCGGACACTATCGTCCGGAAAGAGGCGTTGTCTATGAGCCAGTCGGACGCCGGTCTGTCATCTCTCGCCGGCCGTACCGGAAGCTCCTCAATTTTCCTTCGGAGAGGGAGGATGACACTTTCATCTGCTGCCGCGGCAGAGGCCACGGATTCCGCATCTGCAAATCCGGGTTTTATCTCGAAATAATCGAATTCGGCATCCCCCCAGTCGGCCAGGTCCCCGCAGGGACCGTCGCCCGCGTCATCCACTACAAGTTCAGTAGTTTCTATGCCGCGGATTTTGAGTTCGACCGGTTTTGCGGCATCGCCGCTGCGCATCACGCCACTGTTGAAGAGTTCTTCGCCATCGCCCAGTATCCGGAATATGACGCTTCCTTCCCTGTCACTGCCGTCCGCAGGGCCTATTCCAAGAAAAGACTTTCCGCTCTCGACTGAACTGTAGAACATCATCGTGCCGTCAACGAGAGGGACTTTTATCAGGTCGGGGGCGTTGTAGTCCGTTCCGCAGTCATTGACCCCGACCTTGCATCTGAATGAATTTGAGTTTCCCATGAGGTTGAGTCTCATCCGGCAGGGGGCCTGCACCCCGAGGCCGTCAGAATAGCCGGTTCCTGCAATTTTCAGAGCCTCTCCCGATACGGCCTTTCCTTTTGCAGGCATGCCGTATTGCTGTGAAGCCTTGACTGCATCGATGTCTGACAGCCTGACAACGTTCTGCCCTGCAAGGGGAAGTGATGCGAGGCAGATTGCCGTCGCGATGATTCTGCTTGGAATGTTCATAAAAATCTTTTTTGCAATACCGTCAAAATTAGCACAAAAATTTGATTTATTTATAGGAATTGCTATATTTGCAATCCGATGAAGACGCAGTATTCATACGGGGAAAACAAGTCAAATGGCGATATCGATATTTGCGGGACAAACGTTTTTGTTTGTCCCGCTTTTGTAGATGTCCACGTCCACCTGCGTGAGCCTGGGTATTCATACAAGGAGACCATTTTTTCCGGTACCCGCGCCGCTGCGGCAGGCGGTTACGCTTGCATCTGTCCGATGCCGAACCTCGATCCGGTGCCCGATACCCCCGAACACCTCGAACGCGAACTGGAACTGATACGGCGCGATGCCTGCATCGACGTCAGGCCCTATGCTTCAATCACCATAGGCAGAAAAGGGAAGGAAGTCGTGGACGTGGCCGCACTTAAGGAAAAGGTCGTGGCATTCTCTGATGACGGAAGCGGGGTGCAGGACGAACAGGTGATGCGCAGGGCTATGGAGACGATTGCGGCCGAAGGATGCATACTCGCCGCTCATTGTGAAGACAACAGTCTCCTGCACGGCGGATACATACACGACGGGCGCTATGCCCGCGAACACGGACACAGGGGCATATCATCGGAAAGCGAGTGGAGACAGATAGAAAGGGACCTCAGACTCGCGGAAGAGACAGGATGCGCCTATCACGTGTGCCACGTATCGACAAAGGAAAGCGTCGAAGTGATACGCAGAGCAAAGGAAAGGGGCGTTGACGTGAGTTGCGAGACAGCTCCGCATTATCTGCTTCTCACTGAAGATGACCTTCAGGAGGACGGACGTTTCAAGATGAATCCTCCCCTCAGAGGCGCAGAAGATCGTGAAGCCCTCATCGAAGGCATAAAGGACGGCACGATAGATATGATAGCCACCGACCATGCGCCGCATTCACCGGAAGAGAAATCTGGCGGGCTGCGCGATAGCGCGATGGGGATTGTGGGGCTGGAAACGGCTTTCCCTCTGCTCTACACCGGGCTTGTCCGCAGTGGCGTGATAAGTCTTGACCGCCTCGTGGAACTGATGGGCAGCGCGCCCAGGAAGCGTTTCCGTCTGGGGGATACAGCTGATGATACGGCCGTGTTCGATTTGGGAACGCCCTATGTCATAGACAGCGGTTCCTTCCTCTCCAAGGGGCGGAGCACGCCGTTTGACGGATGGACGGTCTATGGAAGGTGTCTGGAGACCAGACATAAAGGAAAAACAATATACAAGTGCGATATATGAAAGACAGTCGGAAAATGAAACTCGTCCTGGAGGACGGCAGCGAGTTCGCGGGTGTCGGATTCGGTGAAGCCGTCGTCGGGGAGATAGTGTTCAACACGTCGATGGTCGGTTATCAGGAGATATTGTCGGACCCTGCCTATGCGGGCAGGATAGTCCTTATGACCTATCCTCTCATCGGCCAGTATGGGATAATGGATGAGGATTACGAATCAAGAGCGGGAGGTCCCGCAGCTCTGGTCGTGAGGGAGTGTTGCGGGACACCTTCCAATTTCCGCTACACGAAGACCCTGCCCGAAGATCTCGAAGACCGGGGAATAACCTGCATGGCTGGAGTGGATACGAGAATGGCAACCCGTATCCTCAGGGAAGGCAAAGTGAGAAGGGCGGCCGTTGTGGATGAAGACGTCAGCGTTGCGGAAGCTCAGGCGCTGATAACTTCGACACATACGGACGAAAATCCCGTGGCGAAGGTGAGTTGCAGGAAAAGGTGGTTCTCACGCACTCCTCAGCATACTTATGACGTTCTTGTCATAGATTGCGGGATGAAGCACGGCATAGTGTCGGCGCTCAATGCCCTTGGATGCAACGTTACCGTTGTGCCGTTTGATACCGCTCCGGAGGATATGATGGCTTTCAATCCGGACGGACTGCTTTTTTCCGGCGGCCCCGGCAGTCCGGCGGCTCTGCCGTCCATCGTAAGCGCAATCAATTCGCTGAAAGGCCGTCTGCCCATATTCGGCATCGGTCTGGGGCATCAGCTGATAAGTCTTTCGTACGGGGCCGAGCTGGAAAGAATGGTCTGCGGCCATCACGGTGACCATCCGGTACGCTGCCTTTCCACGGGAAAGATATACACGGTGGGGGAGAATCACGATTTCGCCGTCAAGGCCTCGTCATTGAAGGGGACTCTTCTCACGCTGACCCACGTGGACGCGGCTGACGGAACTGTGGAAGGAGTTGAATGTCCGGAAGACAGGGTTTGTTCAGTGCAGTTCTATCCTGAAGGACGTCCTGGCCCGTGCGAAACGGACTTCTTTGAAAAATTCGTAAAGATGATGGAGGATTGAGTTATGCCGAAAAGAACTGACATAAAGAAAGTTATGGTGATAGGCTCCGGCCCTATCGTTATCGGCCAGGCGGCCGAATTCGATTATGCCGGAACTCAGGCCTGTCTCGCACTCAAGGAAGAGGGATACGAAGTGGTGCTGGTCAATTCCAATCCGGCTACCATAATGACTGACACCCATATCGCCGACAAGGTGTATATGGAGCCGCTGGATCTGGAATACGTTGCAAAAATAATACGCTACGAGCGCCCCGACGCCCTGGTGCCGGGCCTCGGCGGGCAGACGGGACTCAATCTGGCTGTAAAACTTGCTAGAAAGGGCGTTCTTGACGAATGTCACGTAGCGATATTGGGAACCTCGTTCAAGAGCATAGAGCAGGCCGAAGACAGGGAACTGTTCAAGGAACTCTGTATGTCTCTCGGAGAGCCGGTAATCCCGTCCAGAATATGCTACGATGCCGAAGACGCTGTGACCACGGCGAAAGAAATCGGATATCCCGTCGTGCTTCGTCCTGCATTCACGCTGGGAGGAACCGGCGGCGGCTTCGCGTCCAATGAAGATGAACTGAGGGAAATGATGCGCAACGCTCTCGCCCTTTCACCGGTGCATCAGGTGCTTATCGAAAAGAGCGTGAAGGGCTACAAGGAAATCGAATTCGAAGTGATGCGGGATGGCAACGACACGGCCATTACCATCTGTTCGATGGAGAACGTTGACCCTGTGGGTATTCACACGGGTGACTCCATAGTCGTGGCTCCGGTCCAGACTCTAGCCGACAGGGAATACGAGATGCTCCGCGAAAGCGCCCTGAAGCTTATTCGTGCCCTGAAGATAGAAGGCGGCTGCAACGTTCAATTCGCCCTTGACCCCCTGTCATTCGACTATTATATAATAGAGGTCAACCCTCGCGTGTCACGTTCTTCCGCTCTCGCTTCCAAGGCGAGCGGATTCCCGATTGCCAGGGTCACCGCAAAGATAGCTGTCGGATACACTCTTGATGAAATCAAGGTCGCCGATGCTCCGGCCTGCTGCGAACCCGCCATCGACTACGTGGTCAGCAAAGTGGCCCGTTTCCCGTTTGACAAGTTCAGTGAAGCGACCAACGAGCTCGGCACGCAGATGAAGGCCACGGGAGAGGTGATGAGCATAGGACGCACCCTCGAAGAAAGTTTCCTGAAGGCCATACGCTCGCTTGAAATCGGTGCCTGCCACCTGTACAAGAAGAAGTTCGACTCGATGAGCGACGCCGAACTGTTCAAGTACATAGTGAAGTTTCCGGATGACCACCTTCTCGCCATCACCCAGCTCATACGCAACGGGGTGGACATACGTCTCATATACGATGCCACCAAGATAGATATGCTCTTCCTCGAGAAGATATGTTCCATAGTGAGGATGGAAGACACTCTTCGGGAGCATCCGATGGACGCGGCAACCCTCTATGGGGCGAAGCGATGCGGATTCAGCGACAAGTTCATAGCACAGCTCTGGGGCAGGACGGAAAAGGAAATCATAGAATTCAGGTGGAAGGAGAATATACGCCCTACCTACAAATTCATAGACAGCTGCGCCGCAGGACACGCCGCTGACGTACCATATTTCTATTCGACCTACGAAAAGGAAAACGAAAGCATCGTGTCCGCGCGGAAAAAGATACTCGTGCTGGGCGCAGGCCCTCTCAGGATAGGACAGGGGGTGGAATTCGACTATTCCACCGTGCACGCCATCTGGGCGATACGCGAGGCCGGCTACGAAGCTATCATAATCAACAACAATCCGGAAACGGTATCCACGGACTATTCCATATCGGACAAATTGTATTTCGAGCCTCTGACTGTAGAGGACGTGATGAACGTCATAGACTTGGAGAAGCCCGAGGGTGTAATCGTGACATTGGGAGGCCAGACGGCCATCAATCTCGCCGGTCCTCTGGCCGAGTTCGGAGTGCCCATCATCGGTACCCAGATAGAAGCCATAGACAACGCGGAGGATCGCAAGCTCTTCGAAGCCATAATGCGCAAGACGGGTATACCGCAACCCAAGGCCAAGGCTGTCACCGACGTGGAAGAGGGCGTGAAGGCTGCGCAGGAAATCGGATATCCCGTCCTGGTGCGTCCTTCCTTCGTGCTCGGCGGAAGGGCGATGATGATTGTCGGCAACGAGGACGCGTTGAGGCATTATCTGCACAATGCCGTGGAAATCAATGAGAATTCGCCTGTCCTCGTGGACAAGTACATAATGGGACGCGAGACCGAAGTGGACGCAATCTGCGATGGAAGCAATGTGTTCATACCGGGAATAATGGAACACGTCGAGCGCACCGGTATCCATTCCGGCGACTCCATCAGCGTCTATCCTTCATTCTCCCTCAGCGAGGAAGTCAAGAATAAGATAATAGACTACACCTGCAGGCTCGGTCTGGAGATAGGCATAGTAGGACTTTTCAACATACAGTACATCGTCGATTCCAATGATGACGTCTATGTGATAGAAGTCAATCCGAGGTCTTCGCGCACTGTTCCATTCCTCTCCAAATCCACAGGAATCCCTATGGCCAAGATAGCCACGCTGGTGATGCTGGGACGCTCGCTCAAGGAACAAGGCTTTGACAGCGTCTATTTCCCCGAGAGGAAACGTCACTACGTCAAGAGCCCGGCATTCTCGTTCGGAAAGATAAAGGGGATAGACACCTATCTTTCTCCCGAAATGAAATCCACCGGCGAGGCCATCGGATACGATGACTCCCTCAACAGAGCCCTTTACAAGTCGCTGAAGGCATCAGGCGTCAATATGGTCAACTACGGTACAGTGTTCGCCACCATCGCCGACAAGGACAAGGAGGATGCGCTTCCTCTCATAAGGCGCTTCTACAACCTCGGATTCAACATAGAAGCCACGAAAGGGACTGCCGAATTCTTAAGGGAACACGGCATACGCACCCGCAGCCTGGGCAAGATAAGCGAGGGTAGTGACGACATCATCGACGCCCTGCGTCAGGGACACGTCACCTATGTCATCAATACGATAGACATCAACCAGCACGATACCAGACTGGACGGATACGGTATCCGAAGGGCCGCAGTTGAGAACAACGTCACGATATTCACGGCACTCGAGACAGTCAGGGTACTGCTGGACGTACTGGAGGAGATTACTATGGGCATATCTACGATTGACTCCGAATATGCCGACCGCAATTGAGAATATGAAAGAAGGAACATATACAGTCAGATACAACGAAAAAATCGCAACATCAGTCTTCCGTATGCGTCTTGACGGTGACACTTCCGCATTCGTCAGGGGAGGTCAGTTCGTTGATGTGGCGGTTGAAGGATTCTTCCTGAGACGCCCGCTTGCCGTACGTGAATGGGACGGTGAAGGATTCGACGTGCTGTACAAGGTGGTGGGGAAGGGAACGGAGGCTATGACGGCAATCAGACCGGGAAGCATACTCAACGTTCTTACCGGACTGGGGAATGGTTTCGATACCTCTTTGTGCCGGCATTCGGCCCTTGTGGTATGCGGGGGACTGGGCGCCTCGCCTGCGTTTACACTGGTGAAGGAACTCAAGGCTTCCGGAAAGGACGTGACTCTGGTGGCCGGTTTCAACACTTCTTCCGATCTGGTTCTTAGGAATGAATATGCAGGACTAGGTGTGAATATGCACATATCCACGATGGACGGCTCTTGTGGGATGCGGGGTCTGGTCACGGACGTGATAGACGTGCTGAACGGCGAGTGGGACTGCTTCTACACCTGCGGCCCCACCGTAATGATGAAGGCCGTGTGCGCGAAGATGGACATTCCGGGGGAAGTGAGCCTCGAAGAACGGATGGGCTGCGGAAGCGGCATCTGTTACGGATGCACCTGCAGGACAACCGGAGGGCCGAAACGCGTATGTGCAGACGGGCCTGTTTTCAAAAAGGAGGAGATAATATGGTGACGGAAGTAGAACTTTGCGGAATAAAACTCATCAATCCGGTTATTCCGGCAAGCGGAACATTCGGATTCGGTCTCGAAATGGCCGGGGCCTTTGACCTGAATCTGCTCGGAGGCATTTCACTCAAAGGAACTACAAAGGAGCCCCGCTACGGAAACGAATGCCCGCGCATAGCGGAATGTCCCGGCGGGCTGATAAATTCTGTCGGCCTTCAGAACCCGGGGATAGATGCTCTTCTGAACGATAATGTGCCCGCACTGAGAAAGATATACGGGGGAGTCGTGATTGCGAACATAAGCGGTTTCAGTGTGGACGAATACGTGTACTGCTGCAGGAAAGCTGACGCATCGTCGGATATAGACATACTTGAAGTCAACGTTTCCTGTCCCAACGTGCACGGAGGCGGTATGGCTTTCGGTACTTCTGCAAAGGCGGCCGCCGAAGTCACGGCAGCCGTGAAAGCGGTCACCGGCAAGCCCGTGTTCGTCAAGTTGAGCCCTAACGTGACAGACATCACTGCCATAGCGCGGGCCTGTGAAGACGCAGGAGCGGACGGTCTGACGCTGATAAACACCATCCTGGGTATGCGCATTGACATTGTGCGCCGCCGTCCTGTAACCGCGGAGAAATACGGTGGCTTCAGCGGCCGTTCCGTGTTCCCCGTCGCACTGAGAATGGTAAATCAGGTGGCTTCCGCCTGCAGCATACCCGTTATGGGCTGCGGCGGCGTGTCCTGCGCAGAAGACGTCATCGAAATGATGATGGCCGGCGCCACTGCCGTACAGGTCGGGGCCGAGAATCTGCGTAATCCTATGGTGTGCGCGCAGATAACGGAACAACTCCCCTCCGTGATGGAAAGATTGGGAATAAATGATTTGAAAGAAATAATAAAAGTGATATGAGAGACGTGATAGTGGCCTGCGATTTCAGCAGCGCATCGGAAGTCCTGTCGTTTCTGGACAGGTTCGCCTCCTGCGAAAGGAAGCCGTTTGTGAAGATAGGGATGGAATTGTACTATTCCGCAGGACCGCAGATAGTCCGCGAAATCAAGGCGCGGGGTCACAGGATATTTCTGGACCTCAAGCTTCACGACATACCCAACACGGTGAAGAAAACCATGAAGGTGCTTTCAGCCCTTGACGTGGATATGACCAACGTCCACGCGTCCGGCACCGTCGATATGATGCGCGCCGCTCTCGAAGGACTTACGCGGGAAGATGGCACCCGTCCCTTGCTGATAGCTGTGACGCAGCTGACTTCCACCTCGGAAGAGAGAATGCGCACTGACCTGCTCATCGACCGTCCCATAGGGGAAGTCATAACCCATTATGCGGACAATGCCAGAGAAGCCGGTCTGGACGGTGTCGTGTGCTCTCCTCTTGAAGCCTCGCTTGTGAAGGAAAAATGTGGAAAGGATTTCCTTGCAGTGACGCCGGGCATACGTTTCAAGGATGCCGCAGCTGACGATCAGGTGCGCATAACCACCCCTGCCAGGGCGAGGGAAATAGGTTCGGACTATATAGTGGTAGGACGTCCCGTAACAGCTGCCCCGGACCCCGTATCCGCTTATGAAAGATGTGTAGAAGAATTTGTATATGGAAAAGAAGATTGCCAGACAGCTCCTTAGCATAGGAGCAGTATTCCTCCGTCCTGAGGAACCGTTTACCTGGGCCAGCGGCATAAAGAGCCCTATTTATTGCGACAACCGTCTCATATTGTCCGCACCCGATGCGAGAGCGGTGGTGGAACAGGCGATTGCCGACGCCGTAAAAAAGGAATTTTCGCAGGCCGAATCCCTTATGGGGACAAGCACGGCCGGCATAGCGCACGCGGCAATCGCTGCATCCATTCTGGGGCTTCCTATGGGGTACGTGCGCGGAGAGGCCAAGACGCACGGACGCAACAACAGGATTGAAGGCAGACTCGAACCAGGTATGAAAGTGGTCGTTATCGAAGACCTCATATCCACCGGAGGAAGCGCAATCGAAGTGGTCGAGGCACTGAGGGAGGCCGGAGCCGAAGTGTGCGGCATAGTCAGCATATTCACCTACGGGATGAAAAAAGGCCTCGAAAGACTCGCGCAGGCAGGAGTGCGCAATCATTCGTTGTCGAATCTCGATGCGCTGGTGGAAGTGGCTGTCGAGGACGGACGCATAGCCCCTGAATGGAAAGAAAGGATACTGCGATTCAGGGACAATCCCTCCGATGAAAGTTGGATAAAATAAAATCTGCATAAATGAATTCATTTGCAAAAGCATTGGGATGCATCGCGCTGACGCTTCTTGTGACTTCGGCCGTCAGTTGCTCAGGCGTCCGTGAGAAGCCTCTGAACCTGTTGATTGTATCAGGTCAGAACAATCACAACTGGCCGGTGAGCCATCAGGCTCTGCAACTCATCTACAACAATACCGGAATGTTCCGGGCCGACGTGGCGCTGACTCCGGAGGAAGGCGGTGATATGAGCCTGTTCAAACCTGATTTCAGCGCATATGATGTGGTGGTGCTTGACTACAATGGTGACGATTGGTGCGAAGAGACACGAGAAGCCTTTCTCGATTATGTGAAAGGAGGCGGTGGAGTCGTGGTCTATCACGCGGCGGACAATGCCTTTCCTGACTGGGAAGAATACAACAGCATAGTCGCTCTCGGCGGCTGGTGCGGGCGGGATGAAAAATCCGGCCCCTACTGCTATCTGGATGAGGACGGTTGCCTGGTGCAGGACTCGGAGACACCGGGTCCGGGAGGCAATCACGGCCGGCAGAGGGAATATCAGATGCATTGCCGGGACAACTCTCATCCGATAACAAGGGGACTCCCGGACAACTGGCTTCATGCCCGCGACGAAATGTATGACTGTATGCGCGGCCCCGGCAACATAGACTGCCTGCTCTATTCCGGAAAATCCGATGCCTCTACCGGAGGGTCGGGCAGAGAGGAGCCTTTGGTCTTTACGGTCAGATACGGCAATGCCCGCATACTGCACGTGATGCTTGGTCACGGCGGTCCTTCGCTTGAAGATAATCCCGCGATGCAGTGCTCCGGTTTCCAGACTCTTATGTTGCGAGGGGCGGAATGGGTCGCCACCGGTGAAGTGACACAGGAAGTGCCCGTTGATTTTCCCGGTTCGGATGCTGTCATTCTCCGGGCAGATTATGGCAAGATTGTTGATTAAATACACAATATGATTATGAAACACCTTATCGATCCTACCGACATCAGCAAACAGGAGACTGATGCCATCATCTCTCTGGCGGAGGACATCATAGCCAACAGGGAAAAATACCGCGATGCTCTCAAATACCACAAGTTGGCCACTCTTTTCTATGAGCCGAGCACCCGCACGCGCCTGAGTTTCACGTCTGCGATGATGGAACTCGGAGGAAACGTCCTCGGCTTCTCCGACGCCCGCAACTCTTCCGTGAGCAAGGGCGAGACAGTGGCCGACACAGTCCGCGTGGTAGAGAATTTCGTGGATGTCATAGCGATGCGCCATCCGCTTGAAGGTGCACCCTACGTTGCATCTACGGCTGCGCACATACCTGTCATCAATGCAGGTGACGGCTCTCACGCACATCCTACGCAGACACTCACCGACCTTCTCACCATCAAGCGGGAACTCGGTCGCATAGACGGTATCACCATAGGCTTCTGCGGAGACCTCAAGTTCGGAAGAACCGTCCATTCGCTCATCAAGGCTCTCTCCAGATACGACGGCATCAAAGTGGTGCTCATCGCTCCAGACGAACTGCGTCTGCCCGACTACATCAAATCGGACGTGTGCGACAGGCAGGGGATAGACTACCGCGAGGTGCGCACCATAGAGGGGGTGATAGGCGAACTTGACGTGCTCTATATGACAAGGGTGCAGAAAGAACGCTTCCTCGACGAAGAGGAATTCGAGCGCGTCAAGGACAGTTTCGTCCTTGATAAAGCAAAGATGTCGCTCGCCAAGCAGAAAATGTGCGTGCTTCATCCGCTTCCGAGAGTGAACGAGATAAAACAGGAGGTTGACGATGACCCGCGCGCGGCCTATTTCCGTCAGGTGGGGAACGGGAAATTCGTTCGTATGGCGCTGATATACAGTTTGCTCAAATGGAAAAACGATTCCTCTCACACGATGCCTGAGCACCCTGACCACTTCGAGGACGAAAGCCTCAAATGTACCAACCCCAAATGTATCAGCAGCCACGAGGACGTGCGCCGTCTCTTCCATAAGACAGAAAACGGTTCCGTACGTTGCGTTTACTGCGACAGCAAAATAAAATGAATGTCAACCATAACGTCAATTGTATGAAAAAACATCTGTTACTTACAATCGCGGGCGCAATCGCATTGTCGGGTGTCCTGTTCGTTCCAACCTCCTGCAATAAGGACAATATTCCACCACGGATCATCTACGAGGCCACTTGCTACATCGCCGGCAACGTGCAGGAAATGAATAATAGAAAAGCCTTGATATACAGGGACAGCACCCTTCTCTATGACTTGGGGACAAACGTTGTGCTGATGGATGTAGCCATCGGTGCCGACGGCCTCTATTCCTGCGGGGCCGTGATAGGGGAAGACAGTCATTTTATCCCTGCCGTATGGAAGGGCGACACCCCGGTCGAACTGGGCGAAGGAATTGATTCCGCTTTGTTCAACGACATAGTATGTGACAAAAATGGATGGGCCTGCTGCGGCTCCATCGGTCCGGATAATCCCGCCGGCGTAATAGTGAAGAACGGACAAATTCTTTACAAGAGTGAAGAACCCTGCGAGTTCAGCGTAATGGATATGGGACTTTCGGGCAACTATTATGTGGCCGCAAAAGGCCGTGACGGGCTTAAACTTCTGTCAATCAGTCAGTCGGGAGAATTAAAGTCAATGAATTCGATTGACTTCGGTTACGAAGGCGACTTATCCTTCGTAACTGTAACGGATATCTGTGTCGGGAATAATGACGTGGCCGTAAGCCTGTGTTACGTTGATTCCGCAGCGAAGATGCACGGCGTGTGCTGGATTCTTGAAAGGGATTGCTGGGACTTTGGGGCGGGAACAATGGCCAATTCGGTATCCTTTTTCAACGGCTATTGTTTCACGGGTGGAACGATATATTCGTCTGATATGACCTCCGGAAAGGCGACGCAATGGATCAATAACAGTCCGCAGGATTTCAGCGCCGGATGCGAGGGCATCAGCGTGGTGTCACGCCTGAAGAATGCGGATGACCTCTTCTTTTTCCAATGCGTCAAAGCGGATAACGGTGTGCAGATATGCGCGGACGGCGAACTGTTCGGTAAAGTCAGCACCCCGGACAGCTTTATGGTTTCAGGTTGGGATATAGAGATTCATCCGATGGCAGGACAGTAAATGATGTCGTGAATGAAGGTCAGCGGAAGATATCAATACTGACCGGCCCTATAAGACCTGAGGTGCGAAGGGGGGAGTCATAATCCGGCCCGTTGAGCACCCAGGTTTTTTTTTCGGACTCTTTCTGACCGGCGTCGTACACCAGACGGTTGAACCAGGTGCTTGTGACCTCAATCCTCAAATCGTTAGTTCCTTTGTGCAGGAATTCGCTGACATCGACGGAGTACGGCTCGCACCAGAGCGTACCGGCCCTGATTCCGTTGACATACACTACGGCCACCTCATCCACGCATCCGAGGTTCAGGACATAGGAATTTCCACGTCTTATGGACTTGAGCCTGAAACTGTCCGTATAGGTGGCTGTGCCCGAGAAGCACTTTCCTTCATCTGACATAGGGAGGTCTTTCCACGCTGCCAGCGAGTCAAGTTTTATCTGTGCGGGAGCGCCCCAGCCGGCAGGGAATGAAAGAGTCCAGCCCTCGTTGATGCCTATGCTTTCCAACTTTTCCGCCGGTTTCGCGGAGACGTTTTCCGTGCCTTTCCGCTCGAAAACCACGAAGCAGGACCCTGCATAAGGAAGATTTATCACCACTTCCGTGCGCTCCCCATTGCGGGAACATACAGCCTTTTTCCTTGCTCCGCTCACCGGTTCCCAGATGCTGACCTCGCCTGAGGCATTGAAATCGAGGGTTCCGCTGAAACTGCGGTCCCGCCCGCTGGCGATGAAGTACCAGTCGCTGGAACTGTCCTTGCGATGCAACCAGCCTGCTCCGGAAAATCCTTCTCCAGCCTCGAGCACGTCCGGTTTTATTCCCAATGCGGCCAAAGCTTCGTCAAGCTTCATTCCGCTGAGCACCTTTCCTTTTCCCACGTAGTGTATCCCCGCCGTTCCATCCCCCCAGAGGACATCGCAGTCGCATTTGAATGATTCCGGTCCGACACCGGCGGCGGATTCCACGGACGCGGACTTCACCAGCGTGCCGCAGAGCAGCGGTCTGTCGCCTATGATGACGGCACCGCACTCCACCATCTCACGCAGTTTCCTCACAGTGGAGGGAAGCATCTTGTGGTTGTCCGGAAGCCATATCACGGACCAGCTGTTGCCGCCCTTCGTGCATATCCTTCCGTTACGCACGCTCATCCTGTTCAGAAGAGCGTCTCTCGTGCAGTAATCATATCTGAAACCTTCCGGAAAATACGCTTCCTGATCAGGTTTGTGCATACATCCGTCACCCAGATACCACAGCACGTCCGTCACTGCTTTCCCGGATTCGAGCATATAGCTTACCCGCGTGAGGTATTCGGTGAATTCAGGCATATGCTTCCACCACGTCTGTCCCCTCAGAAAAGGAGAACCGATTCCGCTTCCGAACGAAGTGCCGGGCACCATAGTGTCGGCGCAGGGGTTGTGTGTGTATGTGTGGAATACCGTATGTGTGACGCCCTGTATGAAATGCTGGTTCGCCAGGTCCTTCCAGCGGCTGAAATGCTCGTCCCAGGTCAGCTGGAACGAAGTGAACGATTCTGCGGACACCCGCTTCTTGTCATAGACCCTTGCCGCCGACGCAGTCGGTCTTATCGGTTTGAAATTGATGGAACCCACGTGCTTGAGTTCGCTGTGACTCCAGAATTCGCACATGGGCACGTCCGCGAACTTGTTGAATTCCAGTATGTCTCCCGGGAAGATGTCACCGGCGGCCGTCTCATATACGAATTTGAGACCGTTCTTTGCGGCAAGTTCCGCCATTTCTCCCCAGAAGTTGTTGACGAATAGGTGGTTGATGCAGGAGCGCCAGTCCATCAGGAAGCAGGAGGTCAGTTCGTGGCTGTCTATGACGTAGCCGAAAAGAGCCGGCAGCCACGGGCGTACGGAGTAGCCGTTGTAAGCGGAGAATTCGTTCTCCATCTCTGCGGTCCAGGTCTGTGAATCGCACTCCCAGCTGTCAATGAGCATCGCATCAAGTGTGCCTTTGACAGGACCGTCGTTGAGTTTGCCGATATAGTTGGCGAAATGCTTGTCCGCCCCGGCTTTTGAAAGTTTGTCGCACTCCCATCCCGTCGCTTCGGGAGGTGCCGGAGCGTTCTTGAATCCTGTGTTGACGTGTCCTATGCGCAAGACCGTCCAGTTGCCTTCGGGAACATTCCAGCGGAGTCTGCCGGATGTGTCCATATAGCCGCTTACGTCAACGATGCCGGAAGAAGATATGAAAGAAGACGCGGACTGCTCCGTAAAATCGCTTTCATAGATGTTGCTACGCAGGATTCTGGCTGTTTCAGCCTCCCAATTGTTCATCCGCGCCGCAGATGTCAGACGCATTCCGGTAAAACCGAGTTCCCGACCGTTGTCTATGATGATATCGAAGTGGTCCGACGTTACTTCGTCCAACGCCAAAGTGAGGTCGACGCTCTTGTCCATCCAATTGCATTCAGGCATCCGTGCGTCCAGGATTGTCTTCTCCCTCCCGTCGGACATCAGGGCCTTCACCGTTATGCGCGTATCCAGTTCATAGGTATAGGAGTCATTGAAGCCTCCGTCCTGTGACAGAACCAGGCTTCTCACGGTTACGGGGGAGTCATAGCCGAGGCTGATTGTGTGCGGGATACCGTCACATGCGGGCTTTATGCGCACTTTCTCTCCGTGTCCGGAAAAGAGCCCTTCTACCTCGGCTCCTCCGAAATCGGAAGTCACCCTGCCGGGTGCCGGAATGCAATCTTCGTCGCCATCCGGAGTGGGGAAGGCCAGTACCGCCACGTCGCGATAGTCGCGCCACTCACCATCATTCCCTTCCTGAGCCACAGGAAGCAGACAATCTGAATGGCGCCCGCCCTCCAAGACAGTTCTCGACATTACTAGCGCGCGCATTGATTCTTCGGGAGAGAACCACGGTCCTCCCGCCAGCGACCAGCCGGGGCAGTTCTGCATCGTGAACTCGAGTCCCAGTCTCTCGGTCTCCGCTCCGGTGTGACCAACGGCATCGTACCAATACGGGCTCATACACTCGATGTGCTGTCTGACACCGGGCCAGTTCACTCCGGACTGCCCGCCGTGGAACAACTGTATGCCGGAAATCCCGGCGGCTCTGATAGCTTCGAGATCTTTGGTAATGCCCTCCTTGTCCACGTTGCCGTCGATGAAATGGAACCAGGTCTGCGGTCTGTGGTCCTGTGGAGGATTGACGAAACTGTCGTAATCCTTGTCCTGTGCCGTTGAGGCCAGGCATACGGTAAATGCAAGTGCCGCAACAGCGGCTGATTTCCAATAACTCAAAAAATAAAACTGAACTATTGCTCTTCCTGAAGACGGAGGTGCTGTACATAGATGGCTTTCTGCATCGCAGCTCTCTTCTTGACAGAAGGCTTCTCGAAGTTCTTGCGGGCACGGAGTTCGCGCACTGCGCCAGTCTTTTCGAATTTTCTCTTGAATTTCTTGAGCGCTCTCTCAATGTTTTCGCCTTCCTTAACCGGTACTATAATCATTTCTGTATCACCTCCTTTTTCTTGGGACTGCAAAAGTACTAAAAAAACGTCAAAATTCAACATTCATCTTGAAAAAATATTTTTTTATCCAATATTCGAACAGCGGATCCTCGAATACCGGCTCATCCTTGTCGTTGAAGGTTATGATTTCCTTTTTGAGCAGAGCCTCCCGCAACCGTTTGGCATTTGCCGAAGAATGTAAGCCATAGGATGAGATGACTTCGGACGAACTGAACCGGGTATGCCCGTCGAGCGCGGCCTTCAGGAAACTCAACTGAAAAGAAGTCAGCGAGTCCACCATAGTCCTGAAACGCAATTCGTGTATCGCTATCATTCTGGAAAGCGCGTCTTTGAGCACCGGCTGCATTATATACCCCATCGAAAGGTGGTCGCATATCGACATGAAGTGGTTGATGTACCATAAATTGCCATTGAAAAGGCGGCATACTCCAGTCAGCAGACCGTTGTCGGAGACCTTTCCGCTCAAACGCAGGCACCTGTTGACGTAAGCGACAATCTCATTCTCGTCCGGCTGCAGCGGGTAATAAGTCTTGACGGTTCTGAAAAACAGTTTCTTTTCTTCGAAAATGTCTTTCATCGCATTTATGCGCGAACCGCACATCACGTAGGTGCAATTGTCTTTTTTTCGCTCTTTCGCTGTTTCCCCGAGCACGCTGCTCAGATTCTTGAGGAGAAAGTCCCCACCGTCCGCAATGTCCAGATTCTGAAAGTCATCCAGCACCACTATCATCCTTCGTCCTCTTTGCGCCGCCACCGAGAACGGGAAGCGCAGCATCGTCAGCGTGTCATCCCTGTCCGGTTCCCCGGAGATGGAAATGATGCTCCCGGCATTGCGTAAACGCTCTTTGTCAAAGAAAAAACGTGACCCTTCGAGATGATGTCCGACAATTTCTTCATATTCCCGTGCCGAAGATGCGGCGCCGCGGCATACCGAGTTCCCCAGCCTGCGCAGGAAATCCGCCGGTGTGCGTATGTCGGAAAGATTCATTTCGACGGTGTCGAAATCCGCTTCTTCCGTCCGGAGCCTGAGGAGTGCGGCGTTGATGATGGAAGTGCATCCCGATTTCGGCGTCGTCATCAGTGCGACGTGCTCGCCCTGCCTGAGCAAATCGCACAGGGCCCGCACGTCATTGTCGCGTGCCACGTATTTCTTTCCGCTCACGGGTCTGGCGTATTCGAAAGCATTTTCCATAATCGTTGGAATGTTGGGCGCCAATTTACGAAAAAATCCGACAAATGTTTGCTGAAATGATATTTTTGACTAAATTTGCACCCCTTGAAATATGTATGACCGCCAAGCCATGACAAAGAGCCGTTCGGTATAACGGCCGCTTGCGGTTGGAACTTAAAAAAAGTTTGTATGTACGCAATCGTAGAAATTGCAGGCCAGCAGTTCAAAGTTGAAGCTGGCAATGAAATCTTCGTCCAGAGACTTCCTCAGGTCAAGGGTGAAGCGGTGGAGTTCGCGTCCGTCCTTCTCGTCGACAACGACGGCAAGGTTAAGATAGGTTCTCCTTACGTTAAAGGCGCGGTGGTGAAAGCTACTGTCCTCGATGACGCAGTAAAGGCCGACAAGGTGCTTGTATTCAAGAAAATCCGTCGCAAGGGCTTCCAGAAACTCAACGGACACCGTCAGAAGCTTACGAAGATCCAGATTAACGAAATCGCTTAAAGAGTATCAGTTATGGCACACAAGAAAGGTCAATCCAGTTCAAAGAACGGTCGTGAGTCACAGAGCAAGCGTCTCGGACTCAAGAAATTCGGCGGGCAGGTCGTAAAGGCCGGCAATATCATCGTACGCCAGAGAGGTACGGTACACAACCCTTCCACCAACGTGGGTATGGGCAGGGATCACACTCTTTATGCGCTCGTTGACGGGACCGTCAAATTCACAAAGAAGAAAGAAGACAAATCTTACGTCTCAGTTATCCCTTTTGAAAATTAGTTCGAAGGGTTTGTCGCAATAACCGGAGAGGACTTGCACTTCGAAAAAAGTGTAGGTCCTCTTTGCAATCCATACCAAACAATCATGTTAACACTCAAGATGTTGCGCGATGACCCCGAGATGGTCATCAGCAAGCTCAGGAAAAAGCATTTCGATGCGTCCGAGCTGGTCAGAAAAGTAATAGAACTCGATGCGCGCCGCAGGACCATACAGGCGGAAAGCGATGCGCTGCTCTCGCAGCAGAAACAGAAGGCGGCAGAAATAGGCGCCCTTATGAAACAGGGGCTCAGGGATCAGGCCGAGATTGCGAAAACCGCCGTGGCGAAGATGAAAGAACGTTCGGCAGAGCTTCTGGCCGAGCTTCAGAGCACGGAGAAGTCGATGAACGACAACATAGTCCTTATGCCGAATCTCCCTTGCGATATGGTTCCGGAAGGCGCGGGCGCGGAGGACAATACGGTCGTGAAGACGGGTGGCCCCGAAGTCAACCTTCCCCAGGACGCACTCCCGCACTGGGAACTCGCGAAGAAATACGACATCATAGACTTCGACCTCGGCGTGAAGATAACCGGTGCCGGATTCCCCGTCTATAAAGGTAAGGGAGCGAAACTCCAGAGAGCTCTCATCAATTTCTTCCTTGACTGCAACACAGGAGCCGGCTACACGGAAGTGGAGCCTCCTGTAATGGTCAACTCCGCCTCGGGTTTCGGCACGGGGCAGCTGCCGGACAAGGAAGGTCAGATGTATCACGCCAATCTGGATGATTTCTATATGGTGCCCACTGCGGAAGTCCCTGTTACCAACATCTTTCGTGACGTCATTCTCAGTGCCGATGACTTTCCGCAGAAACTCACTGCATACACGCCCTGCTTCCGTCGAGAGGCCGGTTCGTACGGAAAAGACGTCCGCGGACTGAACAGGCTGCACCAGTTCGACAAGGTCGAAATAGTCCGGGTGGAGAAACCCGAAAACAGCTATGCCGCTCTTGACGAGATGGTGGCCCACGTTGAAGGAATAGTCAACAAACTGGGCCTGCGATACCGTATCCTGCGTCTCTGCGGAGGCGATATGAGTTTTACGTCGGCCATAACCTACGATTTCGAGCTGTGGAGCGCGGCGCAAGGCCGCTGGCTCGAGATATCGTCAGTATCCAACTTCGAATCGTTCCAGGCCAACAGACTCCACCTCAGATACAAAGATGAGAACGGAAAGATGACCATCTGCCACACTCTCAACGGCAGTTCCCTTGCCCTTCCACGCGTGGTGGCAGCCCTTCTCGAAGACAACCAGACACCCCGGGGAATCATCATCCCCGAAGTGCTCCGTCCCTACACCGGGTTCGATATCATAGACTAGACCGGATGTTGCGGAGCGTCACCATACTTGGAATCGACCCCGGAACCAATATGCTTGGTTACGGGGTCGTCCGTGTGGATGCCGCGGGACATCCTTCATTTGTGGATATGGGCGTGCTCGACCTCCGCAAGGAGGTGGATGCCTACGTCAAGTTGCGCCGGATTTATGACAAGGTCAGCACCTTGTGCGAGCAATACGCTCCGGACAATCTGGCCGTAGAATCGCCATTCTACGGAAAAAATGCCCAGGTCATCCTCAAACTGGGGCGGGCTCAGGGTGCAGCGATGATCGCGGCCCTCGAAAAAGGAATCCCCGTATTCGAGTATGCTCCGCGAAAGGCGAAGATGGCCATCTGCGGCAACGGCGCGGCTTCCAAGGAACAGGTGTCCCTGATGGTACAACGCACACTCGGCATTGACATCGAAGAGAAGTGGCTTGACGCGACCGATGCCCTTGCTATAGCGATGTGTCATTTCTACCAGTCATCAAGTCCTCTTGCCGGAGCGGGACGCGCTTCCTCTTGGGAACAATTTTTGCGTACTAATCCCAACCGTATCAATAAGAATTAAAATTAAGAAAATCATTCTCCTTGTCATCTTTCTTCTGGCCGTGTCTTTTGTGGCGCCGGTTTTTGCCGGACAATCGACTCTCAGATTGAAACTGCTTGATGGCAGCACGTCGGATCCCGTTTCTTTTGCAACCGTCTCTCTCACGCGCGAAGGTGCTTCAAAAGTTTTCAAATATGTCTTGTCCGATGCGGACGGGGCTGTCAGATTCGAGCAGGTGCCTGACGGCAGGTACACGGTAAAAGCCGAACTTATGGGATACAAGCCCCTCGAAAGGAAAGTGACAGTGGAAGCCGATCTTGATATGGGCACCTTGAAGATGGAGACCGACATCCAGGCCCTGGAAGCCGCACGTGTGACGGCCGAAGGCAATCCGATAGTCATCAAGAAAGACACCATCGAATACAATGCGTCCTCGTTCAAGACAACGGAAAATGACGTTCTGGAAGACCTGCTCAAAAAACTTCCCGGGGTGGAAGTGGGCGATGACGGTTCCGTTACGGTCAACGGTCAGAGCATTACCAAGATAACGATAGACGGCAAGACTTTTTTTCTGGATGACCCCCAGCTTGCCACCAAGAACATCCCCGCGAATATAATCAACAAGGTGAAGGTCATCGAAAAGAAATCCGAACAGGCCGAGTTCACAGGCATCGATGACGGTGAAGAAGAGCACGTCATCGACCTGAACATCAAGCCGGGAATGATGAAAGGGGCCTTCGGCAGTCTGATGGCCGGCGGCGGGGCGGACCTTCCCGACGGGGGTAAATTTACTGACGCGAGGTATCAGACGGCCGGTTTTGTCGGCAACTTCACCGATAAGCAGCAGCTTTCTGCATTGGTCAACGGCAACAATACCAACAACAGGGGATTCAACGATCTGGCCGGCTCGATGATGGGCAATATGCGGGGCGGCGGAATGGGCCGTGGAATGGGAGCGGGCGGCCGTGGTGACAACGGCATCACCACCTCGTGGATGGCCGGAGCCAATGGGGCGTGGACCCTGTTCGACAACAAGATGGATCTTGGCAGCAACTACCTCTTCAACTTCTCCGACAAGTATGTTGCTGAAAAGGCTGATGAGACCAGATATCAGGGCGGTGACACTCTTCTGGTCAGTTCGCAGGGCGATGACCGCACATATTCGCGCGGACACCGCTTCGGAGTGCGTCTGGAACACAAATTTTCCGAAAACACCTCCATCATATTCGAGCCGCAGGTCAATTTCGGCTCCGGCTCCTTTCTGGAACAGAGCGAGGAGACCAAGTACAGCGGCATAGCGGATGAGAATCATCGCGTAAGCGATGTGTCCATCGACAGGAGCGGTTTCAACAAGAACGTCTCTACCAGCGGATTCCTGCTGTTCCGCCAGAGACTCGGAATCCCGGGCCGGACCATAACCGTGATGGGCCGCTATTCGTACTCGAACAACAATCTCAACGGAACCGAACGCACAGACAGCCGTTATTATACAGGCGAGGCCGACTCTCTCGTCAACCAGCGATATACCAGAAAATCGGACGCCGTCTCGCTGACGGGTAACGTCACCTACACCGAACCTCTGGGCAACTGCTTCTATCTGGAAGGAAACTATTCCGTGCGGTGGAACAAGAATGTCTCCGACAAGAATACCACCGACCTCAAGACCGGTCTCCCTTCCTATGAGAATTCCAACAACATCCTGAATGCATCCACGAGTCATACGATAGGGGCCAACCTGATGTACCAGAGGGAAAAATCGCGTGCGCAGATAGGATTGTCGGCCATACCCACGACCACGAGCAACAACACGACGCGATACGACGCGGAGACAGGCAGATATGCTGCCGTGGATCCATACCGCACGACTCTGTGGAGATGGTCGCCGCAAGCTATGGTATGGTGGGAATTCAACGAGAACGCCAACGCGAGACTCTTCTACCGGGGAACGACCTCCCAGCCTGACATATCCAAGCTTATGCCTGTGCCAGACAACGCCGACCCCAACAACGTCAAGTTCGGAAACCCTTCCCTGAAGCCGTATTTCTCGCACAACATCCGAGGGGACATAAGATATAACAACAAGGAAACTTTCACTTCGTTCAACATACGCCTTTCCGGAGGCTTCGTCCAGGATCCGGTAGTCAGTCTGATATGGAACCCCTCGGCCAGTTTCAACTACACGATGCCCTTCAACGGACCTACCTCGGGCAATGCCAATATGTTCTCCTTCGTCAACATCCCCATAAGGAACAGCGGATTCTCCATCGCCAATATGCTCAGCGCCAGCTGGTCGGTATCGTCTTCCTATATGGGACGCGACATCGATATGACGACTTACCGCGAGAAGGGATATTACGCCTTTATGGAGGAAATGATAACCAATTTCAACGATGCCGGCTATTTTGCGGACCACGTAACCACTTCCACCACCGATGACCTGAGCGTGACCGAACGCCTCAGGGGTACTTTCAGGACGGATGCCCTGGAACTCCAGGCCAGCGCGAGGACCCTCGTGAGGAAGAACTGGTTCAAGGCGGGAGAGACAAGCACCTCCACCACCAAGCTCAACAACCAGCTCAGAGCCGGAATCAACTGGACCTGGGATGCCCCTGGACTTGTATTCAAGAGTGAATTCAGTTACAACTGGTACAACGGCTACACTGAGAATATGCCGGCTGAATACATACTTGACGCGGAGATACAGAAAACTCTCTTCAAGAAGCGCATGACCCTTGCTCTCAAGGGTTACGACATATTGGGACAGGCCAAGAACCACAGCGTGAGCTATTCCGATAACATAGTGCGCGAAACGGTAAACAATACCCTCGGACGTTATCTCATATTGACACTCACCTGGAGATTCGGCAATTTTGACCGTGACAAGGTGATGAATTCCGTCCACAGAGGTCACGGCGGTCCTCCGCGAATGTAATGGAAAGCAAGAACGAACTGAGGGCACGTATGCGTGCGTTGCCCTGCGAAAAGGGCGGTTGCGGCATCTGGGACAGGCTTGAAACCCTGGATGGATTCCGTGATTCGGACATTGTACTTCTGTATTGGTCCATCCCTGGAGAACCGGACACCCACGCATTCATACGTCATCTGGCGGAAGACAGGAAAGTGGCCCTGCCCGTGGTTTGCGGCGATGTGCTGGAACTGCGCCTCTACGATGCGGCACGGATGAAAGAAGGATACAGGGGCATAGCGGAACCTTCTGCCGCCGCCGTTACTGTTCACCCGGATGAGATAGGCTTTGCGGTAATCCCGGGGCTGGCATTCGATGCGTCCGGCCGGAGGCTTGGAAGAGGGAAGGGTTTCTATGACAGACTGCTCCCCGTTTTGCACTGTCCCGTGGCAGGTGTGTGCTTTGACTCGCATTTCGTGGAAAAAGTGCCGGTGGATGATTATGATATGCCTGTGGACTTGGTGATTACGCCAAATAATTTGTACCTTTGCAAAGAATAGCATCAAATTCTATGTCAAAAGGATTTTTCAGCAACTGGATAGTGAAAAACATACTCGGTGCGGTGGCGCTCATCCTCGGACTCACGTTGATGGCATCCATTCTGCTCGGAGTGGTCACACGGCACAGCAAGGTCGTGGAGGTTCCTGACTTCACCAATATGACGCAGCAGCAGGCTTCGGCGCTTGCAGCCGAAAAGGGGATAAGAGTGGAAGTGACTGATTCCATCTACGCGCGGAGACGTACCGGCGGGGCAGTGGTGAACCAGAATCCCTATGCCGGAGTCAGCGTCAAGCCGGGACGCCGCGTGATGCTGACCATCAACGCCCTCCATCCCAAGATGGTGGCTATGCCCGATCTGATAGGCGTGTCGATGCGTCAGGCCAAGGCTGAATTGCGTTCCAAGGGCCTTTCCCTGGGCCGCATAATATACGTGAGCGACATGGCCACCAACAACGTCCTGCGCCAGCTTTACCGCAGCGTGCAGATAAAGCCCGGAACCCCTATTGAAAGTGAGGCCACAGTGGATCTCGTGGTAGGGCTCAGCACCTTTGACTGCACCACCAACGTCCCGGACGTCACGGGATTCAAGTATTCCAGAGCCGTGGACGTCATACACGACTATTCTCTCAACGTCGGTCACCTTAAGTTCGACGAAACCGTCAAGAATTATGACGACTCTTTGAATGCGATGGTCTATCTTCAATCCCCGGCGGCTTCCGACGCGGTATGCGATATGGGTTCCGAAGTGTCCATCTCTCTGACGCTGGACGAGGGTAGAATCAGCAAATTCTGATATTCCATGTACAAGGCATGGCTTGATGACATAGAGGAACTCGATGAGCAGCAAGACCTTTTCGAGCATTTCCGCTTGAACGTTGACCCGGGACAAAGCCCCCTGAGACTGGACAAGTTCATGTCCGGCCACCTCGAGGATACTTCCAGGCATCGCGTTCAGCTGGCCATAAAGGAAGGTTTCGTTCTGGTCAACGATGTTCCGGCCAAGGCCAACCGTATAGTCCGCCCCGGAGACGTCATCAAATTTGTGATGCCCTACAGACGCCGCGGACTCGAGATACTTCCTCAAGACATCCCCCTGGACATAGTCTATGAAGACGATGACTTCCTCATAGTGAACAAAGCCGCCGGTATGGTGGTGCATCCCGGTCACGGACATTTCGATGGCACGCTTGTCAATGCTCTTTCCCACTATCTGGGTATATCGCAGGGGCCCGATGCGGATGATGAAAGGATGGGAATACTTGTCCACAGGATAGATAAGGACACCAGCGGACTTCTGGTGGTGGCAAAGAATGATGAATCGCAGGCTAAACTCGCCGCCCAGTTCTTCGAACACAGCATAGACCGCCGTTACGTGGCCGTCGTGTGGGGCAATCTGGCGGAAGACGAAGGGACAGTGGATGCGCCGATAGGGCGGGATCTGAATGACAGGCTCCGTCGTCGCGCATGCGGAGGCGAAGACCCTTCCGGCAAACGCGCCGTGACGCATTACCGTGTACTTGAACGCTTCGGATTCGTGACTGTGGTGGAATGCAGGTTGGAAACGGGTCGTACCCATCAGATAAGGGTACATATGGCACACATAGGTCATCCGCTCTTCAACGACGCCCGCTACGGAGGCGACAGGATACGCAAAGGGACGATATATTCGAAATACTCGCAGTTCATACGGAACTGCTTCGACATCTGCCCCAGGCAGGCCCTTCACGCAAGGACACTCGGCTTCGCGCACCCCTCCACGGGCAAGTGGATGCATTTCGAATCCTGCTTGCCTGCCGATATGACAGCTCTTGTGGATAAATGGAAAAATTACGCCATATATGAGAAAGACGAATAGGAAACTGTTTGTACTCGCGCTTCTGTTTGCGCTGCTGATGGGAATCCCGTTCCTCGTGCCGCACACCGGCTTTCTTGCTCTTGCCGGTCTCGTACCTCTTCTCTTGATGGAACTGGTGGCTGATGCCGGGAAAGTGAAACACTTCTTCTTGTGGCACTACCTTGCATTCGTGATGTGGAACGCTTTGACCACGTTCTGGGTGTGCAACGCCACGCTGGGAGGAGGAGTGGCCGCCATCCTGCTCAATGCACTCCAGATGTCGCTCATATTTGCATTGTACCGCGGTTCGAAGAAGTTCCTGAGTACTCCGCTTGCCTATATTTTCCTTGCGGTGACGTGGATTGCCTGGGAAAGAATCTATATGAACGTCCAGATTTCCTGGCCCTGGCTCACACTGGGCAATGCATTCGCTCGCAGTGTGGATTTAGTGCAGTGGTACGAATACACCGGAACGCTCGGCGGCTCACTCTGGATATGGCTTTCCAACTTGTGGATATTCTACATATTGCTTCTGTTATTCAGCGGCCACGTTTTCGAAATGAAGAAAATCAAGACGGCGGTCGTAATTATGGTGGCTGTCCTTCTCATCGGAGGCCCCGTTGCCGCATCTTACGAAGTCTCCCGAAATCTCGACGTGAGAGACGGCGGCCGGGGAACACTGGAGGTAACCGTTGTACAACCGAGTTTTGACCCTTACCAGAAATTCCAACACCTCAGCCAGAGTCAGCAGAATGCCATTTTCAAGGATATGGCCGAACGCTCCCTTGCGGGACGGTTGTGCAGCGAATCCCGCCCGATGCTGCTGATGGCTCCCGAGACCTTTACCAACGACATCGTAATCGGTCGCGAGAATGAAAGTCCCACTTGGCAGAGTCTGTGTGCGCTCGTGTCTGACAAACCGGGCGTCAACGTACTCTTCGGAGCATCGTCCACGGAATTCTCGCCCCCCTCGCCGGAAGCTCCTTCCGCTCTGGCCGTACAACTGCTCGACGGAAGATGGTATCGCTCTCACAACTCGGCGCTTATGCTGGACCGGACAGGACGCACGGAGATATTCCATAAGAGCAAACTGGTGGTCGCGGTAGAATCGCTGCCGTATCCCAAAGTTTTTCTCCCGATAGACGAAAAGCTCGGCGGCGTGATGGGACGTTGCGAAGGGCAGGACGAGATAACCCTGCTCAACGTCAACACCTACGATTCGACGGGGGTCGCTTCCCGTATCCCGCTGGGATGTGCGGTGTGCTACGAATCGGTGTACGGTGACTATTGCCGCGACTATGTCAGGAAGGGGGCGCAGGCGCTAGCCGTCATCACCAATGATGCGTGGTGGGGGAATACTCCCGGGTATCACCAGCATCTGAGTTACGCTTCGCTCCGCGCCATAGAACTGAGGCGGGACGTGGCCAGATGTGCCAATACCGGTATCTCGGCCATAATCGATTGCCGCGGGCATATCGTCAAAAGCAGCGAGTGGTGGGAACCGCAAGTCTTGCAGGGGAGTGTGGGACTCTATGACGGACAGACTTTCTTCGTGCGCTATGGGGACCTCACGGGGCGTATGTGCTGCCTATGCTTCCTCATTATGCTGGCGGTCATCATAGTCGGGAGATTCACCGTCAGGCGGGGGTGAAGCCAACCTGCTCCAACAGTCTGAAGGTGGTGAAAACATCCTGATAAAGGATTGCGGCACGAAGGTCGCTTTCAATGGCAGGAATTACATTCGGCTCGCAGTCAGAAATCATACTGATAGCTTGCGCGTGATTCAAATTTTAAGAAAATTCTAATCACAAAGACTTGGCGTAAGCCCTCCTTCTTCTTTCGATAAGGTGTTCATAATCACGGAACTGTCCTTGATTCTTGAGGTTGGTTTCAAGTATGGCATTGGTCTCAGCCCACTTGACATTATTCCTGATATACGCACCCAGGATGTCTGCAAACACCATACTGTTGATTCCGGTATTATGGTAATCGGGACGCACCCCCACCAGAAGCATCTCAACGCCTTCTCCGTGTTTGACGAAGAGAGTCCATAACAGCCGCAACCATCCGAACGGGAACAGCCTGCCTTTTGTCCTCTGCAGTACTTCCACAATGGATGGCATTGCTATCCCGAAAGCCACCATCTCGCCCTTTTCATTTCTCAAGAAAGACAGATACCTCGTATCAACCACCTTCGAATAGAGGCCCATATATTTCTCGGCCATAGAGTCCGGCAGGACAGTGAAATCATAAAGGTCCCTGTAACATTCATTGATGAGATGGAACAACTCGTGGCAGACCTCCGGCTTGGCAAGATCCCGTCGGCTGATATCGGCCCTGTGAACACCTGCACGCTCTTTAATTATCTTTGACAGCCTTTCAATCCGTTCCGGACGCTCATCCGGGACTTTTACTCTATATTCCACCCAGTCAACGTCCTTTTTGAACCCCAAGGCCTCCATATGCTCCGGATAGTACGGGTAATTGTAATTCAGCGCCATTGTGCTGGGGGCGTCAAAACCCTCCACGAGCATGCCTTCCGGATCAAAGTCGGTGAATCCGAGAGGCCCGACGATTTTATTCATCCCTATCAGTCTGCCGAATTCTTCCACCTGTTTGAGCAAGGCCTGCGAGACTTCCCGGTCATCCACGAAATCCAGCCACCCGAAGCGTACCTCCTGATGATTCCACTGTTCATTTGCCCTCCGGTTGACTATGGCGGCCACTCTTCCGACAAGAGCACCGTCCTTATAGGCAAGGAACAAAGCCGATTCGCAGAATTCAGATGCCGGGTTACGATTCGGTGAGAGGGTGTTGAACTGGTCGAAATACAGTTTAGGCACATAATACCCGCAATCGCGGTAAAGGATTTCGGGGAATTTGATGAAAGCCTTCAACTCACGCCTACGAGCTACTTTTTTAATTACGACTGACATGTTTGGAATTGATTATGGCTATCTGATATTATATCTTCTGTCAATTGGCTGCAAAATCGTTCGTGCTGCCTATTCCTGACAACCCGGCCTTCTACTTCAGAGGACTTCAGAGAAGATATGTAATTGTCCATATATGCTCGAACGAATGCGTTTGCAAA